>OMYD01000008.1 GCA_900315195.1 uncultured Eubacteriales bacterium | reverse complement strand
TTTAGGGGTAGCGGTCTTTACAGCAGTACAAACACCTCTTTTTTGCGGGGAGTTCTGGTTGATAGCAACTCTTTTCTTAGAGTTCCAGCCCTTCAAAAGCGCAGGTGCCTTTGCTTTCTTCTCAGAAACCTCTCTGCCCTTGCGTACCAACTGGTTAAATGTAGGCATGTTTTTCCTCCTTTCAGCAGTATTTAGAATTGATAAGCATGTGAACCGGCAGCCTCGCCCCTACCTATAAAAGGGCGCAGTTATGCCATATTCACGCCTAAACATTATAAACTAATATTTGA
Source organism: uncultured Eubacteriales bacterium (assembly GCA_900315195.1). Lineage (GTDB taxonomy): Bacteria > Bacillota > Clostridia > Oscillospirales > Acutalibacteraceae > Ruminococcoides. The sequence continues at coordinate 35,888 of OMYD01000008.1, read as the reverse complement.
CAGTTGTCAAGGCTTTTATACCTCTAACCGAAAAATTTCCCAACACTTACTATGCGTGTATCAACACAGTATTTGTATTAACTATAAAATTTCATGGGAGGAGGCGACGGCGGCACATCTGCGCAAGCTGCTTTCTTCTTCCTCTTCCTTTTCTTCTTCCTCTTCCTTTTCTTCTTACTCTTCCTTTTCTTCTTCCTCTTCTTTTTCTTCTTCCTTTTCCTTTTCTTCTTCCTTTTCCTTTTCTTCTTCCTCTTCTTTTTCTTCTTCTTGGGCTGTTTAGGTTGTTTGGGTTGTTTTTGGTTGTTTTTGGTTGTTTTTGGTCGGAGTGTGGGGAGTGGAAATAATCCGGAATGCGGAATTTCGGTTGAGCAGACAGATTGCGCTGTAAAATAACATTTTCTCAAGCGAAATCCTCCCTTATTAAGGGAGGTGGCACGGCATAAATGCCGTGCCGGAGGATTATTATAGAGAAATCGCACTTTTTAAATCCTCAGTCAGCTTCGCTGACAGCTCCTTTATAAAAGGAGCCTTTATTTCCGCGAGATATGATGCGCCGTTGCAGAAGCGTTTTTGTTATATCATGTTTTCCAAAGGCGCGCCGGATGGAACGTCACGTTCACGCCGGATGGAACGTCACGTTCCCGCGCTTCCTGCCGCGTGGAGGCAAAAAGAGCCGACTCTGTTGAGCCGACCCTTTTAGAAATATCAATTGTTATTAAATTATTTTTTCTTCTTCTCGATAAGAGTCTTTGTAACAATGATTGCCGCGATAGAGCAAACGAGCAGAAGGAATGCGCCAACCCACAGCAGCCAATAGCGGCCGAATGTGTTGAATATATAATTCTTGCCATCAATAGTGTAGCGCTGGATATATGTTCCTTTTGTTGCTTTTTCAAGCGTCAGCTGATCCATTGAAGCTACTATGCTGTCCGGCGATGATACATATTCTGTCCAGAATTCGTGACCATTCAGAATCTTTGCGTTTACATCGGGATTGATCATGGTACTGGTTGCTCTGAATACAGAGAAGATAACCGTCCAGCAAATGAGCGATGTCGGAATCAATGCTAACTTAGGTCTGTTCATCCACAGAAGCGCGATACCCGCGACAGCGGAAAGGATGCACTGGGTAAGCATAATGCCCATCGCAAGACCCGAGCCGTAGTCATATTCCATCATCTGAAAGATGGTATACGATGTTGAATCATAAGTATTTCCCTTGGCGGAACCGTTCAGGTTAAAAACATTGGCGTACTGTTCCTGAGGAATCAGCTCAAACACAGGTAAAGCAATCATCAGAATTAACACCGCGATAAAGAGCAGTGATCCGATACCTTTAATATAAGACGGGGTTTTATATCTTTTTGTCAGAATTTTAATGTCCATAACACACCTCATAACTATACATTTGAATTGCCGCAAAAGCGTAATCCCTCTATTGATGATGATACCATAAATCATATGTTGTGTCAAGATATTTTTAGGTAACTTTTATCAATAATACGCGAAATATTACGCAAAATTGTTATTTACGCTGTTTTACAAAGAGGGTGCCTTTGTGTGTGTTTTTAAGGCGGTGTTGCCTTAAATATATTACGCGGCCGAGCGTATTACAACCGATGAATAAGCGGGCAGCGTTATTTTTCCGTCCCTTATCGCAAGATGCGCGTCATCGGCAGAGCCGAGAAAATCAGCGCAGACCTTTGCGTCGGGAATCATATCATTGGTAATTTCAAGCGTTTTTTCCTTGTCGGAGCTGAAATTGTGAATTACAAGCAGCTTTGCGCCGTCCTTTTCAATATAGTATCCGGCAACAGCGGGATCGTTAAACGTCTGCTGCGAGGTAATCCTGCCTCTGGCGATCTCGGGATTCTGAAGCTTAACGTTAATTATTCTGCGATAGTGGTTAAGCAGCGAATTTTTGTCGGCAAGCTGCTGTTTAACTCCGCCGTACCTGGGCGCCTCAACCGTTGACGCGCCGTCGACCGTTATATCGGGAAGCTTTTCGCTGTCAAAAACCATAGGCAGACGATAATACTTGTCGCTGTCGGTGTTTGGAGCGATCATTCCTATTTCTTCTCCGTAGTAGGTGAATGAATTGCCCGGAACGAGCATGTATACATTCGCCGCGAACTTTTCACCGGCAAGTCCTTTGCTTTTAAGCGCGTTTCCGATACGCGTCTGATCATGATTGGAAAGGAAAACCGCGTTGATGTACTCGGGATTCGCGGAGCTCATTTTCTTGTCATAGGAAGTAAACTTTTTCGCAAGGTTCTGTCCCGCGCTCATATTAATCGAGTCGACGATTTCGCCAAAGCTCTGGGCGAACTTAAACGCGAAAAGGCTGTCGATACCGCTTGCGTAGAACTCCTTGATCTGAAAATCGTCATCCCAGTCCTCACCGACAAGATAGACGTCGTTCTTAATCTTACGGCACGAGTCAACAAACCACTTGAGAAAATCCACACCCTTTGTGTGCTTGTTGTCAAAATACTTGACCGCGTCAAGCCTGAAGCCGTCTACACCGCGGTCAAGCCAGAATTTCGCGATTTTTTTGAATTCATCTTTTGTTTTGTCCGAATTCAGGTTCCACTCCGGCATCGTCGGTGAGAAGTTAGCCTCACAAACATAATCGCCGACAGAAATCGTATTTACTTCATCGCTGTAGTAACCCTTTTCGTGGAATTCAAAATACTTAGCCTTGCCGTCAAGATTACCCTTTTTAACCTCCTCGCACGCTTCTAAAAACAGCGGGTTTTTGTAGGAGATATGATTGAGCACCAAATCGAGAATAACATTTATTCCTCGCTTGTGACATTCTTTTACCAATGTGTCAAAATCATCCAGAGTGCCGAAGCTTTCATCAACGTTGTAATAATCCTCAACGCTGTATTTGTGATAAGATTCGGAAGGATTGACGGGAGTCATCCACAGCGCGTCAACTCCGAGGTCATCTCCGCCGCCGGGGTTGCCGTCATTGAGATAGTCAAGCTGTGAAATAATACCCTTGAAGTCGCCGATGCCGTCGCCGTTTGAATCGCAGAAGGACTGGGTAAAAATCTGGTATACATTGCGGTATTTGTCTGTGGACGCGACCGCCTTGCCGCTTTTTACGGGATCCTCGGTCTTCTCGCTGTCAGACTTTGAGGATTCCTCGGCTTTTGAGCTGCTTTTGCTTTCGGATGACGCTGTATTACCGCATCCCGACAACACACAGCAGCCGAGCATTGACGCGCATAACAAAAATGAAAGTATTTTTTTCATAGATGTTCCTTTTTTACGGCGGCAGACATATTTTTGTCCGCCTTCGTGATATATTCATCAGGGGCGGCAGCCACTGACTGCCGCCCCCGATTGAGCTAATTAAATTGTTTTCGCAACGGGTAAATTAACCCTTTACACCACCGGCTGTAACGCCTTCTACATAGTACTTCTGCATCTTCAGGAAGAGAAGTGTGATAGGAACAGCTACTACAACCGAGCCTGCCATAAACTCCTGGAACCACTGTGTCTTATGGTCAGGGTCAATCATCATCTGCAGACCGATAGCAACCGTGTAGTTGTCGTGCTTGTCGCCCATGATGATTTTGGCAAGAATAAAGTCTGTCCAGGGACCTATGAACGCGGTAAGAACCGTGTATACAACGATAGGCTTTGACATGGGAAGAATGATCTTCCAGAAAATCTGATTTTTCGTAGCGCCGTCAATCGTAGCCGCCTCATCAAGCGCTCGCGGAATCGTATCGAAGAATCCCTTTGAAACCTGGAAACCAAGTCCGGCGCCGCAGCTGTAGCAAAGAACCAGAGCGACAAGGTTACCGTTAAGTCCCATGATCTTGAGCAGGTAGTAAATAGCGATCATGGTCATAAATCCGGGGAACATGCCGAGAATCATGGCGATGTTCATGAGGGTTTTACGAATGCCGAAACGCAGACGGCTGAACGCGTAACTAACAGCCAATACCGAAATTGTGGAAATTACGCAGCTGAAGCACGCAACAACAAATGTGTTGACAAACCATCTCGGGAAGTTAAGCGATGATTCCGCAGAACCCGCGAACAGGTTAATATAGTGCTGGAATGTATATCTGTTCGGCAGCAGCGCGTCATTGGTAAGAACACCGCCGTCCGCGCGCAGCGAGTGAAGAACAAGATAAGCAAACGGCGCAACCCAAATAATGCACATAACTCCGAGGATGATATAGATGATGGCGTTTGAAAGATGTCTTCTGAATTTATAGCTTTTAATCATGAGAACGCCTCCTCATCCTTCATTGATTTGGAATTGTTGTAGATAATCAGCGACAGGGTAGCGCAGATTATGAATACCAAAATACCGATTGCCGAGGCAAGACCGTAGTCCTTCTTTTCACCCATCGACAACTGATACAGCCATGTAACAAGAATATCCGTATCGCCCGCACCGTAAAGGTCGATGTTGTTGGGCTTACCGCCTGTCAGCAGGAAGATTACGTTGAAGTTGTTGATATTACCTACAAACTGAGTAATCAGCTGAGGTGTTGTTACGAAAATCATGTAAGGCAGGGTGATTTTTGTAAAGGTCTTGACCGGTGAAGCGCCGTCAATACGCGCCGACTCGTACAAGTCTTCGGGAATATTCATAAGAATACCCGACATTGACAGAATCGTGTACGGGATACCTACCCAACAGTTGATTATAATTACCGTGGCTCGGGCACCCCACGCGCTGGCTCCCAGGAAGTCAATCCTCGGATTCTCTCCCGAAAACAGTCCCAGGAAGATATTGAACGCACCGTCCTGTGTAAGCATCTGGCTCATCAGAAGCAGTGATACAAACTGAGGAACCGCGATGGTGATAACGAACATTGTTCTGAATACACCCTTGAACTTAATGCCTTTTTTGTTGATCATAAGAGCAACGATCATTCCGAGGATGTAGTTACTGAATGTTGCGGCAAACGCCCAGATAAGCGTCCAGCCCGCAATGCTGAAGAAGGTTGTGGCCTTTTGGTCACTGTTGATAACGTCAAACACGTTGGTGAAGTTCGCCAGACCGTTCCAGTCAAACAAAACCGCGTGGTTTATGCCGTGATAATTGGTAAACGCAATCAATATCATGAAGATCAGCGGCAGAATGTTAAATACCGCAATCATCAGGATCGGGAACGAAAGAAGGGTAATGTGATACTTTCCGTCGAGGAAATCACGCGCGTCCTCTCTGAGGCCGGTGGGTCTCTCGCCGTTCTCTCTCATCTGCTGATGCTTGTAAGCGTCTTTGATATTGTTGATGTAAATAGCGAATACAACAATTGTAACAACTACAGTAAGCGTACCGTAAAGCAGAATAAGCATTGATCTCTGGCCTTCGTCTACAACCTTTTCAAAACCGAAGGCATCTTTTTCAACTATACGCTCCTGTGTACCGAGCGACGGCAGCCAGTAAAGCTGTTCCGCGCCGAAAACGACCATAAATACAACGTAGAGCGCCTCTACAACCATATACAGAATGCCCTTGTAGTATTTACCTTTGTGAATATCGCCAAAACCAAAAATAACATAAGAAAGTTTTGTTGCCCAGTCACCTTTTGCAAAGGTGGTACCGTAATTTTTGAAGCCTTTGCCTATTCCAACAAAGAAGTGAACAATTGCAAGTCCGATGGTCTTGAAAAATCTTCCGACCGAACGGGGCAAGTTTTTAAAGAACTTCTTAAAGTTAAAGACAAATCTCTGGAACGGATTGAGCTGTTTATATTCAACGTATGTCATATAAGCTCTCCTTTAAAATGTCTGAAAATCTCTCTTATTATATAACACCAAACTAATAATGCCTTTTACGTCTTCCATATAATAAAAAACATTATTCGTTTGGTGTATAGAAAACGTAAATCAGGGGCTTTCGGGGCGCCCGGTAAACGGGCACCCCTTATTTGATTGTTTGTTTATTTCAGCAAATATTATTCTTCATCCCTAACTCTGGAGATAACTTTGTTGAAGAGTGTCTTTGTAGCTGCTCTGTCTTCAGGCTTCCAGCTGTCCTTGTACATCTCGCTGCCGAGTGAACCCATGGACTGCCAAATTGTCTGAGCGATCTTAACCTGAGCTACAGCGTTCTTGGACTGAGCGTCAACAGCTACGAGGATCGGATCGTCCTTGTAAGCGTTATAAGCCTCGGTGTTTGAGGGACCCCAGCCGAGCTTCTCTGCTCTCTGCTTCTGGCAGTCAAGACCTGTGAGGTAGTAAGCCAGAATCTGAGCGGAACGCTGGAACTTGGTGTGAGAGTTAACGCCGATGTACTTGTAACCGAACATTGAAATTAACTGTTTGTCTTCGTCGCCTACTTTGATTGTGGGAAGCTTAGCGGTGCCGAGTCTCTTGCCGAGAGCGTCCTTATCAGCTACGGAGTTCCATGTGCCGTCTACGCCTGCGCCGATCTTGCCGTTCTTAAAGCCGGTGGAGATGTTCGCGGGGTCCTGTGAGCTGAATGTGCCCTTGTAATCCTTCATAAGCTTTGCGAAAGCCTGCAGAGTATCAAGTACTTTCTCTTCATCGTACTTAACGAACTTCTGTGTTGTGCCGTCTTCTTCAAAGCCGTCGATGAGAGCGCCGCCTGTGAACGCGAATGTGCAGCTGTAGAAGCCGTTGCCGCAGTCCATAACGAACTGTTTGCCGGCCTTCTTACAAGCAGCCAAAACGCCTTCAAGTGTCTTAGCGTCTTCTTCCGAAACAACAGTGTTGTCATAAACCATGTAATAACCGTTGTCGTTTGTTTCCGGATATGCGTACAAGCCTTCGTTGCCGTCCTTGTCCGTGAACTTAACGGCTTCAACTGTCTTCTCAGCGTTGTTAGCCTCTACTGTGGGTACAAAGCCCGCAACAACAGGAGAAATAACTTGCTGGGAAACCAGCTTTTCGATCTGGTCACTCGGGAATCCGAATACGTCGGCAGCTGTATCGGGGTCGTTTGCTACCATGTTAGCAGCGTCGGATTCACCCTGAGCAACAACCTCAATGCTCTTGAACTTGGTGTTGCTGTAGTGCTTCTTGAAGGCCTCAACCTGCTCTTTAACGGTGTTTACGGCCTTATCGGGAGCCCAAACCTTCAATGTGATGTCAGTCTCATCACCAAAGAGGCTTTCATCGGGGAATGAAGGATCGATAGTGGGAGCCTTGGATTCGGATTTTGAACCGCCCGAAGAGTCTGACTTTGAGTCTGACTTAGAAGCATCGCCGCCGCCGCAACCGGCAAACGCAGTTGCGGTCATCATGCCTGCCAATAAAATGGCGAGAACTTTTTTCATTGGAAATTCCTTCTTTCTATTAATTTTGGGTAATAGAGCAATTTGCACAAATATAGCTCTGTTCCACTAAATAAATAATATCAAAAAAGCAAGCAAATTTCAACACCTTTTGTACTTTTTATCTAGCATGTTAGTTTTGGGTTGATTTTTTGTGCATATTTACCCGCTTTTTTCTTAATTTTAGCTGTTTGCACAAATTTATATTCTTGTTTTTGTGCATAACTACTGCTGGCTTGTTGTGAAACTTGCCCAACTAAAGCCTAATTTATTAAGGTAAATAGCCTTTTTGAGCCTGTCAAAGCGTTTGAAATTTGGTAGGTGAAAAATTTTTCTCAATTTTTTTAGTTAATTTTCACTAATAATTTTTAAAACCAACATAAGACATTTTTCGTGAATAAAAAATCCTCGGATTTAACGCCACAAGATATTGAATTTCTCAGATTTTAACCGCAATATTTTGAAAATACCGTCCAAAACTGTTGTATTCCTCATTAAGAGTTGATATAATATATTTGTACAATTATATGCCGCTCACAAGAAAAAAACACCGTGGCGACGCAAAAAGGAGCGTTATTATGAAACTCACCCGGCTTTTAAAAAATGTTGACTATACTTTTATCCGCGAAATCGACGCGGAAATCACCGACCTTGTTTACGATTCGCGCAAGGCTGAGGATGGCGTCGCCTTTGTATGTCTTAAAGGTTACACCTCGGACGGCCACAAATTCGCTGAGTCCGCTGTTAAAAAGGGCGCGTCGGCTCTTGTGATCAGCGACGATCTCGACTTTACCGTTGACGAAGACGTCGCCGTGGTAAAAGTTGCCGACACCCGTCTGGCGCTGGCTCTTATGAGCGCCGAGCTTTTCGGCAATCCCGCGAACGAGCTGAAAACCGTCGCTATAACGGGCACCAAGGGCAAAACCACAACCACCGCCATGATTGCCGAGATTTTCGAGCGCGCCGGAATCAAGACGGGCACTATCGGCACGCTGGGCATTGTCTACGGCGGCAACACCTACAAAACCGACAACACCACGCCCGAGAGCTATGAAATTCAAAAAGCCATGCGCAATATGATCAGCGCGGGCTGCAAGGCGATGGTGATCGAGGCGTCCTCAATCGGTCTGAAGCACAGCCGTCTTGCGGGCATGACATTCGACGTCGGAATATTCACAAACTTCTCAAACGACCATATCGGCGGCGTTGAGCACAAGGATATGGCTGAATACCTCTACTGCAAGAGCCTTTTGTTCCGCCAGGTGAGAAACGCGGCGGCGAACTGCGACGATCCCGCTTATAAAGAGGTAACAAAAGACTTCCGCGGCGAGCTGCACACCTTCGGCTTTTCCGAGAACAGCGGACTGCGCGCTAAAAACGACCACCTGCTCTCAGACGGCGGCTTTATCGGCGTTCACTTTGAAACCGAGGGCGCACGCAAACTCTCGCTCGACGTCGGCGTTCCGGGCATTTTCAACGTATACAACGCGCTCGCCGCTATAAGCGCGGTAAGCTTCTTCGATATTCCCGAGGGGGCGATTATCGACGGCCTTAAAGTCGCCCATGTAAAGGGCAGGGTTGAGCCCGTAAAGGTTCCCGGAAACTACAGCCTGCTCATCGACTACGCCCACAACGCGCTGTCAATGGAAAACGTACTTACAACCCTGAGGCAGTACAATCCCAACCGCCTTATAACAATGTTCGGCGCGGGCGGCAACCGCCCCAAGGTGCGCCGCTTTGAGATGGGCGAAACCTCGGGCAGACTGAGCGACCTTTCGGTAATCACCGAGGACAACTCGCGCTTTGAGGATGTTATGGACATAATCGAGGACATCAAGACAGGCCTTGCCAAGACCGACGGCAAATACGTAGTAGTCCCAAACCGAAAGGAAGCTATCCGCTACTGCATGCTCAACGCCCAGGACGGCGACATCATAGTGCTCGCGGGCAAGGGTCATGAGGATTATCAGGAAATAAAGGGCGTTAAGTACCACATGGACGAGCGCGAGCTGATAGCGGATATTATTAAAGAGGAAAACTTGGGTTAGTAAAAATCGTAAAACCGCGGCTCCCCGATCAGTTATTCTGAACGGGGAGCCGTAACAGTTTATTTAAGGCAGTATCCTGCGAAAAATCAATTCCGCATTTATTTGTCGCGCCGTTATACCGACTTTTCCGACAAACCGATTTTTCCAAAGGCGGTCGCGTGACGTAACGGGCAACACGCGAATCTAATATTTGCAATAAACAAAACATATATTCCCGCGAGTTAAGTTGCGCCGTTGCAGAAAGGTTTTTGTTATATCAATTTCTCCAAAGGCGCGCCGGATGCAACGTCACGTTGCCACATTACAACGAGGCGTTCGCTACGCTGAGCAGAATATTTTTGATTTCATACAGCTTCTTTGACAAGTCCACATAATATGTATGCGGATTCTCAAAGCGCTTTACCTCGTCCCAAAGCAGGTTCACCTGTTCCCTGCAATACGCGGCGATTTCCTCAATTGAGGGACAGTCATACACACACTCGCCGTTCTCAAAAATCGGAACAAGCAGCTCCCTTGCGGTAAAATCCGTGAGGGTTTTTGTTTTCCATGTGGCGTTGGGGTCGAAAATGGTATGCGGACGGCTGTCGTCAACGCTCTCGTCATATACGCATATCTCGTCGGCAAGCGCCTTTCCGCTCTCTCTGTCATAATAGCGGTACAGCTTCTTGAAATGCGGATTGGTGATTTTGGCGGTGTTCTCGCTGACCTTAATTTTCGGCACGATTTCGCCGCTCTCGTTCTCAACCGCGACAAGCTTGTAAACGCCGCCGAACACGGGAGATTTTGCCGAGGTAATAAGCCGCTCGCCCACTCCGAAGGTGTCGACCTGAGCGCCCTGCATCATAAGGTCGCGGATAAGGTTTTCGTCAAGCGCGTTTGAGGCTGTGATTGTACATTCGGTAAGCCCCGCGTCGTCGAGCATTTTTCGCGCCTTTTTTGAGAGATACGAAATGTCGCCCGAATCAAGCCTTATTGCGCACTTCGTTTTGCCCTGAGGAAGAAGAACCTCCTTGAACACCTTTATGGCGTTGGGCACGCCGCTTTTAAGCGTGTTGTAGGTGTCCACAAGCAATGTCGGGTTATCGGGATACAGCTCGCAGTACGCCTTGAACGCGTCGTACTCGCTGTCAAACATCTGGATCCACGAGTGAGCCATGGTGCCGCCCGCGGGAACTCCGTATAGCTCGTCGGTCAAAGTGCACGCCGTGCCCGCGCAGCCGCCGATATACGCCGCCCTTGCTCCCAGAACCGCGCCGCTCGCGCCCTGAGCCCGGCGGGAACCGAACTCCAGAACCGCTCTGCCCTGAGCCGCCCGCACAATGCGGTTTGCCTTTGTAGCGATAAGCGTCTGGTGGTTAAGGCTGAGCAGCACAAAGGTTTCTACAAGCTGCGCCTCAATAGCCGGCGCCTTTATTGTCATTATGGGTTCGTTCGGGAACACGGGCGTGCCCTCGGGAACCGCGTAAATGTCGCCGCTGAAGCGGAAATCCGCCAGATACTTTAAAAAGCCCTCGTCAAAAATACCCTTTTGGCGCAAATATTCAATGTCCTCGTCCTCAAAACGCAGTTCCTTGATGTAATCAATAACCTGCTCTAGACCCGCCGCGATAGCGAAACCGCCGTCGTCCGGAACCTTGCGGAAGAAAACGTCGAAGTATACGTTCTTTTCATAAAAGCCGTTTTTAAAATATCCGTTTGACATGGTAAACTCGTAAAAGTCACACAGCATGGCAAAGTTTTCCTGCTTCAAACCAAACACCTCGTTTTGTTTATTCTACATCTAATTGTAACAACTGCGCGGTGTTTTGTCAAACCTTTCCTGATTTCTGTATTATGGTTATCATTTGGTGGCACTGCTGCCGTTTACCGCAAGCGCCCGCTCAAGATTTTCGAAAATATTTTCGAATTTCCTCTTGATTTCTTAGAACGTTTGTGCTATATTATAATCATGTTCGAACATAGTTACGAGATTCAACGCGAAGCGGAGGTGAATATATGTATATCGCCATTGATTTAAAATCCTTTTACGCGTCGGTGGAGTGCGTGGCGCGGGGGCTTGACCCGCTGGACACAAATCTGGTGGTGGCAGACCTTAGCCGCACCGAAAAGACAATTTGCCTTGCGGTCACTCCCTCGCTCAAAAGCTTTGGCATTTCGGGGCGGGCGCGGCTTTTTGAGGTTGTGCAGCGCGTCGGCGAAGTCAACAGCCTGCGCAAAAGCAGGCTGCGGGGCAAGGACTTTTCAGGCGAGTCGCATTTCCTAAGCGAGCTGAACGCCTGTCCCGGTAAAAAGCTCGGCTACATTGTCGCTCCACCGAGAATGGCGGAATACATGCGCGTAAGCACCCGGATTTACGGAATTTACCTGCGCTACATCGCCCCCGAGGACATTCACGTTTACTCGGTCGACGAGGTGTTCATCGACGCGTCGCGCTATCTCAGAACCTACCGCATGACCGCGCGCGAGCTGGCGGACAAGCTTATCCGCGAGGTGCTGAGCGAAACGGGAATCACCGCCACGGCGGGCATAGGCACAAATCTTTATCTTTGCAAAATAGCCATGGATATAGTCGCGAAGAAAATGGAGCCCGACGAGCACGGCGTGCGGATTGCCGAGCTTGACGAGCAAAGCTACCGCGAGCAGCTTTGGAGCCACACGCCGATAACCGACTTCTGGCGAATCGGCGGCGGCTACAGCCGCAGCCTTGCGCGCTACGGCATGTTCACCATGGGCGATGTCGCGCGGATGTCGCTTGTAAACGAGAGCCTGCTCTACAAGCTGTTCGGCGTCAACGCCGAGCTGCTTATCGACCACGCCTGGGGGTATGAACCCTGCACCATGCGCGAGATAAAATCGTACAGGCCGCGCAGCAAATCCCTCAGCCTCGGTCAGGTGCTCAGCACGCCCTACGACTTCGAAAAGGCTCGGCTGATTATCCGCGAAATGGCAGATTTACTGACGCTGGATTTGGTAAAAAAGGGGCTGCTCACCGACCAGGTCGTGCTGACCGTAGGCTATGACATTGAAAACATAAGCGACAGCAGGCGGCGCGCGCTGTATCACGGCGAAATAAAAACCGACCACTACGGACGGCAGATGCCTAAGCAGGCTCACGGCAGCGAAAACATCGGCTGCTTCTGCTCCTCAACGCGCAAGATAACCGAGGCAGTAACGCGGCTGTTTGAACGCATTGTGAATCCCGATTTGCTTGTGCGCCGAATGTATATAGCAGCAAACCACACCGTGCCCGAGCGTGAGCTTGACCCCTCGCAAAAGAGCGAGCAGCTAAGCCTTTTCGACTTATCCGAGCCCGCTCAAAACGCTTTTGAAGCGCGTGAAAAGCGTATTCAGCAGGCTATTTTAAGCCTTAGGACGCGCTACGGGAAAAACGCCGTGCTGAAAGGCATGAATTTCCGTGAGGGCGCAACAACAAGAGAAAGGAACCGCCAAATAGGAGGACATTTAGCTTAATTCGGAGTTTGGAATTCGGAATGCGGAATTATTTTTGCAGATAGGTTTCTGCAAGCGAAAGCCTCCCTTTACAAGGGAGGTGGCACGGCATTTATGCCGTGACGGAGGATTCTCACGGCAGGTGTTATCTGCTAAACAAAACGTTTCCTGATATTGCCGGTTTTTATCATGCGTCAGGCGAAATCGGTGTGACAGTACAGTACAGTGCGAAGAAATCCTCAGTCACGCCGCACGCGGCGCGACAGCTCCTTTATAAAAGGAGCCTTTTGCATGTCCTTACAATTCCGCTCCACTCCCCAAACTCCACACTAAAAGAAATCCACATTCAAAAACTATGTCAAATTATAACGATATAATAAATCTGGCTCCTCCAAAGTTAAGCCGCGGACATCAAATGCCGCTGTACGAGCGCGCGGCGCAGTTCGCGCCGTTCGCGGCGCTAACGGGCTTTGGCGAGCAAATCGGCGAGGAAGCGCGCCTTACCGACTCGCGCCCGACGGTATGCGACGAGGACGCGCAGATAATCAATGAAAATCTTAATATTCTGCTTTCATCGCGTGAGCGCCTTTGCGCGCGCATGACATACTTTGTGCCCGACAGCAGCAAAAGCGGCGGAATGATTATAAAAAAAGAGGGCGAGGTGCGGCGCGTCGACGCCGTTTCCCGCGAGGTGATTTTTACCGACAAAACCGTCGTTTCGATAGATGAAGTATTTGCCCTTGATATCATATAACTTTCGTGATATACTACTTAGTAATATATTATGAAAGAGGTTATAAAAATGGGATGTAATCACGATTGCGCCTCATGCAGCAGCAACTGCGGAGGCGAAAACGATTTACACGAAAAGCTAAATGATTTCAGCACCGTGCGCCACGTTATCGGCGTTGTATCGGGCAAGGGCGGCGTCGGCAAAAGCCTTGTCACCTCAATGCTGGCGGTTGAGTCAAACCGCAGGGGCTTTCACACCGCTATTCTCGACGCGGACATAACGGGCCCGTCAATCCCCAGGTCCTTCGGAATCACCAAAAAGGCGGTCGGCAACGAGCTTGGAATTCTTCCCGTGCGCACCGAAACAGGCATTGACATCATGTCCGTAAACCTGCTTCTTAAAAACGACACCGACCCTGTTATATGGCGCGCGCCCATGATCACGGGCACGGTAAAGCAGTTCTGGTCTGACGTGCTTTGGAACGACATCGACTACATGTTTGTGGATATGCCACCCGGGACCGGCGACATTCCGCTGACAGTGTTCCAGAGCCTTCCGCTCGACGGCATTATCGTAGTCGCCTCTCCTCAGGAGCTGGTTGGCATGATTGTTGAAAAGGCTGTCAAAATGGCTGAGATGATGAAGGTACCCGTTCTCGGAATCGTTGAGAACATGAGTTATTTTGAGTGTCCCGACTGCGGCAAGCGCCACAGCGTGTTCGGCGACAGCCACATCGACGAGATCGCGGCGAAGTACAACACAAAAGTTCTCGCAAAGCTCCCCATCGACCCCGACCTCGCGGCTAAGGTAGACGCGGGCAAGGTTGAGATGTTTGAGGGAAGTTATCTCGACGGATTTTTTGAAAACTGAATTAACAAGTAAAACGCCCGGCACGCAATTGACGCGCCGGGCATTTATTATACACTATTTACTTTTCAGCCTGCGTATACATTTTATCGTAGTAATTCACATACTCGCCCGAGGTGATTTTCTCCATCCACTCCCCGCTGTTAAGGTACCATTCAATGGTCTCGGCAATGCCCTGCTCAAAGGTGTATTTTGGCGCCCAGCCGAGCTGAGTGGTAATTTTTGTGTTGTCAATCGCGTAGCGCCTGTCGTGTCCCGGACGGTCCTTTACATATTCAATCAGATCCTCGCTTTTGCCTAGCGCCCTGATAATCAGCTTTACAATTTCGATGTTAGCCTTCTCGTTGTTGCCGCCGATGTTGTAAACCTCGCCGACAACGCCCTTGTGAAGCACGGTGTCGATCGCCGCGCAGTGGTCGGCAACATGCAGCCAGTCGCGGACTTGCATTCCGTCGCCGTATACGGGGAGCCGCTTGTACGCCATGCAGTTGTTGATCATAAGCGGAATCAGCTTTTCGGGGAACTGATACGGGCCGTAGTTGTTTGAGCAGCGCGTGATGTTCACGGGCATTCCGAAGGTTTCGTGATACGCGCGCACTACCAAATCGGCGCTCGCCTTCGAAGCGGAGTAAGGGCTGTTTGGCGAGAGATGAGTCGTCTCCTTAAACATTCCCGTTTTGCCCAGCGCGCCGTAAACCTCGTCGGTTGAAACCTGCAGATATTTAACGCCGTCCTTGTACTCGCGGGAGTATTTGTCTCCGGGAGCAGCCTTCCAAAATCTCTTTGCAACGTCGAGAAGCGTCTGGGTACCTATGACGTTGGTGGTAAGGAATATTTCGGGCTCGGTAATGGAGCGGTCGACGTGACTCTCTGCCGCAAAATTCACCACGGTGTCTATATCATAGTTTTTAAAAATCTCAGTCAGCGCTTCTCTGTCTCGGATATCCGCCTTGATAAAGACATAGCGCGGGTCGTTTTCAACGTCGGAAAGGTTGTCGAGGTTGCCCGCGTAAGTAGGAGCGTCGATGTTAATAATATTGTAATTGTGGTTTTTAAGCATATGCCGGACAAAGTTTGAGCCTATAAAGCCCGCACCGCCCGTTACTATAATATTATTCATCATTCTCCCCTTGATTATTTGCCTGATTCCGCAAGATATATAAGATATCGGCCGTAGTCTGTCATCTTGAGCTCCTCGCCCAGCTTTTTAAGCTGCCCGGTTGAAATGAAGCCTTTGCGCCACGCGATTTCCTCAATACAGCTTACATACATACCCTGCATCGACTGGATCGTCTCGACGTATTCCGACGCCTTCAGCAACCCCTTGGGAGTGCCTGTATCGAGCCATGCCATACCTCTGCCCAGCAGCATAACGTCAATCTCGCCCTTTTAAAGGTAAAGGCAGTTGAGCGAGGATATTTCAAGCTCGCCTCTCGCCGAGGGCTTGATACTCTTTGCGTAACCGATAACCTTGTTGTCGTAAAAATACAGCCCCGGAACAGCGTAATTCGACTTCGGCTTTTGAGGCTTTTCCTCAATTGAAATAACCTTTAAGTTTTTATCAAACTCAACCACGCCGAAATCGCGCGGGTTCATAACGGGATATCCGAACACGGTCGCCCCTCTGTTCTTTTCACGCGCATTAAGGAGCGTATCCGGGAAATATGTGCCATAAAAGAAATTGTCGCCGAGAATAAGACAAACACTGTCGCCGCCGATAAACTCCTCGCCGATAATAAATGCCTGAGCCAAGCCCTTGGGCTCCTCCTGAACAGCATACTCAATTGAAATGCCTATCTGCGAGCCGTCGCCCAAAAGCTCTCTGTACTTGGGCGTATCCTCAGGGGTGGAGATAACAAGGATCTCGGTGATATTCGCCAGCATAAGAATCGAAAGCGGATAGTAAATAAGCGGCTTGTCATATACCGGCAGCAGGTGTTTTGATACGGTTTTTGTCATCGGGTACAGCCTTGTCCCGCGGCCGCCGGCCAGAATAATGCCCTTCATGTCCTTAACTCCTTATCCTAAAGAATAACGCTGATTTTTATTATATTATATTAAAAAATAAAAGTCAACAATCACCCGGCTCAGCCGGTTTTCCGACAGGCAAAATCTCCGCGGTTTTGCTTACATTTTCAAAAGCAGCCGCGTACCCCGCCTGTTTTCCCTCAAACTGAAAAAGGCGCGCCGTTTGGCACGCCCTTTATAAAACTTCAATTATTCATCAAACAAGTCATCGCTGTCTTCTTCAGCTTCAGCTTCGTCGAAATCCTCGTTATCAAGCAAATCCTCTTCTACTCCGCCTTTGAGCACACGAGGAGAATCCTCATCCTTTTTCTCATCAACAGCATCTTCAGTCTCAAGCTCAAATCCGCTGAAGAATGAGTAAGGCAGTCCATAGCCGAACGCGATAGCCGCAAGCGATGAAACGACGCTCAGACCCGTAACGCCGTCAGGAGCGAAGGTTTTATGAAGGGGCATACCCTCAAACAGCGTTGCGAGAATTATTAAAAGCGTGGGCAGAACCAGCACAACGAGCGTCAGCGGTGAAAAGCGCATAACCGCCTTGCCGTCGCCGACTCTTGTAGCGTAAAACATCAGCAAACCGAACACAGCGTAAACAGCCGCGGTAATCAGTCTGCCTGTCATCAGATCCATGTTCTCGGTAAACTTGGAGAAGAAGTTGGCGCAGACAATAAAAGCTATAATCAAAAATGCGGAAAAGAAAAGATTTATATGTTCTCTTTTATCGGGTTTTCTCATTATTAAACAGCCTCCTGTTATGGTATGTATTAAACAACAGTAATACTTTACCACACTTTTTTGCAAAATGCAAGTGTATCATATTCTTAAAGCGCTGTCGCGGATTCGCCGATTCAGGTCCATATAAGCGAGGTAAAAAACTGCTCGTATGCGTCGTCCCAGCCCTCAATCGGGTTCACGCCGCCTCCGTTTACGCTTCTCAGCTTGGCGTCGTTTTCGTTAAGACCCAGCGCGAAAAGCTCACCCGCGTATATTTCATAGCCGTTTTTGCGCGCAAGGGCGCAGAAATCCTCAACGGGCTCCTCGCTTCCGCGTGTTTTTAAAAGCGCGGCCTTTAAATCCGGATCCGCCTTTGCGTCTCTTAGCAGCCGCTCAAGCTCACGTTCAATCATACAGCACCTCCAAAAAACAAAAGAGAAGCCCGACATTTTGTCGGGCTTGCAATTTACTCAATAGCGCTGTCGAGGTACTCCATCAGTTCCTCGTCGTCTTTTTTCTGCTTATCCTTAACAATAAAGAACGCAGTGAAAGCAGCGGAAAGAGCCGCTACAACTGAAATAATACCGATAATCCAGAATAACTTTTTGTTTTTCATGATGAAACCTCCATTGTAACAAATATTATTGACAATACTCTGCGCATATACCATATATATTTTAAACAATTTTCTCAGAAATGTCAACAGAAAAACAAAAAAAGCAGAGAAAAACTCTGCTTTCAAGTTTTAGCTTTTTAAATTCCTTTTACGCGGTAGCGTTAAGGCGCTTTGTAAGATTGGATTTTCTTCTTGCAGCGGTGTTCTTGTGCAGAATACCCTTTGCCGAAGCCTGGTCAATCTTCTTAATCGCGAAACGAACTGCCTCCTGCTTGTTATCAGCATTGGTGTCAACAGCGAAGTACGCTTTCTTGATTGCAGTCTTGAGAGCTGACTTTGCAGCCTTGTTGCGAGCGGTTTTGGTCGCGATAACCTTTACACGTTTTTTCGCGGACTTGATGTTTGCCATTGTCCCACCTCCTTAATATCAGTCATATGGATAATATGATAGCATAAACGCGCGTTAAAATCAAGCTTTTTTTCAAAAAAACCGTTATTTTTTGCGTAGGAACCCTTTTCCGCCTACATATTGTGTGAACACGTTGGCACTAATATATATATGGTATAACTTATTTTCCGCCCCGCCGCTTTAAATACCATATTACGCCAAGCCCCGCGGCAAACGCTCCCAAAAGGCAGCGGAACACAATAAGCAGCGTGCCCTCAAACATGGCTATTCCGCCAAACGCGCGCAGCCCGTACCACACCGTCATAAATACAAAGAACGCCGCCATAACATAGGCAAGCAGCCCCTCTTTCCTTCCGACGATGACAACCATCACCGCGAGAAACGCCCATAGGAATACATATATATATTGCAAAGCCACATAATCACTTCTTTCACCTATTACTTCCTAATACTATAGCGGCTTTGAAAGAAGATGTCAACCGTATGTATTTGTGAACGGCAGGTGAAAAATGTGAATCTTTCAAGAATTTTCAAAATACCGCTTGACTTTTTCTGACTTTTAGGATATAGTATGAACAAAGCAGTTAGCACTCGGCTATTGAGAGTGCTAATCCTCAAAAGAGGTGAATGAAATGGAACCATTCGCGAGGAAGCAAAAAATTCTCGCCGAAATCGTAGAGCGCTTTATCCAAAGCGGCGAACCCGTAGGTTCCAAGTCGCTGCTGGGTGTTGAAGGGCTTTCGGTTTCGTCGGCTACTGTCCGCAACGATATGGCCGAGCTTACCGAAAAGGGCTATATTGTCCAGCCGCACACCTCAGCAGGCAGAATTCCCACCCAAACAGGCTACCGCTTTTATGTTGACAACATAATGAAGCTTACGCCCGTAACCGAAACCGGCGAGGAGTATATCCGCGAGACGCTCACGAAAAACTCAGACTCGCCCGAAAGCATTCTGCAGGGCGCCGCCGACACGCTTTCGCGTTTGACAAACTGCGTTGCTCTGGCCACTACTCCCGACGGAAACACGGGCAGAATCCGCAGAATAAGCTTTGTGCCCACGGGCGCTCACGCGGGAATGGCGGTTGTAATCGCCTCAAGCGGCGTGATAAAGACAAAGCTGTTCCGCTGTGAGTTTCTGCTGACTCCCGAGCTGCTGGGCGTATTTGAAAAAGCGTTCAACGACACATTCGCGGGAATACGGCTAAGCGCCGTAAACAGACCGTTTATCCAGACCGCCGCCGCGGGCTTCGGCGAACTGTCGCTGTTTATGACCGCCCCGCTTATGGCAATTATGGAGGCGTGCGAACAGGCGGCGCGTGTAAGCGTATGCCACAGCGGCTTCGGCAAGCTTATGAGCGTCACGGGCATGGATTTGGCGGGAGCGCACCGCGTGTGGGAGTTTTTGCAGAACGAGCGCGACTTGGCGGCAATGCTTGAAAGGCTTCCGCAGACGCCTTCGGTGACGATCGGCACCGAAAACAGCCGCGTTGAGCTGTCAAACAGCGCGGTGATCTCCGCGAGGTACACGGCGGGCGACGCGTCAACAGGAGTTCTTGCGGTAGTGGGGCCGATGCGCACGGACTACGCGCGGACGTTTTCGATTTTAGAATGTGTAGCCAAAAATGTCGGTTCGCTTATCGGCGAGCTGGTTGAAGTATAGATTGAGGAGGTAATCCGATGTCCAAAAAGAAAAAGGACGAGGCGGCAGAGACAGTTGAAGAAATGACCGAAGAAACCGCCGGGCAGACTGACGAAAAACAGCCTGATGAAAAAGACGAAACAGCCGAAAAAATCAAGGCGCTGGAGGATGAGGTCGCCGCGGGCAAGGACAAATATATGAGGCTTGCCGCGGAGTACGACAACTACCGCAAGCGCACGGCAAACGAAAAGCTCTCGCTTTACGATGACGCAACTTCAAAAGCGGTGACCGAGCTTCTTCCCGTTGCCGACAGCGTAAGAATGGCGCTTGAAAACCTAAAGGACGCCGACCCCGAGATTTTAAAGGGAATAGAGCTGATTTCAAACCAGCTTGACAAATCTTTTGAAAAGCTCAAGGTTGAATCGTTCGGAAAGGTCGGAGATGATTTTGACCCCAACATGCACAACGCAATCGGAATGGTGGACAACGAGGAGCTCGGCTCCGACAAAATAGCCGCCGTGTTCCAGACGGGTTACAAAATCGGCGACAAAATCATCCGCCACGCAATGGTACAGGTCACAACGTGACGTTGTATCCAGCGCGCCTTTGGATAACTTGATATAACATTAACCATTCTGCAACGGCGCATCAGAACAACGCGGCAACATAAATATTCCTACTCTTTAAGCAAAGTATGCAATTTACCCTCTTAACACGAGGGGTTACTAAATAATCAAACACTAAACACTAATATTGGAGGAAAAGATTATGGCAAAGACAATCGGTATAGATTTAGGTACAACAAACTCATGCGTATCTGTTATTGAGGGCGGCGAGCCCGTAGTTATCGCCAACGCCGAAGGCAGCAGAACTACCCCTTCAGTGGTAGCTTTCTCAAAGGACGGCGAAAGAATGGTAGGCCAGGTTGCCAAGCGCCAGGCTATCACCAACCCCGAGCGCACCGTTTCATCAATCAAGCGTGAAATGGGCACCGCTTACAAGGTAAACATCGACGGCAAAAGCTACACTCCCCAGGAGATTTCCGCTATGATTCTCCAGAAGCTTAAAGCCGACGCCGAAGCATATCTCGGCCAGACCGTTACGCAGGCGGTAATTACCGTTCCGGCGTACTTCACCGACGCTCAGCGCCAGGCTACCAAGGACGCGGGTAAAATCGCGGGTCTTGACGTAAAGCGTATCATCAACGAGCCAACAGCGGCGGCGCTTTCCTACGGCGTTGACAAGGAAAACGACCAGAAGGTTATGGTATACGACCTCGGCGGCGGCACCTTCGACGTATCCATCATCGAGATGGGCGACGGCGTTCAGGAGGTTCTTGCCACAGCGGGTAACAACCGTCTGGGCGGCGACGACTTCGACAAGCGCATCATCGACTGGATGGTTCAGTCATTCAGAACAGAAACAGGCATCGACCTTTCATCGGATAAAATGGCTATGCAAAGATTGAAGGAAGCCGCCGAGAAGGCTAAAATCGAGCTTTCGGGCGTAACCACATCCTCAATCAACCTGCCCTTCATCACAGCCGACCAGACAGGCCCCAAGCACCTCGACCTCACACTCACGCGCGCTAAGTTCAATGAGCTTACCGCTGATTTGGTAGAGGCTACAATGGGCCCCGTTCGCAGCGCTCTGTCTGACTCGGGCCTGCAGATCGGTCAGATCGACAAGGTCCTCATGGTAGGCGGATCCTCAAGAATCCCCGCCGTTCAGGAAGCCGTACAGAAGCTTATCGGCAAAGAGCCGTTCAAGGGAATCAACCCCGACGAATGCGTAGCTATGGGCGCCGCGATCCAGGGCGGCGTACTCGGCGGCGAGGTTGAAGGCCTGCTGCTTCTCGACGTAACTCCCCTGTCACTCGGCGTTGAGACCATGGGCGGCATCATGACAAAGATCATCGAGAGAAACACCACAATCCCCACCAAGAAGAGCCAGATTTTCTCGACCGCTGCCGACAACCAGACTCAGGTTGAGATCAACGTTCTCCAGGGTGAGCGTGAATTCGCCCGCGACAACAAGCAGCTCGGTCTGTTTGCTCTCACAGGCATCGCTCCCGCCATGCGCGGCATTCCTCAGATCGAGGTTACCTTCGATATCGACGCGAACGGCATTGTAAACGTTTCCGCCAAGGATCTCGGTACAGGCAAGGAGCAGAAGATCACAATCTCCTCCTCAACCAACATGAGCAAGGAGGATATTGACAAGGCGGTTAAGGACGCCGAGCAGTACGCTGCCGAGGACAAGAAGCGCCGCGAGGAGGTTGACGCCAAGAACGAGGCTGAAAACCTCGCTTATCAGGCGGAAAAGCTTGTAAACGAGAACGGCGACAAGCTGGCTGACGCCGACAAAACCACCATTAACACAAAGATAGCCGCTGTAAAGGAAGCTATCTCAAAGAACGACGTATCAATGATTACTGCCGCGAAGGATGACCTGCAGAAGTCACTTTACGATGTCAGCGCAAAGCTGTATCAGCAGGCGGCTCCTCAGCAGGGCGCTCCCGACATGGGCGGCGCGCAGCAGCCTAACCAGAACAACGGCGGCGACCCCAACGTATATGACGCTGACTTTACCGACGTTGACGGCAACAACTGATTGACTAAACGGGATAAGGGCGACACTCGCTGTCGCCCTGTTTCCGCTGTTTTATACTATTATGATATCAAATGCAGGCGCACGCAATGCGCGCCTCTGCATTTGACATCAATTAAAATTTTAACCCTACATACAGAGGATGATAGACAATGGCAGAAAAAAGAGATTACTACGAGGTGCTTGGCCTGCAAAAGGGCGCAAGCGAGGACGAAATAAAAAAGGCGTTCCGCCGGAGCGCCAAAAAATATCACCCTGACCTTCACCCCGGCGACAAGGAGTGCGAGGAAAAGTTCAAGGAAGTAAACGAGGCGTACGAGGTGCTGTCCGACAGCGAGAAGCGCGCGCGTTACGACCAGTTCGGCCACGCGGGCGTTGACCCCAACTTTGGCGCGGGCGGCGCCGGCGGCGGCAGCCCCTTCGGCGGCGGAATAGACCTTGACGACATCTTCTCAAGCTTCTTCGGCGGCTTCGGCGGCAGACGCCAGGGACGCGCAAACGCTCCTCAGCGCGGCAGCGACATTGAAGCGAGCGTTACAATCACCTTTGACGAATCGGCGAAGGGCTGTAAAAAGACAATCAGCTACACAAGCGTTTCAACCTGCGACGAGTGCCACGGCACGGGCGCGGCGGCGGGCACACAGCCCAAAACCTGCTCGGCGTGCGGCGGCTCGGGCAGAGTTACAATCAACCAGCGCTCACCCTTCGGAGTTATTCAGACGCAGCGCTCATGTGACGCTTGCCACGGCACGGGTAAAATCATAGACAATCCCTGCCGCAAGTGCAGCGGCTCGGGCAGACAGCGCAAGAACCGCACCGTTGACGTAACAATTCCCGCGGGCATTAAAGACCAGCAGATACTCAACATTAGCGGTCACGGCAACGCGGGCTACAACGGAGGCCCCGCGGGCGACCTTCACGTTTATGTAAAGGTTCGCAGCCACTCCATGTTTGAGCGCAGAGGCGACGACGTTTGGTGCGATTTGCCCCTGACATTCGCCCAGGCGGCGCTCGGCTCCGAGGTTGTTGTGCCAACGCTTGAGGGCGACGTAAAATACACCATTCACGAAAGCACCCAGCCAAACGACGTTTTCAAGCTCAAGGGCAGAGGCTTTCCTCATCTCGGCGGCAGAGGAAAGGGCGACCAGTATGTGCGCGTTGTAATTGAGGTTCCTAAGGGACTCAACGGCAAGCAAAAGGACCTGCTGCGCGAATTTGAGCGCTCACTGAGCGAGAAAAACTACCCCAAAAGAAAAAACTTTTTCGAAAAAATAAAGAAACACTTTAACTAAGCTATGAATAACTGGACTGAAATAAAAATCGCGGTAAGCGCCGCGGACATAGACAAAGCCGGCGACATCGCCAACGTGGTGGTGCCATACGGAATTTATATTGAAGATTACCGCGATATGGAGCAGGTGGTGCAGGACATAGCCCACATTGACCTCATTGACGAGGACTTGCTCAAAAAAGACCGCTCCAGGGCGTTTGTGCACCTGTATCTTGAGCCGGGCGTCTCCCCTGCCGAGGCTGTGGCGTTTTTATCCGAACGGTATGAGAGCGAGGGCATTGAGCACTCAATCGAGCTTCTCGACTGCGCCGAGGAGGACTGGCGAAATAACTGGAAGCAGTATTTCCACCCGCTTGCTGTCGGCAAAAACCTGATGATTGTACCGAGCTGGTACGAAAACTTCGACGCTCAGGGCAGAACCGTGCTCAACATCGACCCGGGTCTTGCCTTTGGAACCGGCGGCCACGAAACAACCCGCCTTTGCCTTGAAATGTGCGAAAAATACATGAAGCCCGGCGACAGCGTTCTTGACGTGGGCTGCGGCAGCGGTATTCTGGGAATAGCCGCCCTGCTTTGCGGCGCCAAAGAGGCAGTGGGAGTTGACATCGACGAAAAGGCGGTTGACACCGCGCGCGAAAACGCAGACCTCAACGGCGTAGGCAACCGCTTTACCGCAGTTTGCGGAAGCTTTACCGACAAAGTTAGCGGCAAATATGACATCGTTCTTGCCAACATCGTGGCGGACGCTATACTCTTTTTGTCAAAGGGCATTTCCGACTTTATGAAGCCCGACGCGGTATATATAATGAGCGGGATCATCGACACCCGAGCCGGGGAGGTCAGGCAGGGCGTAAGCCGCTGGTTTGACGTCATCGAGGAGCACCTCGACGGCGGCTGGGCGTGCTTCGCGGCAAAACTAAAAAAACAATAATTGCAAAAAGGACGGCTTTCCGGCAGGAAAACCGTCCTTTTTTATGTTTTGATATCTATTGTCGGATTTTGTGTGTAATAAATTATTTATTACAAAACTTTAAAATTTTTTTGTGTAGTTTTGCTTGCATTATTATATTCATTGTGCTATATTTATCATATGGAATAATAATTCAATTTAATTCAAAGGAGGAACATGTATGAATTTAACTTCCATTAAAAAGTACGTGGCTGAGTGCATCGGAACAATGGTTCTGGTTATTTTCGGCTGCGGAACCGCAATGCTTACAGGCCCAGGAAAAAGCGGAGCCGCGTATATCGCAACCGCGCTCGCCTTTGGTCTTACAATTGTGGCTATGGCTTACAGCGTAGGCAACATCTCGGGCTGTCATATCAACCCCGCCGTTTCGTTCGGTGTATTCATTACGGGCGGCATCAGCCTCAAGGATTTTATCGGCTACATCATCGCTCAGTTTGCAGGTGCCCTCACAGGTACAGGCATTTTGGCTATGATTTGGGGCATGGGCGGCCTTACCGACCAGACCGGCAAACCCGACAAAATCCTCGGTATCGAAACCGGAAAGCTCGGTCTTAACGGCTTCGGCGCTAACACAATGGACGGCGTAGACGGAAACCACTTTGCGGGCTTCTTTGTTGAAATCATCCTCACCGCAATCTTCGTATTCGCAATTCTCGGAGTTACCTCCAAAAAGGCTAAGCACGGCTCCTTCGGCGGTCTTGTAATAGGTCTTACCCTTACCGTAGTTCACCTCTTCGGCATCGGCCTCACCGGCACCTCCGTAAACCCCGCCCGCAGCTTCGGTCCCGCTTTCTGCGCAATGTGCGGCGGAAACTTCAAGCCTATCGCGGCGCTCTGGGCGTTCCTGCTCGGCCCGATGATCGGCGCGGCTATCGCGGCAATCGCTTACAAATTCCTCGAGAGCGACGATTCTCCCAAAATCGCAAGATAATTAACGGTATAAATTTAAGGGTCGGCAGCCGCCGACCCTTTTTGTTTACTTAGGTTTTTGCTTTAATCAGCTTTGCAAGGTACTTAATAAAATTATCGCCCGCTATGCCGTTTTGCTCGTAGCCGCCCTTTTTCAGCACCTGATTAACGGCAATTAAGGTTCCGTCGCCGAATATGCCGTTTTCGTCCATGCCCTGGGTGGTTATTTTCAGCCTCTTAGCTAAAAGAAGCATTTCCTTCAGCGCAAGGACTCCCGTTCCCCTGTCTTTATAGCGGTAACCCGTGCTGTCCAGTACCTTGTCAGATTTTTTCCAGCCGTTGTAGCCGCCGTTTTTGATTATTGTCGGGTAATCCTTGTAGCACTTATCCTGATCGATAACGCCTACGCCGGGAATGCTGGGGCTGTCGATAAAGTTCTGCTCGCCGCCGTACTGCCACATTCCCATATTATTGCCCTTGTACTGCGGGACCTTCCACCACTGAGCAAACCAAAGGTCGCAGCTGTTGAGCACCTCGGAGGAAATATAGTTGTTTATTTCCTCAAGCCCGGTGTAAATCATCGGGTAATAGCCCGCGGTGCGCACACCCTCGATAAAGATTTTGCAGACGTTGTTGATGTTTGAATACGTCATGCCGCCGTGGCGCGCCTTATAACCGTCGCCGTCCTCCATGTCAATAGCCACGGGCAGCGTCGGTCGCTTGCCTTTAAGCAGACGCAAAACGTGCTTAACCTCACTTTGGGCGTCAGCCGTGCTGAGCGCGTAGGAATAAAGATATGCTCCCCACGGGACGCCCGCCGCCTCGCATTTGCGCACGTTGTTTTCAAACTGGGTGTCGTCCTGCGATTTTATATCGCTTCCGTAGCCGCAGCGAATCATCGCAAAATCATAGCCCGCTTTTTTTATAGCCTCTATGCTTACACTTCCGTTGAGCGATGAAATATCAACGCCCTTTTTTTCAACTAAACTCATAATTTGTCTCCTTCCTCCGCTTTGGACGCGCTGTCCGCCGCGTTTGCACGTAAACTAAAAACTTCCTTCAATTTTAACGTCCTTTCACTATCATTCTATGAAGAGGCGCCGTTTTGGTGAAACACCCCTTCACTAATAGCGAAAAAACGCGAAAAATTGCATACAACTATGCAATTTTTTAAAAAGTTTTTTTAAAATATTTATTTAGGCGCAAGGAAAGCCGACTCTATTGCATTTTCAGGGAATAATGATATAATATTAGATGGAGATGATTTGATGAATACAGATTTATATAACACAGCTAAACAGGCGGCTGAAGAAATAATTGCCGCCGCGGGACTAAAAGCAGGCGACATTCTGGTGGTAGGATGCTCGTCAAGCGAGGTCGCGGGCGGAGTAATCGGCCACAACTCAAGCCTTGAGACTGCCGAGCAGGTTTTCGGCGGAATTTACGCCGCCACTCAGGAAAAGGGCGTTTACCTTGCCGCCCAGTGCTGCGAGCATCTTAACCGCGCAATCTGCGTTGAGCGCGCCGCGGTTCCAAACGACGAAACGGTTTGGGTTGTACCCCAGCCAAAGGCGGGCGGCTCGTTTGCCACAACCGCATACCGCACCTTTAAGGATCCGGTAATGCTTGAGGAAATTAAGGCGGACGCGGGGCTTGACATCGGCGGCACTTTAATAGGAATGCACTTAAAGAGGGTTGCCGTGCCCGTAAGGCTGAGCATGGACCACATAGGCAGCGCCATTTTGCTTGCCGCCCGAACCCGCCCGAAATACATCGGCGGCGAAAGAGCGAAATATAATTAGTTTTTAGTGATTAGTTTTTAGTGATTAGTGGTTAGTAAAGTTTTAAAACAGGGACGTGTCGGCAAAAACACGTCCCTGTTTCTTTTTATTCCGAATTCCTGATTCCGCATTGAACCAATTACCACGGTTTGATTGTACCCGTCAATTCCGTAACGCTCTTTATTCCGTTGTCGTCGAGGAATTTGTTGAGCCCCTCGTTGATTTTAATCGGAGCGTACGGGTCTGAGAACAGCACCGTGCCGATTTGAAGCGCTGTCGCGCCCGCGATAAGCATTTCAACGGCGTCCTCCCAGGTGGAGATGCCGCCCATGCCGATAATCGGAATTTTAACGGCGTTTGATACCTGCCAAACCATTCTGACCGCAACGGGGAATACCGCCGAGCCGCTGAGTCCGCCCGTATTGTTGCGGATAATCGGTCTGCGGCTGTTTATATCAATGCGCATACCGGTAAGGGTGTTGATCATCGACACCGCGTCCGCGCCCTCTGCCTCAGCCGCCTGAGCGATTGAGGCGATGTCGGTAACGTTGGGGCTAAGCTTGACAATCAGCGGCTTTTTGCAGTGCGCGCGCACCTCTTTTGTAATGTTGCCCACCGACTCGCAGCTTGTGCCGAACTGAACTCCGCCGCTTTTTACATTGGGGCAGGAGATGTTAAGCTCAATCATATCCACGTCGGTAACGCTCAGCTTTTCCGCCATTTGGCAGTACTCCTCAACCGTGTTGCCCGCGATGTTCGCGATTACAACCGTGTTTTGCTGTTTAAGCCACGGCAGATCCTCATTAATAAACACGTCTACGCCGGGGTTCTGGAGTCCTACCGCGTTGAGGATTCCCGAAGGCGTTTCCGCGATTCTGGGCGGCGGATTGCCGTCGCGCCTTTTTAATGTAATTCCCTTGCAGGAGATTCCGCCCAGAGCGCTGAGCGGATAAAACTCGCCGTATTCCCTGCCGAAGCCGAAGGTGCCCGACGCGGCAATAAGCGGATTTTTAAACTTAACCCCCGCGACCTTAACCGATAAATCAGCCATTAAACACAACCTCCTCAGCGTTGAATACAGGACCGTTTTTGCAGACATGCTGCATAATTTCCTCTCCGTTTTTGCGCACCTTAACGGCGCATACAAGGCAGGCTCCCACGCCGCAGCCCATGCGCTCCTCAAGCGAAATCTGACACGGCTTATTAAACTCGGCGCAGACCGCCGCCACTGCTTTAAGCATAGGAGTGGGGCCGCAGGCGCAAACCTCGTCGATTTCGTCAATTTTCTCACGCAGAAGGTCGGTCACAAAGCCCTTTCTGCCCGCGCTTCCGTCGTCGGTACAAAGCAGCGTTTCGCCAACTGACTTAAAGTCGTCCTGCAAAATCACGAGCGATTCGTTTCTGAAGCCCGTGATAATCAGCGGATTATCGCACTGCTTTGCGGTGTAGAGCATGGGCGGAGCGCCTATTCCGCCGCCTATTAAGCAATAGCGTCTGTCCTGCTCGATCTTAAAGCCGTTTCCGAGCGGAACAAGCACGTCGACATCGCTGCCCGCCTGCATTTTTGACATAATTTTTGTGCCCTCGCCCTTAACCTGGTACACAAGCCTGAGCACATTTTGGCTTGCGTCGCATACTGAAATCGGGCGGCGAAGCGACTTTCCCGGAACATAAACATGCGCGAACTGTCCGCACTCAACGGGCAAATCGTCCTGCATATACTTAAGGCGCATATCAAAAATCCCGTCCGCTATTTCCAGGTTTGAGAGCAGCTCAAGCTGCCTTACGTCGTATTTCATTTGTCCACTCTCCTTATTCATAATCCAAAATCATTATAACCAACCGACGGTCTTTGCCTGAGCTCAGCTTGCAGTCAGTGCCGAGCTTATAGCTGCCGCCGTTTATTTCGTTTGCCTTTGTCATCCAGTCATAGGCGTACCCCTGAACGATTTCATCGAAGGCGCTGTCAAAATCCAAATTTTCACCTATAAGAAAGTTGCAGCATTCCGCGCCGCCCGCAGCGGTTTTTGCCAGATATTCGGCGCACTTGTCCGAATCAAGCGAATCAACCGCAAGCGCGTTGAGTGTAAAATAGCAGTAGTCGGTGCTGTCGCACTGAGGAACAAAGCCGTTGTACCAGATATCCGGCGCGCTGTATTCGCTGTAGTTCGGGGCTATGACATGGTCCTTCTCAAGCTCGGCTGTGGTCAGGTTAAAATAAATATGCTGATCCGTGTCAATCGTCGCGGTGTTTTCGGAATCATCGCAATCATCCCATGTAACATCTACCTGGTACCACTTTCCGTCGAGCTCAACGCAGTTCCAGATGTGATTTGTATTCTCCTGACCTTCAAAGCCCTGAGCCTGCCCCTGAACGACCCAGCAGATTACTCCGAGCTTATTGCAGAGCAGCTGGAACGCGCGCGTATAGCCCTCGCAAACCGCTTTTCCCTCAACCAGAGCGCCGTAAGCGTTCTGCTCGTTGGCACGGACGGTATCGTTTTTATGCAGCTCCACGGACTCCTTGTCATATGAGCAGTTTTTGATAATATAATCGTGCGCGTAAAGCTCTTTTTCATAGTCGGAAGCCTGTTTGGGAGCGTCTTTCAAAGCCGCCTCAACCTTTTCGTCAAGCTCCGATTTAGCCCGATCCAGCTCATCGCCGCTCAGCTTAAAGTTAAGCAGTATGGTCATATTGCTGCCGTCATCGCCGTAGTAATACGGCTCGGTTTCGTCGATCCAGAACACATCGGGGTGGTCGTCCTTATAAAGCTCCAGCACCTCTCCCGCTTTGTCCTTGTTGTCAAGCATATCGGAAATAAATTCCTTGCTCTCCGTTTTACAAACCGCCGAGTCAATAGCGTCGTACAGGCGCTGCTCCCCGATTGTCTGAAGCGCCCTGAAGCCGTAACCGCTGTATTTTGCGCCTAGCGCCGCCGCGTCGGGGCGCGAGCTTGCGCGCGAGGAATCAGTGCCGCTGACTTCATTAAATATAGAGCAGCCTGCCGCCGTTGCGACGGTAAGCGCCAAAGCTGAGATCCGTAAAAACAAGTTTGGTTTCATATATTTTTCACAAGTTCGGAAAGCGCCTTTTGGGCGTGTGCAATATCTGTTTTAGCGCTGTGTCCAATTGCCTTGCCGTTGACTTTTGCAGTGTACGCACCGCCCGAGCTTTCAAAAGCCACACTGTCGGACGAGCCGTCGGCAAAGGTGTAGGTAATCCTGAGCGCCTCGCTTCCGCTGCCGCTTTCACTCTTAACATCCGACATGCCGATAAGCGACGCCGCGTCATAAAAAGCTGTGAAATCCCCAAGCTCAATTTCCCTTCCGTTGTATTTTACTACGGTGACGGTTGAGGAAGTCTCGCTGCCCTGTTTGTCGGTGGTTAAGGACTCATGCGTTTTAAGCTCAAAGTCGTAGGTCTTGCCGCCTGTTTCTACCGACATTTCCGAAAGCTGAGCCATCTTCGGGCACAGGGCGTATTCGTAGCAGAGCTTATCAAAGCTTGTTTTTGCCCAAGCCGCCTTGTCGGCAGTAATTTGATAAACAACCTTTTTACCGCTTACCATAAGGTTTACGTTTCCGTCGCCGTCGGGTTTTGAGGCAATA
Source organism: uncultured Eubacteriales bacterium (assembly GCA_900315195.1). Classification (GTDB taxonomy): domain Bacteria; phylum Bacillota; class Clostridia; order Oscillospirales; family Acutalibacteraceae; genus Ruminococcoides. The sequence continues at coordinate 4,936 of OMYD01000008.1, read as the reverse complement.
AGCTCTATGGTTGTGTCGGGATAAACCGCAGACAGCCGCGCGTTCGGCTTTGAAAGTCCAAACTCCCTTAGCTGAGCGTCCGATGGATTAACCGCCTTAACCGCCTGAGCGTACAATCCGCGGATTCCGCCCGCGACAAGGCTGGTTTCGCTCTCGTTAGCAAAGCGGCTTTCGGGAGCTGTCATCATATATGACGCGGAATAATTATCGTTTGTATTCGGCACAAGCTCAATATCCTTCGGAAATCCGCCGCCCGACAGCTTGATTGAGCTTGCCTGATTGTTTTCGGCGCTGTCGCCCGCCTTGGTTATTGTAAGGCTGATCAAATCGGTAACGCCGTAATCAAACGCCGCGACGGTATCGGTACTTGCAACATACACAGCATCGCCCGTGCCGAATTTGATATATGTGCCCGCCTGCTGAGGCGCGTCGTCGCCGACAATGATAATCGCCCTTGTGCTGTCGCTGTAATTCACCGTAACGGTCGAGCGCGGCTTGTCAAAACCGTAATCGCTCTCCTTGCTTTTATCGAGCGAGGCTACCTTCGCAAACTCAAGCTTAGCCGCCGCGCTTGCGATCATATCGGGACTGCCCGCCTGCAGGTCAAACTCCTCATAGCCCTTGATCGTATACACCGTTGCCTTGCCGTTGGGGGTATTTGAAACCACATCAAAGGTCCCCTTTTTGTTTTCGGCATGGATACTCTTTATATCGGCAGGGTAGTATTCCATAAGGGTACCGTGACCGTTGTGGGCAATTTCACCGTTTTCATCGAGATTTACAGCCGCCTGATGAACTCCGTCGGCGTCAACGCTCCTCGTTAAGCTGATACCCTCGTCAAAGGTCGCCTTATCGCTTTCGTTTTTTCCGCCCTTTGGAACAAGAACCAAAACCAGTACAACAGCCGCCAGAACAACCGCGACAGCGGCGGCGATAATAATGCCCTTTTTCTTATTCATCACTTGTTCCTCCTGCGAACCCAAAGGACAATTCCCGTAATAAGAATAAGCGCGGGAACGGCAATTACAAAGATAATCAGTATAGCGTTTGTAGTGCTTGCCGTAGGCTTGCCCAGTGTAGGAGTCTGCAGGGTTCTGCCCTCGATAATTACCGTTTCGTCGTCCTTGTCGGCGATTGTATTAACGATGTTCATGAAATAAGCGCCGTTGTTAAAGCTGTAGTAATTCATCATCTCGGTGCTGAACATCGAGCTTGAGCTGAACACAACTACGTTTGAGTAGGCGTCTGAACCCGCCTTTGTGCCCTCGGCCGCAATCGCGATAGGCTCGCCCTTTACATGACTGCGGATATCGAAGTCCTTTTCGGCGTCGTTGGGGTATATTCCCGCGCCCTTTGAGGTGTTTAGCAGCGCGTGAGCCGTGTTTGCGTCGGTAATCTCTATACCCGTTGCGAAGTTAGCGGCTACAGGGACATTGGCGTTTTTGAGGTTCTCGGTATACTTGTCGCAGTAATCGGTCAGGAAGGTATATACCGAATTGGGGTTCCAGCGGTAGTCGTCGTTTGTTTCAAAAACGAAGCCCTTGTTGAGTTCCATACCCCAGTCCTTTAACAGCGCATCAAGGTTTGGCGTGCTCATATTCTTGAGATACGGAGTCGCGTTAGGAACATAAATAAGGGTTTTTCCCTTTTTTCCGCCGTTGTCAAGCCATGTGCGCAGCTTTTCGGCGGCGTTCTCGCTGATGTCTACCTGAGGAGCGAAAATTAGCACAAACTGCGCGTCCTTGTCAAGCTCGCCCGTCAAAAGCGACACCTCGTTGACCTGATACGCGTTGTCGGAGAGGAGCTTTGTAAGCTGGTCATAGCCGCTGTTGCCCTCGCCGGTCGAAGAGTTGTAGCCGCCCTCGCCTTCGCCCGTCATTACGTCAACAATAACGCGCTCGTCGCTGGTTACAAACAGGGTGCCCTTGGCAATTGCCTGCTCGATTGTGGTGCCCGTCCAGTTGTACGCCTGATAGTAAGTGTAGTAGCTCTCGTCGTAGGTAAAGCAGTCTTTGATATCAAGCCCCTTGTACTGGTCGCCGCACTCGATAACGCCTACGGTCTCCTTTGTTTTCCAGTTGATATTCTCGTATTTCTTCGCGAAATTCGGATCCTCGGTCGTGTCGACAAAGTCATATTTAAACTTGCCGTCCGACCTAGCCTCCATTTTATCGAGCAGGTTCTTTGCCTGCACAAAATATGTGCCCGACTCAAGGAATGTCTTTTCGTCGGCGACAATATGGAAGCTGACGTCCTTTTTGAGGTGGCTCATGATTTCAACGGTGTCGTCGTTAAGCTCAAACGCCTTGTTCGAGGTAAAGTCCGCCTTTAAATCGGGGAAGCGGTCAACAAGCAGTCCCGCGATTACGTTTACAAGCACAACAACCGCGACAGCGATAGCTGATATTGAAATCGCCTGAATTCTGTGGCGCGTTTTGCGTGAACTCATTGCCTTTTTGAATTTGCCTTTCTTTTTTCCGCTGTTTTTCTTATCGGTTTTCTTTTCGCTTGCGTTTAGTTCCGCGTTAATTGTGAGCTGTTCCTTTTCGGAAGGAGTAACATCTTTTTTCTTAGCCATAATACCCTCCTCAGCTCCAGCGGTGTCTTTCAAGAACGCGGGTTGTAAGGAACAAAAACAGTCCCGCCGCGCTCAGGTAAAACACAACGTCAACGATACTTAAAATACCGTAGGTAAAGTTCTTGTAATAGTCAAGGAAATTGATTTTTTCCATTACAAATGAAATCCACTTAACCGGGATTATGCTGATAAAGTAGTCCATTGTGTCGATTACAAGACCTACGCCCATGCCCACAACAGCCGCCACTACCATGCTCTCGGTAAGCGATGAAATAAATATATTAATCGCGATAAGCGCCGCACCCAGCAGGAAAATGCCTATAAGCGTGCAAAGCACAACCGACCACTGGGGTTTGGCAAAAACTGAGATAACTATAGCGTAAATCAGGAAAATTCCGCAGCACAGCGCGTAAATGGTAAGCGCCCCGAAGAACTTGCCCAGTACGATCTCAATAAGGCTTGTGGGCGATGTGAGCAGCGCCTGGTCGGTTTTCTGCTTCTTTTCCTCGGAAAAGGTTTTCATTGTAAGTACGGGAATGATAAACATTACAATGTAAAACATATTGGCAAAAACATAGGATAGGCTTGTTGAGTCGCCTATAAAGCAGTAAAAATAGAAGAAAAAGCCCGAAAAGAAGAAGTAAACCGCCAATACAACATACGCAATCGCGGAGTTGAAATAGCCCGACAGCTCACGTTTGTAAACAGCGCTCATCAGCTCTCTCCCCCTTTCGATTTTTCGGTAAGTTTAAGATACAGCTCCTCGAGGCTGTCATCGCCCGACTTCATTTCAAGAATCGGGCAGTTTATGCGCACCATAGCGTTGAAAACGGAGCGGCGGATATCCTCGCCCGATTTGTAGTCGATTAAATATTCATTAGCCTTGCCCTGCGCCGCCTGCTTTTTAACACGCAGCACCTCGGGTATTTTGTTTAGCTCAGCGGAGATATCAGACGCCTTGCCCTCCGCCGTCAGGGTCATTCTGCGCTCGTCGCTGAGGACTTCATGCAGCTTTTCGGCCTTTGCGTCGGCAATGATCTTACCCTCGGAAATAATAATAATGCGGTCGCAGGCGGCTGAAATCTCGCTTAAAACATGCGACGAAAAAATAACCGTGTGCTTTTTTCCCAGGCTTTTAATCAGCTTGCGGATTTCAATGATCTGCCTCGGGTCAAGGCCTACAGTAGGCTCGTCAAGGATGATTACGGGCGGATTGCCCAGCAGCGCCTGAGCAAAGCCCACGCGCTGACGGTAGCCCTTAGACAGGTTTTTTATAAGCCGCTTACCGTGGTCAGAGAGCCCCACAAGCCTTATTATCTCGTCAATATGCTCCTTTTTAGGGAGCTTAACGCGCTTTAAGTCAAACATAAACTCAAGGTATTTGCGAACCGTCATATCCATATACAGCGGCGGAATCTCAGGCAAATAGCCGATTTTTTGCTTGGTTCTCTTAGGGTCGGCGAGAATCTCGGAACCGTCTACGGTAACGGTGCCCTCGTTTGATGAAATGTAGCCTGTTATAATATTCATCGTGGTGGACTTGCCCGCGCCGTTCGGCCCCAAAAAGCCCAGAACTTCGCCCGTATCAACGGTAAAGCTGATGTTGTCCAGCGCCGTTATTTTGCCGTAACGCTTGGTGAGGTTTTTAACCTCTATCATTATTGTCACTCCTTTGCAGGTGTTTCTCCTGCATTTTATACCTTTTTATATTGTAGCATAAACCTGAATGATTTGGTAGGTTTTTTTGTAAAAATTCAGCTTTTCTTCACATTTCTGATTTTTTGAAAAAAATCGGTAAAAATAAAACAAAAGGAGTGATTTCATGGCATTTTTATACGCTTTTATCGGCGGCGGCCTGATTTGCGTAATAGGGCAGCTGCTCATCGATAAAACCGCCCTGACGCCTGCCCGAATCCTTACGGGCTTTGTTGTGGCGGGTGTAATACTGGGCGCGCTGGGGCTTTATCAGCCTATTTTTGACATAGCGCAGGAGGGCGCCGCGGTGCCTATATCGGGCTTCGGAAGCCTTATGGCACAGGGCGTACGCGAGGGACTTAAAGAGGAGGGCGCGCTGGGAATCCTGACAGGCGGCTTAAAAATCGCTTCAGCGGGACTTGCGGCAGCGATATTTTTCTCATTTTGCGCCTCACTGGTGGCAAAATCGCGTGATAAATAAGTGTGGGCTTGAAATAACAGCCAAAATTTGCTATAATATAAGATAAAGCAAATTTTGGCTGAACAAGCCCAAGGAGGACAAATTATGTGTGAGAAAAAACCGTATTATATCACTACCGCGATTGCATATACCTCGCGCAAGCCGCACATCGGCAACAGCTACGAAATCGTGCTGACCGACGC
>OMYD01000062.1 GCA_900315195.1 uncultured Eubacteriales bacterium | reverse complement strand
GGTGCAATCGCATCTCAGTAGTCCGCTTGTTTCCTAACTTTTTAATTATTTAGGGTGCAAACCCAAAAGAAAATTTGCACCCCTCTGATAAACAATTTAATTTTTCTACGAATAATTAAAAGGTTCAAAATGATTCGATTAGTCTCTTGAAATAAACTTTTTCCACCTTCTTAACACATCCTTCAGCGGCTCGTCCAAATAGGAGTACGCTTTGTCTTTAATCCAGTCGGGAATGCCATAAGCCGCCTCTGCTATACTACCTGTGATTGCAGCAAGCGTGTCACTGTCACCACCAAGGGAGATTGCGTTCCTAATGGCATCCTCAAAGTCAGTGCTTTCAAGAAATGCAACAATGGCCTGTGGCACGGTCTCCTGACAAGTCTCGTTAAAACGATAGGTAGGACGGATTTCGTCCAATGTCCGAGAGAGGTCGTATCCGTATTTTTTTTCTATGTATTCCTTGACGCGCTTTTTGCACTCTGCCGGATCACCATTAATCGGCTGTTCGTAGTCACCGTGATAGCCACCAAAGTAATAACGGCACATGAAGATTGCATCTGCCGTTGCCATTGCACCTTTGATGCCTTCCGGGTGGTTATGTGTAACCTCTGCGGAAAGCTGCGCAATCGATCTTCCACCGGACGGCCACATTCCGGTTCTGGCACAGAAGCCACAATCCATAATCCATGCGCATGGAGAAACTCGCATAGCGGAACCGTTGCCAAAGCTATTATACGGCTCACGGTTATCGGATGTGATCCATGCACCGAATCTGCCGCCGTATCCGGCATCCGGATACATCCGACCATATTTTTTCATGGCATCGATGAAGTCGTCTTTCTCGCCACCGTTCATGACCGCTTCCGCAACGGCGCAAGTCATGACGGTATCGTCTGTGAAAAAGCAGTCATCCCGAAACAAGGGAAACTCCTTTGTTTTGATATTGTGCCATTCGTAAACGGAGCCTACAATGTCACCGACTATTGCTCCAAGCATAAAATCACTCCTTATTGCACATTCTTCTTCAGCTGCTCAAACGCAGCCTTAATTATTTATGACAGACTTTCCGTTTACCGCTTGCTGATAACGCCGGAAATCAATCTTCCGCAGTAGCGGCAGGAATAATTTTCGGTGACAGCTCCGACGATCGGCGCGCCGCAGCCGGGGCAGCGATCCTTGACAATTTGTTTGGCGAGGGCTATCCGCAGCACTCCGCCGTGCTTTTCGGGCGTACAGCCTCGCAGATAACCTTCCTTGATAGCGTCGACAACATTCTTATACCGCTTTTCGGGCGATATGGTGCCGAAAGGATACTTCTCCCTTTGCATCCGGTCAAATTCCTGCAGGCTTATAAACGGCCTTGTCCATTGCGCGAAATCCCTCGCTAACTTTTGCGCGTATTCAATGTTTGACATGCGGGAAAATGTTATCGGAACCGTCAGTACGATTGCAGCGAGAGCAAACGCGAAAAAGATTATCGCGTTCAGCAAACCCGACCGGAACAATTCAAAAGAAGTCATACTGCTGCTGAACATATCCCTGAAATACGGCTCATTGTTGTAATTGTTGACCATAGTCAAAAACACAATGAGAAAAATCAGGAAAAAGAACAGCTCGATACCGAAGCCTACGGCGTAACGGATGCGCTTGGACTGCAAGGGCGAGCCCTCGTAATAGGCTGGGTTATCGGTCTTACGGTTTGTGTTGTCGTTGATAAAGTAAACCCGCTGACCCGACACGACCTGCGCGGTCAGATCGGAGCTGCCGCAATACGGGCACTGCCCCTCAAAGTACACGCGCTTTTGCATCAATCCCCCGCAGCTGCGGCAGGAACAGGTGACGGTCTTGCTGAAAAGCTCGATTATCTCGGGATAGCGGTATCTGACAGTCTTGACAATGCGGAAATTCTGCATATACAGCGGGCGCAACAGCTGGATCCTGCTTTGGATCTGCTCGGTTGTTTTGCCCGTCACCTCAGCAAGCTCCGCGAAATCGACATAGCCGTTCAGATCGCCTTCAAAATAGCTTGAGAAAAATACCGCGTCGTTTATCATCTTCCGCGAGATCCTGGAATAAACGATCATGAAAATTCCTAAAAAGAAAAATGTAACAGACACAGGCAGGCTGCCGGCGCGTATGATCAATTTCATGTTGCCGTGAAACCCTACAAAGAGCTGCGTCATCATCGAGAATGAAAGCGCCGTAAAGAATACACCCAAAATCAATAGAATTACATTTTTAGCTTTAAGAAATTGAATGAAACCGTTTTTCAGATACATTGGCATCCCTCCGTAATGTCATCTGAACTGATTCTATCATAAATCAAACGAGAATTCAACGCATAAGCTCCCCAAGCCAGGAAGATACCTAAAAACAATGTTGCTCAAAAATCTTCCCTCAAATTGCCTGACAATCTTCTTGACAAACCCGCTGCTTGTTGTAGAATAGAATCAGATTGATTTTGGAGCGGTTTTATGAGCTATATCACCACAGTAACAGGCAAGCATTTTGACCCTATGAACCCCACGGAGCAGGAAATCGACATTTTTGACATTGCGCACGCGCTGTCGCTGATTTGCCGCGGCAACGGTCATATCAGATTCTTTTACTCCGTTGCCCAGCACAGCATTTCCTGCGCCGAGGAAGCGATCGCGCGCGGATATTCATCGGAAGTAACTCTCGGCTGCCTGCTGCACGACGCGAGCGAGGCGTATCTATCCGATGTTACGCGCCCTGTCAAAAAAGAGCTGCCGCGGTATTTGCAGGCGGAGAAAAACCTGCAAAATGAAATTTGGAAACACTTTATCGGCAGAGAACTGACAGAGGGCGAGCGCCGACAGGTTTTTGAAATCGACGACATTATGCTGTGCGCGGAGTTTCATCAGCTGATGCCGGAGGAACTCAGCGATGATTACCGCAAGCTGCTGAGTAACTTTGTGTGCGTGTATCAGGAGCCCCGGATAGTCAGGGAGCGGTTTATTCAGTTGCAGCGCATACTTAAAAACGAAATCAATTTTCGCGAAGCTCAACAGCTTATGCGCGCAGAAGAAAACGCCGGCAGGCTTCGCGGCCTGATCGGCGAGTTGGAAGAGTATTATACAAGCGATGAATGGAAGCGGGACTTTGCGGCCGACGAAGCCGGACAGCTCCCTGAGAACCTGCGGCGCGGCGTGCTTTCCGAGGACGGCATTTACAACCTTTTGGAAGAATACAAAGAGCGCGGCTAATCAGATTTTTGACCAATCATAAAACGCAGTGCGCACTTGCCTTTTAATATTTCTCAGCCTATGAAATTGTCAATCAACTGCGCAAACAAATATTCATTTAAAGTAAAAACAGCTGACAGGTAAAACCCCGTCAGCTGATTCTTTTATGATAAATCCCGGTTCAGATGTTTTTTTAACGCGGCAAATGTTTTTGAACTGATAACGTGTTCAATTTTGCAGGCGTCGTTGACCGCGGTTTCCTCATCAACACCCAGTCTGATAAACATCTCGCTTAAAACGGTATGCCGCTCATAGGTGCGTTCGGCAACCTCCAAGCCCGCTTCCGTCAATATTATACCGCCGTCCTGTCCAACGGTAATGTAACCTCCGTCACGCAAAATACCCATAGCGCGGCTGACGCTCGGCTTTGAGTAACCAAGCTGCGTACCGATGTCAATCGCGCGGACAAACCCCTTTTCCTTTCCGAGAACATAAATCGTTTCCAGATACATTTCGCCGGATTCTTTTAGTATCAAAGCCTTCACCTCCGTAACATGACGAAAGAAGTATATCATGTTTTTCTTTTGTTGGCAAGCGGATAGATTTGCAACCGCGAATTTTTTTACCGTTTTGGTTTATTTTTCCTAAAGTATTGTAAAAAATACGACTTTATGATACAATTATGACAATTAAATCTGAGGCGGTGCTTAAATGATACGAAGAAAAGCAAAAAAAAGCCTGTCTGTTTTCCTTGCCTTTGTCACCATGTTTACCGCTTTGTCGGTCGGCGTCAATATCGGTTCGGTAAAGGCGGATGCGGCAAGCTGGAACGGAACCAATTACGGCGGAGGCTCTGTCGCGGGCTACAGAACGTTTTTGGAGGCGTTCGGCATTGATTACGATACATATATGAAGTGGATGGACGACCACGATAACGACAGCCCTAACCCCGACTATTATCTGGGAACGCGCTATATCGGATATGACCACCGCAATCCTCACGGCGATTGCAAGGGAGCATACAGTTATCTGGATGTCCCCGGAAAGGAAGGGCTTAACTGCACGGGCTTTGTGTGGCATGTTCTGTATAAATCCGCCTGTCTTTCGGGAGCGTCACGGTCTCAGATTAACAGCCTGCCGGTCATGGGCAGCGTAGTCCCCACATGGGCAAGCCTGGGCGTTTACCGCATTTACTTTCCGACAAAGGAAGCCGCCCTTGCGTCCGGTGTTCTTGAAAAGGGCGACCTGCTGTGGATTTACGGAACAAAGGACAACCACAACGCTATTTTTTACGGAGAAAATTCCCACCACGACCGCTTCTGGCATTCCGCCGGCCCGAACAGCCTGGGACGCATTCAGGCTCCGGGCAAATTTCTCGGCATGTGGGTCGCAAAGGTCACTCAGCCAAACAAGATTGAGCTGCGCATCAACGCAAAGACTCCCGATAACAACGACGGCGGATTCGGAGCAAAGTATTGCGTGTTCGACAGCAAAGAAAAAGCGGAAGCCGCCAGAAAATCCTCTAAAGATTCCGCTGTCTGGGATTCGCGAATCGGCACAATCGCGCTTGACAGCAAAGGCTGCGGCACCTTGCGCGTTGGAAGCGCGCCCTCTCAGAGCGAGCTTTGGGAAAAAGGAATTCCTCAAACCGATTTAAGCTATTTCAGCTCCGCCGCGAAAAAGGTCGATTCTTCTAAGACATATTACGCGGTTCAGTGGAGCCCGGCAAAGGAAAAGCAGCCCGACACCGAAATCCGCACCTTTACCGACTCAGGCAAGCGCACCTCGACGGGTTACCGTATTTTTAATTTCAAGCTTCCTAAAAAGGTTGCGACTCCCGCTGTATCAAAGCTAAAAAGCACCGCTGACGGTATTAAAATACGCTGGGGCGCCGTAAAGGGCGCGCGCAAATACCGCGTCTACCGCAGAAACAATCAGGGCGGCTGGACCAGAATCGGCGAGACCTCCTCAGCCTCTATGCTTGACAGTAATGCCGCCGAGGGACACACCTATACCTACACCGTACGCTGCGTCGATTCAGACGGCGATTTTATAAGCGATTTCTATTCCCCGGGCTGGAAACACACCCTCAGGCTGCTTGACAACCCGTCAATCACAAGCCTGAAGAGCGAGGGCGAGGGCGTTCGTTTAAGCTGGCGCGCGGTTGAGGGCGCTCAAAAGTACCGCGCCTATTACAAGGGCAAGAACGGCTGGGTAAGAATGGGCGAAACCGCCTCTGCCGAGTTTGTGGACGACGTTGTGTCTGTCGGCAGTACCTATACATATACAGTGCGCTGTGTTGATAAAGAAGGCGACTTCACATCAAACTACAACAAAAACGGATGGAAGCATACCTACACAGGTATTGCCGCCCCGCAGATAACTAATCTTTCCGAGGACGCGAACGGCGTCAAGATAAAGTGGGGTTCTGTTCAGGGAGCCGCCAAATACCGCGTTTATTCCAAAAACAGCAGCGGCGGCTGGGACAGAATCGGCGAGACCTCATCCCCCGAATACCTCGACAGCACCGTAACGTCAGGTAATACCTACACCTATACCGTCCGCTGTGTAAACAGCAAAGGCTGCTTTGTCAGCGATTACGACCACAACGGCCGCAGCTGCAGGTTCAACGGGATTCCCGCTCCGATAATCACTAAAATCGACAGCGAGGCCGAGGGGCTCCGTATCAGCTGGAACGCTGTCGCGGGGGCGGCGAAATACCGCGTTTATTACAAGAACAGCCGAGGCGGCTGGAGCGTTCTGGGAGAAACCCCGGAAACGGAAATTCTGGACAGCGTGGTAACGGCAGGCCATTCCTATACATATACAGTCCGCTGTCTTGGCAGCGGCGGCAGACTTATAAGCGGCTATGACGCAACCGGCCGTACAGGCACATATAAAGGCGTTGAAACACCGAGAATCACTTCTCTTGAAAATACCGCGTCAGGCGTCAGAATAAGCTGGAACCCCGTTGAAGGCGCAAAACATTACCGCGTATTCTATAAGGGTAAAAACGGCTGGGCACGGCTTGGCGATACAAACGGCGCCTCGTATACGGACACCAATGTACGCGACGGCGGCACATATACCTATACCGTCCGCTGCGTGGGTGAACACGACAACTTTATCAGCTTCTTCGACGCGAAGGGAAGCACAATTCAATATAAGAAATAATTCTATGACCTCCGTCTTTCGGGGGTCATTTTTCTCTGATTTTAAAGGTGCAGTAACAAAAGCATTTTTTGGCGGCGGCACCCGCGCTTTGAGCAGATATTTATAATGATTTCTTGCTGTTTTTCGCGGACGAAACCAGGCTTTCAACCCCGTAACCAAGGCTGCCGGAAATTCGGCATCCATTGACAAAATATACACAATTACATTAACGTTTCCGAAAATGTAGAATAGTTTGTTAAAAGAATTAAAAAAAGAGCCGTTACACGAACATTTGTGTTGTAAAAAACTTAATGTCTTTATTGCTAAATCAATTGACAACCAAGTATTAGAATGATATAATTGTGATATTATAGGGGGAAGTGTCCCCGATGATATCGCAATTTAAGCAAGAGAGGGGGATTTACTTTACTATTTTCCGTTTTTTCAAATATAAATATAAAGAGGAGGTCTTTAAGTGAACAAACTATTTAAAAACAAAATTCACGAAAAAATACTGGCATTATTCCTTGTCGCGGCAGTAGGAACGGGATCGTTATTTATCGCGCCGAGTATAGCTCTGAAAGCGGAAAGCGCGGAAACCGAAACATCTTCCGCGGCAGCCGACGCCAATACGGCTGATACAGTTGAAACACCCGGGCAGAAAAGTGAAAACAAGCAGGCTGTTTCAAACCCTGCGGCAAAAAACTCAGGCAGCTTTTCGTTCGGCAAATTTGAATCCGACACCCAGAGTATCCCCGTAGGGGAAACTAAAACCGTTACATTTAAAGCCAAGCTGACCGGCGGCACTAATTCGGCAGGCTTTAATATAGCGGTTGTTGACAGCAGCAACAACTCAATCGGATATATGCGCGACAACGGAACAAACGGCGACTCATCCGCAGGCGACGGAACCTATACGCTGAAGGTCAGCCTTTCCTCGGATAAGGAAAAATCCGTAAGCTACTGCGCTTCGGCAAACGGCGTTACAAGTCCGTCCGTAACCATCAATTACTACACCCCCACAAGCGAAGACAAGTGGAATTCAATGCACGCCGCCGAAAACACTATCCATAATTATATGAGCTCCGACGGCTATAAGGCAAAGTCAGAGGATGAAAAAACTTCCGCTGTCAAGGATATGCTTAATAAAATGGCAGATGAAGGTAAAATAAAGCGCGACACCATTTACTATGACGAAACCCAAAAGCAATATTATTTTGAGTACGCCACATCTACGCCCGGCATCATTAAGCTTACCAAGTTTAATGACAAATTAAACGCTGCCGGGGGCGGCGCTCAGACCGCTCAGAATGTTCCCGAACAGACCGCTCAGCTCAACGCTCAGAGCGGAGAAGCTGTAGGCGGCAGCAGCTGCAAAGCTTTGGTTCTCAACGGCTTTGAAGACTCAGCTTACCGCAGAGATTTCTACAACAACTTAAAAACCGACTGGAACAGCATAGGCATATCCACAACCGTTGATGTTGACGTAACGGTTGACGATATGAAGACCCTAGCCTCTTATGACGTTGTTGTATTCGCTATGCACGGTTCCGATTACTCCGAGACATGGGAAAACAGACATCCCGTATTATGTATCAATCAGACTCCTACAACCTATACAGACCAGAAATATGATTACGAGCTTAACGTAAGACATAGTGTTGTAAAGGCTTACTACACGGACGGCACCACAGGTTATTGGGTTCTTCCGCTGTTCTTTACGGACACTTACTCCGGCAGCGGTCTTGACGGAGTGTTTATCTACTCAGAAACCTGTATGTTCTACGGCTGTGAATGTCAGTCATCGTCAATTGACTATTCAATGGCTAACGCTATTTACAGCTGCTCGGCTGAAGCCGTTGTAGGCTACCGCAACAGCGTAGGCGCCAACTACAGCCGCGATATGATGAGATTTGTTGTTGAATCTATCTACTACGGAGCACCGCTTACTACCGCCGTAACCAGAGCTAAGGGCATCTACGGCAACACCGACGATTGGGAGGATGTGAGCGATGATAAATACGAATCGTATCCCGTTATTACTCCGAGCAACAGCAAGTTTATTTTACGAAACGAAACCATTTCTCTAAACAGCTCAAAAACAGTCAATATACTCACCGGCGGCGTCTATAAATACTTTAAGATTGTGCCGACCGCAAACACAACCGTGACTTTCTACTCCACGGGAAGCTCAGATACCTACGGTTATGTTTATGACGCAAACCTAAACGAACTTGCAACAAACGACGACGGCGGCGATGAACACAACTTTAAAATCTCATACAATCTGCAGTCCGGCACCACCTATTACTTAGCCTGCAAACACTACGACTCAGCCTCTACCGGCAGCTTTACGGTAACGCTGTCAGGTCAGGCACAGCAAAAATCAATCACGGGCTGCACCATCACACTCGGCAAGACCTCATACTTATTTGACAACACCGCAAAAACTCCGACCGTAACCGTTAAGGACGGCTCAACCACACTTTCCTTAGGCACTGACTATACGGTAACTTATCAAAACAACACCGCGGTAGGAACAGCCAAGGCTATTATTAACGGAATAAACAAGTACAACGGTACCGTTACAAAGACGTTTACGATTTCATACGACACTATCTCGCTTAACACCGCTAAAACCGTAAGCATCACCAAAGCGGGCACAATGAAGTATATGAAGTTTGTGCCGACCTCCGACATGACGGCAGAATTCTACTCGGCAGGAAGCGACGACACCTTCGGATATCTTTATAACTCAAGCCTGACTCAGCTTGCCTCGGATGAT
>OMYD01000017.1 GCA_900315195.1 uncultured Eubacteriales bacterium | reverse complement strand
AACTATTTTCAGAAGGTGCTTGTAAACGGCGGAGTTATCGAGGCTCTGCGCCAAAAGGGCGCTCAGGACGGTGACACCGTCTCGATTTACGATATCGAATTTGACTTTATGGAGTAGAGCGGATTATGCATAATAAAACCGATGAATTCTCTCCGCTTACGCTCGCTTTTGTGGGCGACGGAGTGTATGATTTGCTTGTGCGCGAGCATTTGGTAAGGCTTGCAAACCGCCCCGTGGGCGAGCTTAACAAGGTAAAGGTTTCAATGGTGAACTGCAAAAGTCAGGCGCAGTTCGCGTCAAAGCTTATGCCCGGCCTTACCGAAAAGGAGATGGCGGTCTATAAGCGCGGAAGAAACGCGGCGCCCAAGTCAACCGCCAAAAACGGCACCCTTGCCGAATATCACAGCGCCACGGGCTTGGAATGCCTGTTCGGGTATTTGTACCTCAACGGCGAAAAGGAGCGCATAGACGAGCTGTTTAAGCTTATTGTGGAGCTTGACAGCAACTCATAAATAATAATCATTGCCGGACAGAGCGGATATTATGCCGCCTCTGCCCGGCTTTTAGTATTAATAAAGTATTGTTTGCCGCCGCAACGCTTAATTATCCCAATCGCCCCAAATTCCTAATTGTCCTTAGGAAGATTGGGATTATTTGGAATATTAGATTTTGCCTTGCGGTCAGGTCAAGACCTGACCCTGCAATAGTGTTTTAAATGGATTTAGTGAAAGATACATTTTGGCAAAACAGAGACAATTTCGTAACAAACGTAGGGGCGACCGTTGCCACGGGAGGGCAATACGCAAATCATTCAAGTGCAATTAACAAAACTTCAGTTCCCACAAATTATGTCCCGCCGTTGCTGAAACGTATTTGTTATATAAACGTTTCCAAACGCGGATTTGGATAAAACCTCAGGTTTTGCGGATTTGGATAAAACCTCAGGTTTTGCGGAATTGGATGAAACGTCACGTTTCCTCTTGTTAAATTAATTTCTTTGTGTTATAATAATTTTGATATATTTTTCACAGAAAGATGGTGAATATAATTGCATAAAAGAATAATAGCGTCTCTGCTGGCGGTGTTAATGCTTACAGGCTCGGCTGCTGTCCTCGGCGGCTGCGGCGAAAGCAAAAGCAGCTCGTCCGATTCGGGCGGAAACGGCTCCGATGGCGAAAAAAAGCCCGAGCTTGCCGTAAATGTTTCGGACGGCTCAATTTTGCAGGCATTCAGCTGGGACTTTAACACAATCAGGGAATCCATGCCAGACATAGCCGCGGCGGGCTTCTCGGTGGTTCAGACCTCGCCCGTAAACGCCTGCCTTGAGGGTGAAGGCGGCGGCATGGAGCTTTACGGCGACGGAAAATGGTATTACCATTACCAGCCTACCGATTTTAAAATAGGCAACTATCAGCTCGGTACCCGTGACGAATTCAAGGCAATGTGTGACGAAGCCCACAGGTACGGCGTTAAGGTGCTGGTCGACGTTATAGCTAACCATACCACTCCCGAGCTCGGTTCGGTTTCCAAGGACCTGGTAAAGGCGGGCGGAGGCAGCTTTGAAACGCTTTTCCACAAGAATAACTCAAAGGATATTTCGGATTACGGCGACAGGCTTCTGTGCACCACCGCTAAAATGGGTGGCTTGCCCGACATCAACACCGAGCGCCCGTCCTTCCAGGAGTATTTCTTTAAGTTTATCAACGACTGCATCGACTGCGGAGCGGACGGTTTCCGTTACGACACCGCGAAACATATCGGTCTGCCCGACGACCCCAAGGAGGACGACGGCTTTAAGAATAATTTCTGGGAAAAGGTAAAGACCGAAACAAAAGACTACGATAAAAAGTTTATTTACGGCGAGGTGCTGCAGGGCGATAACGACAGAATAACTGATTACATTAAGGAAATCGGCAGAACCACCTCAAGTGTATACGGCAGCAAAATCCGTGCGGCACTCATTAATAATGTGCTTGATACCTCCGCGGTAAAAGAGTATTGGCTGGGCAATACGCCGCTTAACATGGTTACCTGGGTTGAATCTCACGATACCTACATCAACGAAGGCACCTGGCGCGAGCTTACAAATGAGCAGGTTATGCTGGGCTGGGCAATAATCGCTTCACGAAAAGACGGCACTCCGCTGTTTTTCTCACGCCCTTATAACTGCACCGATGAAAACGAGTGGGGCATGAACCGAATCGGCACCCAGGGCGACGATATGTATAAGGACAGCAGGGTAAGCGCGGTCAACTTCTTCCGCACGGCTATGATCGGTGAGAACGAGAACCTTGTTAATCCAAACAACGACTCAACCGCTGTTATCATCGAGCGCGGCAATAAGGGAGCGGTAATTGTTAATTCTGAAAAAGAATTAAAGACAGACTTTGAAATCAATCTTCCCGACGGCGAATACACCGACCGTGTGGACAACTCCACGGTATATACCGTCAAGGACGGCAAGCTCAGCTCCGAAAAGCCGATTGGCGAGAATACGGTTGTTGTGCTCTACAACGGCTACAGCACTCCAAAGCCTATGGCTAATGTTGGTGTGGCGAAGGATACCGTTTTCAAGACTGACAAGAGCAGCCTTAACGTAACTCTTACTCTTGAAAACGCCGAAACCGGCGTATACAGCATTGACGGTTCAGAGAATGCCGAGTTCAAAAACGGCGACAAAATTGAAATAACCAAGCCTCAGAAAGGTAATGTCGTCAAGGTTGAGCTTCGCGCCGACAACAGCGACGGAATAAAAACCTACGAGCGCGTTGAATTCACTTTTGAGGAAAAGAACGAGATCCCCAAGGGCACAGTGGTGTATTTCGAAAAGCCTAAGGACTGGGATGATGACATTTATGCCTATGTCTATAACACAAATGACGACTTTAACGACGACTGGCCGGGCGAGAAAATGAAAAAGGAATCCGACGGAAAATACAGCTATACCTTTAAAAACGACTGGGACACTCCGCTTATAATCTTCAATGACGGCGACGCAAATGACAGTGAGCAGTACCCGGGAAAGAATCAAAAAGGTCTGGCGGTTGAACCCAAAAAGGTCTATAAAGTTGAATAATTACGGAAGGATATAAACAATGAGCGATTTAAAAGTAGAAAACAGCAAGGTGCCTGCCGAAAAAATTAAAAACCCCGAGCTTGTCAAGGCAATTGAAAAAATGCAGGCAGAGGGCAGCAAGCAGAATATTGACGCAATGATTACCCAGGTTGTTAAGGCGCGGTTTATTCTGCCCGCGAATGTAAGGCAGATTCCGAACGCGCACACGCAAAACGGACAAACGGTTATGGGACAGTCCACTCAGGTTCAGTTCCGCCTGCTTGAAAACAACCAGACAAAGCAAAAGTTTTTCGGAGTGTTCACCGACATCGACGAGATGAACAAATGGAACGGCACCGTCGGCTCTCACAAGGTAGTTACCGACTTTGACAGCCTTGCGGGCATGGTGATGGATCCAAAGTCAAACACCGAGGGCTTTGTAATCAACGCTTTCGGAAAGAGCGTAACATTCCCGAAGCCGATGGTGATTTCAATCAAGCAGCAGTTTGACTATATGCGCCGCGAAAAGAACACAATCGCAAACGGCGCTCAGGTTAAGGTAGGGGAGCCCGAGGAGTATCCTATCGACCTCATGGCGGCGCTTATCAATCACCTCAGCACCGAGCCTCAGGTCAACGCCGCGTACCTTCGCATGATTGAGCAGGACGGTAAAAAGGGATACTTCATTGTGGTTGATTTCCTGGGCGACATGAACAGCACGTTTGAGGGAATCGCCGATGTAGCGAAACCATTTATCGACGACGAGGAAGCGCTTACGCTTATGCCGTTTACAATGGAATTCGCAAGGAACGCCGTAAAGGGAATTGAGCCGTTCTATCGCAAAACAGAAGAATAATCCAACACATAAAAAGCGCCGCTCCGTTTGGAGCGGCGCTTGGTTGTTTAATATGTTTGGTGTATGCGGTGTATGAGTGATGTAAAATAAAGTGACTTAATTTAATACTGAACTAAATTGTCAGCAATGTACATCTATTTGGTATAGGGGAGGCTGTTGCGGTCTCCCGAGGACGTGGTCAGAGCTTAGAATATCAGTCTGCGATACACTCGTCAAGCGCCTTGATAATAGCCGCCTTGTCCATCTTTCTGCCGATGAATACAAGCTTGTTAACACGGTCGCCGTAAACGGGGTGCCACGCCGCGGCAATGTCGGGATTCATTGCGAGGATTTCTTTCCTATCCTCCTCGGGGAAAGCCGCAATCCAGTCGCCGTCATCGGTGGCGTATTTCTGTTTGCCGCTCTGCTCAAAAATAAAGGCGGTGTTTGGGGCTTCGGTTACCCAGAAAAGACCTTTCGCGCGGATAACCTCCTTAGGCCAGCCCTCAAACACAAACTTTTCAAACTTTTCCTTGTCGAAGGGCTTTACATTCTGATATACAAAGGTTCCGATTCCGTATTCCTCGGCCTCGCCCTCTTCGTGATGATGATGGTGATGATGTCCGTGCTCCTCATGCTCGTGCTCATGCTCGTGCTCATGCTCGTGCTCATGCTCGTGTTCATGCTCATGCTCATGCTCGTGCTCGTGCTCGTGCTCGTCGTCATCATGCATATTTTCGGAGTTTTCGCCCTCCATTTCCATGGCCTTAACCCAGCCCGCGCTCTGCATGATTTTTCTCATGTCAAAGTTATTTGTAGCCAGCACCTCGGAAACATCAACTTTACCGAAGTTTGTTTCAATAATCTTAGCCTCGGGCTGCAGCGCCTTGATGACCTCAAGGACAGCTTTCTTTTCCTCGGGGGTTACCAGGTCAACCTTGTTGAGGATAATGGTTGTGCAGTATTCAATCTGCTGGATAAGCAGGTTCTCAATATCCTCCTCGTCAAGCTCCTCGTTTAAAAGAGCCTTGCCGGCGCCGAATTCATCAGCCATGCGCTTGGCGTCGACAATTGTGGTAATGCTGTCAAGGTAAGCTACTGCCGGAAGTTTAGCCTGCTGCTGGGTGCCGTCGAGCATGCAGATTGAGCCCGCGATGGGACCCGGCTCGCAGATACCCGACGCCTCAATAAGAATATAGTCAAAGCGCTTTGATTTTGCCAGTTCGATAATCTGCTTCATCAGGTCAACCTTTAGTGTGCAGCAGATACAGCCGTTCTGCAGGGGCACAAGGTTTTCATCCTTCTGGGTTACGGCGCCGCCCTTAGCGATGAGAGACGCGTCGATGTTTACCTCGCCGATGTCGTTGACAATAACAGCTACCTTATAGCCTTCCTGATTGGCGAGAATGTGGTTAAGTACGGTTGTTTTGCCCGCTCCAAGGTATCCTGTCAGCAGGGAAACGGGTACAAGCTTATTTTGTTTTTTCTTAAACATATTTATTCCTCCTGTTAATTTCCATCCTATATAATAACGCTAATTATCTGTTTTTGCAAGTTTTTTATATAAAAAACAGGGTCAGGCACATAGGCTTAACCCTGCATGATAATATTTTATCTTAAATTTTTAAAAAAATCCTTCAAAACCGCAGCGCATTCCTCCTGCATAATTCCGCCCTCAAGCTCAGGCTTGAAATTATACGGCATTTCAAAGAGGTTTGTAATTGTGCCGCACGAGCCGTTTTTGTAGTCGTAAGCGCCGAAATACACCTTGGGAATATGCGCGTTCATAATAGCCCCGGCACACATGGGGCACGGCTCAAGCGTGACGTAGATTTCACAGTTCCAAAGCCGCCAGCCGCCAAGTTTTGTACACGCGTTGTTTATAGCGTCGATTTCGGCGTGAAGCAGCGCGTTTTTGCGTTTTTCGCGCCTGTTTCTTCCCGTGGCTACAATCTCGCCGTTTCTTACTATTACCGCGCCTACAGGAACCTCGCCGTCATTGTAGGCCTCTTTTGCCAGCTCAAGCGCCTGCTTCATATAATCATACTTATCAGCCACCGAATGACCTCACAATATCCTGCTGAACGTTTTGCGGAACCAGATTGAGAATCATCTCCGCCGTGAAAACCGCAAGTGAGATTATCACACCTACAGACGTAAAGCAGTTGATATTTTTTTCTTTTAATGATAACAGGCTTTTTTTGGCGATTCCGTTTGAATCTCCGTCGCTGCTTTTAAAGAAGCCTTTGTCACGGCTTGAAAGGTAAATGTAAGAGAGCAGACCCGAAACGCAGAACATAATAATGATACCGATTCGGATTGCGACAACCGCCGTGTTTTCCAATCCCGAGTTTGAACCGATGATATCGGAAACAACGGCATAGAAGTTGTTGAAGAAATGAATTAATATCGAGGGCAGGATTGAGTTTGCTTTGCAGTCGACATAGGCGAAAATCAGTCCCAGCGAAAACGCGAAAACAATCTGCGTTGTGTTTCCGTGCATAGCGCCGAAAACAACCGCGGAGGCGATAATAGCGAACGCGTCGCCGAACCTGCGCAGAACGTTCATAAAAATGCCTCTGAAAGCAAGCTCCTCGGCAAACGCGGGTACTATCGCGGTGCCGAGCACATAGAGCAGTATTTCAGGCACCGTATGGGTGTTTTCCGTCATATTTACGGAGTTTTCAAGGCGGAAAAGAGAGATGTTGCTGTCAAACAGAGCGGCAAGCTGGTTTGCCACCATCGCTGCGCCCATTCCCAAAAGCACCATCGGAATCAGCATATCTGCTTTTAAGCGGCTTTTCCCTAAGTTGCTGCTAAGGGGTTTTCTTGAAATCAGCCTGTAAAACAGCGTTGCGGCGAGAACCGAGCCTAAACTTGCGATAATTTGAATCAAGAGAATAAAGATCGTCTGGTTCTCATTGGTAACAATGTGCTTGTCTTTAATAGTATTTGTAGCAACCGATGAAATCTGAATCATAACAACAAAGTAGATCAGAATAAAAAAGCCAAGACCGTTTGAGGTTTTACGAAGCTCGCGCCGCTGAGCCTGCTTTGGTGTAAGCTGCGGCTTGATGGGAAAATACGGCATTTGAAATTGCTGCCCGTTATAGGGCGGTGTATTATCTTGATAGTAATAGTTTTGCATTATTATCACTCCGGCTATAATTGTATCATAATAATTGTGACTTTTCAAGACAGAATAAGCATTACAAGACTGTAAATTGACAAAGTATCAATTTGGTGGTACATTAAAAAATAGATAATTGCGTGTGCTGTATCTTTTTATTGATTGTTCCCGCTTCTGAGCAGGGATATTTGTCAAGGGAGTGCCCTGATATGGATTTTAACGTAAAAAGCTGCGTTAAAAGCGGCGTATATAACGATTTGTATGAAATAGCGTCGTCGGACGTTGATTTTTCCAAACTTAAAGGCAGCACTGTCCTCGTTACGGGCGCGTACGGATTTTTAGGTTTTTATCTTACGGCTTCGCTGCTGCTTCGCAATGACCTTTATTCCGATAACTGCAAGGTGATCGCCCTTGTCCGCAATAAGGAAAAGGCTGAGCAAAGGTTCGGAAGGCTTCTTCAGCGCGATGATTTTACGCTCTGTGTTAAGGACGTAACCAAGCCGATTCAGGCAGAACACGCCGATTTTATTATTCACGCGGCGGGTCACGCCGATGCTCTTCACTTTAAAACCGACCCTGCCGGCACTGCCAACGCAAATCTTTCGGGAACCTCAAATGTGCTCGAGTTCGCAAGGCTGAGCAAAAGCAAATCGGTTCTTATAATATCCAGCCTTAAAATTTACGGCGTCATTTACGGTGACAAAGAAAAAATCAGCGAGGATGATATCGGATACATTGATTTTGCTTTGCCCGACAACTGTTACGCAATGAGCAAAAGAGCGGCTGAAACGCTTGCCGCCGACTATTGCGACGAGTTCGGAACGAACGTCAAAATAGCGCGTCCCGCCTATATTTACGGAGCAGCGCGCCGCGGCGATGATCGCGTGTGGGCGCAGTTCTTCAATAATGCCGCAAACGGACAGGATATTCTGTTAAAATCGGACGGCTGCGCAAAGCGCTCGTTCATATATATCACCGACGCTGTTTCGGCGCTGTTTACAATTCTTCTTAACGGTGAAAACGCTGTGCCCTATAATATTGCCGATGACAGCTCAAATGTAACAATTAGGGAATTTGTGAAAAAAATATGCGAGTTATTACCTGAAAAAAGCCTGAGGCTGAGCTTTGCCGACCCTGCCGATGAGCCTGAGCCCGAGGAGCTTAAAACTCCGCTTAACAGGCTTCCCGATGTCTTGGACAGCTCACGTCTTAAAGCGCTGGGATGGCAGCCGAGGGTTGATCTCGCTCAGGGAATTAAGCGCTCTGTCAGCACAACGGAGGAGCTTTATAATCCGCCAAAATATTCCGCCGGTTGACAATTAATATCCTGTTGTGGTATTATAATATAATAGTTTTATCGAAAAATCTATCTATTGTTTTTATTCGGGAAGGAATGGAAATCTATGAATACCGCTGTTATTCTTGCCGGAGGCATCGGAAGCCGTATGGGTCTTGACTGCCCAAAGCAGTTTTTAATGGTTCAGGACAAGCCGATTATTTCGTACTGTCTGGATATTTTCCAGAAGCACGGTGAGATTGATAACATTGTTGTGGTTGTAAGTCCTCAGTGGCAGGAGTTCGTTGAGGAATATACCCAAAAATACGGCGTCGATAAAATCCGCGGCTATGCTCCCGCGGGCGAATCGCGCCAGCACTCGATCTATAACGGGCTCAAGCGCATAGCCGAAAGCTGCCCCGATACGGACATCGTAATAATTCACGACGCGGCGCGTCCTCTTGTGTCCGATGAAATTATTTCGGAGTGCATTAAAGGCGCCAAAGAGCATGACGGCGCAATGCCCGTTATCACCGTCAAGGATACCCTGTATCAGAGCAAGGACGGCGAGGTAATAAACTGTCTGCTAAAGCGCAGCGAGCTTTTTGCGGGACAGGCTCCCGAGAGCTTTAAGTTTAAAAGATACTATCAGATACATAATGAAGTAACCGATGAGGAAATCGGAATGACGGCAGGCAGCAGTGAGATTGCTTACCGTCACGGAATGGATATTCGTATGGTGAAGGGAAGCGAGCGCAACCTTAAAATCACCACAATCGAGGATTTGGAAACCTTTGAAACAATTTTGAAAGGCGGCGTCTGAGATGAAAACAATGAAAGCAAGAGTATTAAGAGAAGTAGGAAATCTTGAGTACTGCGATTATCCCATGCCCGAGGTAAAGCCTGATGAGGTTCTGTTCCGTGTGCGCGCGTGCGGAATCTGCGGCTCGGATATTCCGCGTATTTTCGTAAACGGCACATATCATTTCCCGACAATCCCCGGTCACGAGTTCGCGGGCGAGGTCGCGGGCGTAGGCGATGAAAAGTACAGTAACTTAATCGGAATGCGTGCCACTGTGTTCCCCTTGATTCCCTGCAAGCACTGCGAAAACTGCAACAACGGCGACTATGAAATGTGCAAAGGCTATGACTATCTCGGATCGCGCAGCGACGGAGGTTACGCTCAGTATGTGCGTGTTCCCGTGTGGAACCTTGTTCCGATTCCCGATAACGTAAGCTTTGAGATTGCCGCAATGACCGAGCCCTGCGCTGTTGCGCTTCACGCGCTCAGACGAGCTCAGATCGAGGTAGGGGACAACGTAGTGATCTTCGGCCCCGGAACAATCGGAATGCTTATCGCTCAGTGGGCCAGAGCCTGGGGAGCGCGCGTGCTTCTTGTAGGCACCGACGTCAATAACTGGGACTTTATTGAGAGCCTGGGATTTACCGAATACTGCAACTCCTCGCGTGAAAACGCAATTGAGTGGGTTAAGGAAAAAACAGGCGGAGTAGGAGCCGATATAGCTATTGAGGCGGTAGGTATCGCTCTGACCGCGTGCAACTGTCTTGAGGCTGCGGCTTCGGGCGGAAAGGTTATTTTTGTGGGAAACCCTCACGGCGACTTCACCTTCCCCCAGAACACATATTGGCAGATTCTCAGAAAGCAGCTTTCGATTTACGGCACATGGAATTCAAGCTACAGCGATACTCATAAAAGCGACTGGAACATGGTTGTAAACGCTCTTTCAAACGGCACAATAAACGCGGAAAAGCTTATCACTCACCGCTTTACTCTAGAGGATATGGATAAAGGACTGGACATCATGAAAAACAACACCGAGTTTTTCGCTAAAGTGATGGTTTTAACCGACTGATATAAGGAGTCATTATGAGAGGAATGTTATCTCCGTCGCTTATGTGCGCGGATGTTCTCAATCTGGAGCATGAGCTGACGCTTCTCGATAATCTGGGTGTGGATTATATTCATCTGGATTTTATGGATAACCGCTTTGTTCCCAATATTACGCTTGATACGGGACTTATTAAAGCTACAAAAAAAGTCCTTAAAAACATGAAGAGGGATATCCACATCATGGCTTTTGAGCCCGAGCAGTATTTTGAACGCATGGATATCGGTGAAGGCGATATTGTTTCGGTGCATTATGAGGCGTGCGATAACCTTGACGAGGTTATTGCCGAAATAAAGCGCCGCGGCGCGTCCCCGTTTTTGGCAATCAGCCCCGATACCAAACCCGAGGTTCTTAACGATTGGTTCGGAAAAATCGACGGTGTGCTTGTTATGACGGTATACCCGGGCTTTGCCAGGCAGCCTATTGTTGAGGGCAGCTTTGAAAAGCTTTCCGCTGTGCGCCGTATGATAGACGAGAGCGGGCAAAATCTTATGCTTGAAGTTGACGGTCACGTCAGCTGGGATTTGTGCAAAAAAATGCGCGAATGCGGTGCGGATATTTTTGTCGCAGGTTCATCTTCTCTGTATCAGGCGGGTCTTGATTTGAGCGATGCGGTAGAAAGAATGACTGACTTATTAAAATAGATTTATCGTTATTTGGGGTGTTTTTGTGGAATACCGGATTGAAGTCAAGAAGCTGGTTATTGAAGGCGATAAGATGAGGCTGACCATTATGGGAAGTATCACCGACGAAGTCATTAACCCACACTTTGTTTCCAAACCAAAACTGATATTACATTTCATAAATGAAGAAGAGGACAGAAGGATTCCTTTTGTATTGTCAAACGTGATACATACAAGAGGCAAGTGCTATTTCTCGGGTAGCTACGTTTACAGGCTTGATTTGCTTTTCTGGAAGTCCCGAAAAAAGTATCTTCCCTTTGATATGTATCTCAACTTTGGTTTTGTCGATTTTTATGAGGAAAAAATAAAGATTGACATTACACCTGAGGAATGTCTGGCGGATAATGTCAAGTTCAAATTAAACGTTAAAGGCGACCATTATTCATTTGTGCCCGATAAACGCGCAATACTGCGTTCGCCCGTAAAGCGCTTCTTTGTAAAGCTTGTAAAGAAAATTGTCGGTTTTATTGAATACCTTATTGCCATTGCGATGTTTCCGCTGTTTATTCTCGAATCGCTTCTGCGTATATCCGGCGTTATACGAATGCCGGCGAAGTTCAACGACGAGAGTACATCAAAGCGGTTTGCGGCATATACCATGTCGCGCTTTTCAAACGTTTCTAACTGCAAGGTATCGCTTTGGACATTCAAGCGCTGGCTGTTTAAAATGAGCTACAGCTTTTTTAAGCTGCGCAAAATTAAGAAGAATAAAATAACGTTCATCTCACTTAGAAGAAACGATATTTCCGGCAACTTCGCGTTTGTCTATGATAAAATCAAGGATGACCCTAACCTCGATATTCATTTTATTCTGAATGAACACACGATTTCTTATATGACTATAGGAGAAATCTTTGATTTTACCAAGTCATGCGCCACAAGCAAGGTTGTTGTTCTTGATGAGTTTACCCCGATGATCCATTATATCGACCTCAGAAAGGATACAAAGCTTGTTCAGCTTTGGCACGCGTGCGGCGCGTTTAAGACCTTTGGCTTTACAAGGCTTTCCAAACCTAAGGGTTCTCCTCAGCCGACCAGAAACCACAGAAGCTATGACTACGTAACCGTAAGCTCAACTTACTGCAAAAAGTGTCATTCCGAGGGCTTCGGTATCTCAACCAAAAACATTGTGGCGACGGGTATTCCCAGAACAGATGTGTTCTTCGATGTGAATTACAAAGAAAAGGCAAGGGCAAAGTTCTATAAGGAGCACCCGGATTTCGTAGGAAAGAAGGTCATTCTTTTTGCTCCTACCTTCCGCGGAATGGTTAAGGAAACGGCTTTTTATCCCACCGAGCTGTTTAACGTTGGAAAAATCTGCGAAAACATTCCCGATGACTACGTTATTATCGTAAAACACCATCCGTTTGTAACTGATGTACAGCCTATTCCCGACGCTCTTAAAGACAGGGTAATCGACTTGTCCTGCGATCCCGAGCTTAATGATTTGCTGTTTGTAACGGATGTGATTATTACAGACTATTCATCTCTTGTGTTCGAGGCGTCACTTCTTAATATCCCGATGATTTTCTATGCGTTTGATTTGGAAAAATATATCAACGAACGCGATTTCTACTTTGATTTTAAGGAGTTTGTTCCAGGTAAAATCGCTTATTGTCAGGCTGATATTATTGACGCTATTAATAAAAGGGATTTCTGCACCGAAAGAATTGCTCCGTTCGCGGATATGTTCTTTGATAACCGCGACGGCAAGGCGACCGAGCGCGTTGTAAAATTATTATATGATAACCTTGGATAAGCCGTTTGCTGTCCGTAGGTTTTACGGAAAATATGTGAGTAGTTTATGCTCGCATATTTTTTGTACTAATATCCATTAAAACGCTTAAAACAGGTGTTAGCGGAAAATTTCGTAAAACAAGGCGGAGGACGCAGGAATCCTGACGGATTCCAAGAACGACAACGCGGTTATGGAGAATTTAACGCAACAGATGGTTAAGGTTTTTTGATATTAGTATTATATACGTCGTTCTGAGGAAATTAATAATGCATACCGTCAGTGATCCAAAAAAACTGAAAGACCGTATTTTGGCGGTACTGTTCCCGCAGCGCTGTTTGTTCTGCCGCTCGATTATTCCCGCAGGCTCAGACTACTGTGAGGCGTGCGCAAAAAAGCTGCCTGAAATTGTTTATCATAAATATGCTGTCGGGGGCGTGCAATGCTGTTCACCTCTTTTGTACAAGGATGAGTACGCCGCCGCGGTTAAGCGAATGAAATACGGCGGCAAAAAGGATTACGCCCGTCCGTTGGCGCTTTTGGCGGCAGGAGCGGCAGCGCGTTTATATGACCTCTCGTCGTTTGATTTGGTCACCTGTGTGCCTATGCATAGGAGCTCTCTGAGAAGAAGGCATTTTAATCAGGCAGAGGAGCTTGCAAAGGAGTTCTGCTCTTTCACGGAATTAAAGTATGTAAATACGCTTGAAAAATACAAGCATAACAGACCTCAGCACTCTATGCG
This sequence comes from uncultured Eubacteriales bacterium, assembly GCA_900315195.1. Lineage (GTDB taxonomy): Bacteria > Bacillota > Clostridia > Oscillospirales > Acutalibacteraceae > Ruminococcoides. The sequence continues at coordinate 13,975 of OMYD01000017.1, read as the reverse complement.
TCGCAGCGAACGAGCTTCAAACGTTAAGGGTGTTTTCCGCATTTTGGAAAAATCGCTTGTACGCGGTAAAAAGGTTTTGCTTGTCGATGATATTATTACCACGGGAAACACGCTGGGGGAATGCGCCCGAATACTTAAAAAAGCGGGCTGTTCGGATGTCAGCTGTGTAACCGTATGCTGCACGGAAATGTAGCTTCCGATAATTATATTATAATAAAAGAATACCTGTCCGGTTTTGCGTTGAGCCGGGCAGGTATTTTGATTGATTACTACTTGATAAATCGACATGTTTGTGGTATAATGTTTTAGAATGTACCATTATGCATTTTTTACGGAGGAATTGTTTTGGTAGTGTTTGGAATTGACCCCGGTTACGCGATTGTAGGCTGGGGAGCAATAAGCTTTAGGGCGAACGCGTACAAGGCTCTGGGATTCGGTTCGGTTGAAACACAGGCTCATACCGATTTTAACCAAAGGCTTGAATACATTTACGATGAGCTTTTTGCCATTTTAAAGCGCTGCCGCCCGGACGCGCTCGCAATTGAAAAGCTTTATTTCCAGACAAACAAAACAACCGCCATTAAGGTAGCTCAGGCAAGAGGAGTAACGCTTCTTGCCGCTCAAAAGCTAAGAATACCTATCTTTGAATATACACCTCTCCAGGTCAAGACCGCGGTTGCGGGCTACGGCAAGGCAAAAAAGCCGCAGGTTATGGAGATGACACGCAGGCTTCTGAACCTAAGCGAGGTTCCCAAACCCGACGACACCGCCGACGCGCTCGCGATAGCTATTTGTCACGCTCAGGCGGCAGGCTCAGATTTGCGTCGGCTGTTAAATCAAAATAAAACTGTTTGAGGTAGCTTATGTTATATTCTGTAAGAGGAAAACTGATTCACATGACTTCATCCTGCGCGGTGGTAGAGTGCTCAGGCGTCGGCTTTAACTGCCAGACTACTATTAACACTCTAAAAATGCTTAAACCGGGCAGCGAGGTAACTCTTTTTACATACCTGAATGTCCGCGAGGACGCTATGGAGCTGTTCGGCTTTGCCACAAAGACCGAGCTCGACACTTTCAAGACGCTAATCAGCGTCAGCGGAGTGGGCCCCAAGGCGGGGCTTGCCGTGCTTTCCGAGCTTTCTCCCGAGCAGGTCGCGATGGCGATAGCCACCGATGACATCAAAACCATAACCCGCGCTCAGGGAATAGGCAAAAAAATCGCACAGCGCATTGTGCTTGAGCTTAAAGACAAGCTCGCCAAGGCAGCGGTAGCGGATGACAGCTTCGCGGCTATCGGCGCAGGCGCGGCAACTGCCTCAGGCGGAAATGTTCCGAAGGCAATTGAGGCACTGGGCGTGCTTGGCTACTCGCCCTCGGATGTAAGTCCTGTTTTAGCGACTCTCGACAGCAGCCTGCCCGTGGAACAGCTTATCGCGCAGACATTAAAGCAGATGGGAAGACAGTAAAATGGCAAATATGCAGTTTACAGATGAATTTGATTTTGAAAACAGAATCATGGATCCCGCCGAAATCCCCGAGGACACTGCCGAGGGTGATAATCCGCTGCGTCCTAAAAATTTGGACGAGTATATCGGTCAGGAAAAGGCCAAGGAGAATCTCCGCGTTTATATCGAGGCGGCAAAAATCCGCCATGAAACCCTCGACCATGTTCTGCTTTACGGCCCTCCGGGTCTCGGTAAAACCACGCTCGCGGGAATTATCGCAAACGAGCTCGGGGTAAATATCCGCATAACTTCGGGCCCCGCAATTGAAAAGCCCGGCGACCTTGCCGCGCTGCTCACCAACCTCAACGAGGGCGACGTGCTGTTTATAGATGAAATCCACCGTCTCAGCCGCGCGGTTGAAGAGGTTCTTTACCCCTCGATGGAGGACTTCGCTATCGACATAATAACGGGCAAGGGGCAGATGGCGGCTTCGTACCATCTTCCGCTTCCGCGCTTTACCCTTGTGGGCGCCACTACAAGAGCGGGTCAGCTCACCGCGCCGCTCAGAGACCGCTTCGGTGTTCTGTTAAGACTTGAGCTTTACACGCCCGAGGAGCTCGCGAAAATTGTCACACGAAGCGCGGGCATACTCGGAATTGAAATAGATTACGAGGGCGCGATAGAAATCGCCTCGCGTTCACGCGGAACACCGCGAATCGCTAACCGCATGCTCAAGCGCGTGCGCGACTTCGCCCAGGTTATGAGCGACGGCGTCATAACCCTTAAAACCGCTCAGACAGCGCTTGACAGGCTTGAAATTGACGAGCTCGGCCTTGACAATAACGACAGACGTATGCTTGAGGCTATAATAAAATTCTACAACGGCGGTCCCGTCGGACTTGAAACCCTTGCCGCGGCAATCGGCGAGGAGGCGGTTACGATTGAGGACGTTTACGAGCCGTATCTTCTGCAAATCGGCTTTCTCAGCCGCACGCCCAGAGGCAGGTGCATCACCGCCGAGGGCTGCCGTCATCTGGGATATGATTTCCCTAAGGGCGCGGTTTACGGAGCGGCGACACAGCCGAACTTATTTAAACAAGATTAGTATTAATACTACAAGGAACGGTTTTAATAATGCGTTTATCTGATAAATGGAAGGACTACGAGCTGATTGATACCTCTGACGGCGAGCGTCTGGAGCGCTGGGGTGACATAATCCTGATTCGTCCCGACCCGCAGATTATCTGGTCATCCGAAAAGAAGAATCCCTTATGGCATCAGGCGCACGCGCGCTATCACCGCTCAAACAAGGGCGGAGGATACTGGGAGCAGTACAAAAAAGTTCCCGACCGCTGGACGATCGGCTACAACAACCTTACTTTCAACATAAAGCCCATGGGCTTCAAGCACACGGGCGTTTTTCCCGAGCAGGCGGTCAACTGGGACTTTGCCGCGGGGAAAATACAATCCGAAAACAGAGAGCTCAAGATCTTAAATCTTTTTGGCTACACGGGCTGCGCCACTCTTTCATGTATGAGCGCCGGCGCTTCGGTATGCCACGTTGACGCGTCAAAGGGAATGGTGCAGTGGGCAAAGGAAAACGCCCAGTCAAGCGGCATTGCCGACAGACCTGTCCGCTGGCTTGTTGACGACTGCGTAAAATTCGTCCGGCGCGAAATTCGCCGAGGCAACAAATACGACGGCATCATCATGGATCCGCCGTCCTACGGCAGAGGTCCCGGCGGCGAGGTTTGGAAGCTTGAGGAACAGCTTTTTCCGCTTGTGACGCTTTGCAAACAGGTTTTAAGCGGCGACCCTGTTTTCTTCATCCTTAATTCCTACACAACGGGGCTTTCTCCCGCGGTAATGGAATATCTGCTCGGTATGCTGCTTCAAAAGGACTTTGGCGGCAAGGTCTCGGGCGACGAAATCGGTTTGCGCGTGAGCGATACGGGGCTTGTACTGCCCTGCGGCTCAAGTGCAATCTGGGAGAAATCTTAATGAGTTTTATTTCAATAAAGGACTTGTGCTTTTCCTACGACGAGCAGGAGGAGGGCAAGCTCATTACAAACGCCGTTGACGGGGTAAGCCTCGAAATAGAAAAGGGTGAGTTTGTCGCCGTAATCGGTCACAACGGCTGCGGCAAATCCACTCTGGCTAAGCATCTCAACGCCATGCTTCTGCCTGACAGCGGAAAGGTGATTGTCGACGGCGACGATACCTCTGTCGAGGAAAAGACCTTTGATATCCGTGAAAAGGTCGGTCTGGTGCTGCAGAATCCCGACAATCAGCTCGTTGCGAGCATTGTTGAGGAGGACGTGGCGTTCGGCCCCGAAAACCTCGGGGTAGAACCTGTAGAAATCAGGCGAAGGGTTGACGAGGCGCTGAAGGCTGTCGATATGTACGAGTACCGTGAGCACGAATCCCATAAGCTGTCCGGCGGCCAGAAGCAGCGCGTGGCGATTGCGGGAATCCTCGCGATTCAGCCGCAGTGCATAGTACTTGACGAGCCGACGGCAATGCTTGACCCGAACGGCAGGGAAGAGGTTATTTCTACACTCTTGAAGCTTAACCGTGAAAAAAAGATTACCGTGGTGCTGATTACCCACTTTATGAACGAGGCGGTGCTTGCCGACCGAGTTGTGGTTATGGACAGCGGCAAGGTGCTTTTACAGGGAACTCCAGACGAGGTGTTCTCACAGGTTGAGCTGCTTAAAAAACATCGTTTGGACGTGCCACAGTCGGCAGAGCTTGTTTTCAGGCTCAGAGGCTGCGGCGTTAAGTTTGATAGAATTCCGCTTACGCAGGAGTACTGCGTGGCGATGCTTGAGGAGGCAATGAGATGAGTTGTGTTCTTGAGCTGAAAAATCTTGGCTTTGTCTACGGCGCTGGTACGCCCTTTGAAAAGCGCGCCGTTGACAATGTAAGCCTGCAAATCAATCAGGGCGAGTTTATCGGCGTAATCGGCCATACAGGCTCGGGGAAAAGCACGCTTATGCAGATGCTTAACGGGCTTATAAGGCCTTCTGACGGTCAGGTGTTGCTCGACGGCAAAGACATCTGGGAGCAGCCTAAAAAAATACGTTCGGTACGCTTCAGAGTCGGAATGGTTTTCCAGTACCCCGAGTACCAGCTTTTTGAGGAAACCGTCAGGAAGGACATCGCCTTCGGCCCTCAGAACATGGGTGTAGAAGGCGAGGCTCTTGATAAAGCAGTCATTGACGCCGCGAATTTTACCGGGCTTAAAACAGAGTTGCTTGAAAAATCACCCTTTGACCTTTCGGGCGGCGAAAAGCGCCGTGCCGCTATTGCCGGGGTAATCGCGATGAATCCCGAGGTTCTTGTGCTTGACGAACCCACGGCGGGGCTTGACCCTATGGGACGCGAGGTTTTGCTGAGCCAGATTGTCAATTATCATAAGCAGCGCCACAACACCGTTATTCTTGTCAGCCACACAATGGAGGACATAGCGCGTGTCGCCGACAAAATAATTGTGATGAACAAAGGCAGGCTTGCTATGTTTGAGCCGACAAAAGAGGTGTTCAGGCGCGGCGATGAGCTTGCGCGATACGGCCTCAGGGTTCCGCAAATCACAAAAATCATGCAGGATTTGCGCATAAAGGGCTTTGATGTCCCCGAGGGCGTAATGACGGTTGACGAGGCGTTCTCGGCGCTTGTCCCGCTTCTAAAAAAGGAGGGACAGCTATGGTAAGAGACGTCGCTTTCGGTCAGTATTTTCCCGCCAAAAGCCTTGTTCACAGGCTTGACCCGCGCGCGAAAATCCTGATGTTTATCGCATTTGTGGTAATTATTTTCTGTACCTTTAATTATATCTCGCTCGGCATTGTAGCGACTTTTACAATTCTGTTTCTGGTGCTGAGCAGAATATCGCCAAAGTTTTATTTCAAAAGCCTAAAGGTGATTATTTTTATAGTTATTTTCACCTCGCTGCTGAACCTGTTTTACGGGTCGGGAGAAGCAATATGGCAGTGGTGGGTTTTCCGCCTTACATGGAACGGAATCAACCGCGCTGTATTTGTTACGGTGCGTATAATCTGCCTTATTCTCGCAAGCTCCTGCCTTACCTTTACAACTTCTCCTACAGAGCTGACAGACGCTATTGAGCGCCTTATGAGACCTCTTAAAGTTCTGCGTTTTCCCGTGCATGAAATAGCGATGATGATGTCGCTCGCGCTGCGTTTTGTGCCGACTCTGCTTGAGGAGACCGACAAAATAATGCAGGCGCAAAAGGCAAGGGGCGCCGACATGGAGTCGGGCAATCTTATTAAGCGCGTAAAGGCGCTTATTCCCATTCTGATTCCGCTGTTCGTATCCGCGTTCAGGCGCGCTTACGACGTGGCTACGGCGATGGAATGCCGCTGCTATCGCGGCGGAGCGGGCAGAACCCGCATGAAACAAATACATCTGGCGGCGCGTGACATTATTTCTTTTGTCTTTCTCGCGCTTGTCATCGGCGGAGTAATTGTATGCAACATTTTTGTGAAGGGGTCGCTTTAAGAAACCTCCTGCTTACAATTTCATATGACGGAAAGTACTTTCACGGCTGGCAGATCCAGCAAAACGCCTATACTGTTCAGGAGGCGCTTCAAAACGCGCTTTCAAAGATAATCGGCGAGGATTTTGACGTTAAGGGATGCAGCCGCACCGACAGCGGCGTGCACGCGAACAAATATTGCGTAAGCGTTAAAACCGCTCACCCGATTCCGCCCGAAAGGCTGAAGGCGGCGCTTAACCGCTGGCTGCCTTTATCGGTAGCGGTGCTTGACTGCCGCGAGGTCGATTTGGATTTTCACGCGCGCTACAGCTGCAAAAGCAAGGAATACATTTACAAGATATGGAACAGCGAGGTTCGCAGCCCGTTTCTTGACGGGTACGCGCTGCACTACCGCTATCCGCTTGACACCGGGCAGCTCAACACGGCGGCTCAGGCGTATGTCGGAAAACACGACTTTACCTCATTTTGCACTCTCGACAACAGAGAGCCGGGGAACATGACCCGAGATGTAAAGCGCTTTTCCGTAACACGCGACGGTGATATGGTGATTATGCGCGTTGAAGCGGACGGGTTTCTTTATAACATGGTTAGAATTATGGTGGGAACCCTGCTAAGAATTGCTCAGGGAAAGATACCGCCCGACGGAATTCCCGCAATTATTGAAAAAAAAGACAGAAAGTTCGCGGGACCTACCGCGCAGGCGTGCGGTTTGTATCTGAATAAAATTAATTACTGATGTATTACTGACATAGAAACTCGAAAAGAGGGAAACATGTTTAAAAAAATAAAAGGGCGGTACGCCGAGCGCAAGCTAAACCGGGAGCGAACCGTCATAAGCTATGAGGATGTTCCGCTCGACGATTATGAGCCGGAAAAAACCGAAATATCTGTCAAGGCTGTCAAAAAAATAGTTTTGGGCGTTCTTATTTCACTGCTTATGGGACTTGTTGTTCTTGCTTTTGCTAACCGCGATAAGCTTACATGGGATAATATCTCGATTTGGTGGAACTATGAGGTTATGGGAACCGCCGGAAAAGGTTTTCCCGTAAATATTGTCGGCTCGGAGGTTGAGTCTGGAAATATTGCCGTTAATCAAAGCAGAGTTGCCTATGCCTCGGACACTTCATTTATTACACTTAATTCAACAGGCAAGGAAGTAAACAATTCTCAGCTCCGCTATACAAAACCCGTAATGAAGTCTGCCGAAAACAAATTTTTGACCTTCGGGCTTGGCGAAACAGGCTATCAGGTTCATAGTTTTGACAGCAATATGTATTCCGGAACAGCCGAGGGCGGCATTTTCGCGGGAGATATTGCGTCTAACGGAAAATATTGCATTGTAATTGAGGGCAACGGCTTTTACAGCGAGCTTTACGCCTTTGATTCCGATAATAACCGAATGTTTAAATATTGTTTTTCGGAATATTATGTCAACTCGGTGGCAATCAATAAAAACGGAACAGGCTGTGTTGCCTGCGGAATAAGCAACAATAACGGCGAAATAAAAACAGGAATATACATCCTTGATTTTTCTCAGAGCGAGCCTGAGGCAAAATACGAGATTCAGGGCGATTACATCATTGACTGCAAGTATATTTCGGACAGCCGTGCCGCGCTTGTGGGCGGTAACGCGTCCTATATTGTTAAAATTGATAATGACGACTTAAAAACGATTGATTACGGCGGAAAACCGCTTTGCAACTATTGTTTCTGCCCAAACACCGAAACTTTTTCTCTTTCGCTTTCAAAGAGCGGTGACGGAAAGCACTGTGATATCATAACCTATAACGACGGCGGTGAAAAGAAAAACACGATTGACTGCGAATACGGCTCTGAGTCGCTGTCGTCATACAAGAATACAATTGCAACTCTTGACGGCAATATGGTTTATGTTTATGATGATGGTGAGCTCAAGTACTCATGCTTTGCCGGTACGGGAGCAAAACGGATTATTCTTTGTTCGGGTACCGAGGCGTTTGTTTTGAGTGTAAATCAGGTGAGGAAAATTGACCTCACAACTCAGGCGTCGCCTGATTCGGCAAGATAAGAGGTATTATGATTTCAGGTTTTATAATTATTCTGGTTGTCGCGCTGTTAATAGTCTGGGGTGTGCGCCGCGGTATCGCGGCTACGCTGATGAACCTCTTGGCGCTTGCGGCAGCGGGTATTACGGCTAACCTCTTGTCGTCGGCGCTGGCTCATGGAATATATAACGCTTTTTTCAAGGCTTCCGTTACTCAGAGTATTCGCGATATGATTACTCAGGGAGGAGAGGAATACGCATCTCAGAACAGCCTTGACTCGCTGCCGGGCGCAATACGCGGAATTCTGGGTTTCTTTTTAAGTGTGTTTGGTCTGGATAATAATCATCTTCAGAGCAGGATAGCAACCTCAACGGTTGAGACCGACCAAGTTGTCAACAGCATTGAAAAGCCTATTGGCGAGCTTGCGGTATTTGTGATTTCTCTGATTCTGCTAATCGTTTTGTTTATTGTTCTGCTTATTGTTTTCAAACTTCTTGCGCGGCCGGCGCTGAGGGCCTTTAATCTGCCGGTTGTCCGTCAGGTTAATATGATATTCGGAGGCCTGATCGGCGCGGTTGAGGGTATTGTGCTGGCGTGCTTCCTGGTAAATGTGGCGTACTTATATGTAAATAATACCAATCCGGATTTTCTTAATAACAGCTCCGTATTCGGCGGACTGTTTAACGCGCTTGTTATTTTCAGATGAGATTATTGATAAGGTAATGGTGATACGAATGGATAACTGGAGTTTTAAGCCGAGGGATTTGGTAACGGTTCCCAATCTGATTACGTTTTTCAGATTCGTTCTTGTTCCGCCGTTTGTTTACTTTTTTATAAACGAACAGTTCCTTTTGGCAGGCATAATGATTGGTCTGTCAGGTCTGAGCGACTGCTTTGACGGATTTTTTGCCCGAAAGCTTAATCAGGTGACTTCTCTGGGAAAAATACTTGACCCTATAGCTGATAAGGTGACGCTTGTCGCTGTGGCGGTGTGTATGGTAATTTATATTCCGTCAATTCTTCCGATTATGCTTGTGCTTGTGGGCAAGGAGTTTTTGATGCTGCTTGGCGGTTTTATTATGCTTCTCAGAAAGATGACGCCGCCGCCCGCAAATATTTTCGGAAAAATAGCTACTCTGGTGTTCTATTTTGTCATTTCCCTTATTATCTTTATTAAGATAGTAACGGGAAAAGAAATAATGCCCGTTATAATAATCGGACTTGTACTGGTAGCTGCTGCAATGTTGCTTGCGCTTGTTCAGTACGCCGTGATGTTTGTTAAAATAAACAAAGAAAACAGTAATATAAAAAACAACGCGAAAGCGTGAAGATTGTGTGAATACTCTTGATTTTACCATGATAATACTTTATACTACCATTATGTAAATCAGGAAAAAGGAGAATGTTATGCTTTGTACAAGATGCGGAAAACGACCGGCAGTCGTTTTTGTTACAAATAATAATTCAAAGGACGCTCCTACGGTAGGCTATTGCCTAAGCTGCGCAAAGGAGCTTGGAATAAAGCCCGTTGAGGATCTAATCAGCAAAATGGGCATTTCGGATGAAGATCTTGAAAATGTTCAGGATCAGATGAATAATTTGATGCAGGGCGGCGACCTTTCCCAGCTTATGGAGCAGCTCGGCGCGGATAATCTCGCGGAGCAGATGGATGAGTTCGCTCAGGAAAACGGCGGCAGCGAGGATGATGATTTCGCCCACGGCGCTCCTGCTTTTCCTGCCTTCTTCAATAATATTTTCGGCGGAGGAAAAGCTTCCGATGGAAACGGCTCCGATAAAGGCGGTCAGAAGAAGGAGAAAAAAGAGAAGAAAAGAAAACACATCAACCTCTATTGCGAGAATTTGACCCGTAAGGCAAGAGAGGGCAAGATTGACAATATAATCGGCAGGGACGCTGAAATCGAGCGCGTTATCCAGATTCTTTCTCGCCGCACCAAAAACAATCCCTGCTTAATAGGCGAACCCGGCGTAGGTAAAACCGCGATCGCCGAGGGCCTTGCTTTGAGAATAGCTCAGGGCAACGTACCCCAAAAACTCAAAAACAAAGAGATTCAGCTGCTTGACCTAACCTCTCTGGTGGCTGGCACACAGTTCCGCGGTCAGTTTGAAAGCCGTATCAAGGGCTTGGTTTCCGAGGTTAAAGACAGCGGAAACGTTATCCTTTTTATAGATGAGGTTCACTCGCTTGTAGGAACAGGCGACAATGAAGGCACAATGAACGCCGCGAATATCCTCAAGCCCGCTCTCTCCAGAGGCGAGGTTCAGGTTATCGGCGCTACAACTTTTAACGAGTACAGAAAATACATAGAAAAGGACTCCGCGCTTGAACGCCGCTTCCAGCCTGTCAAGGTAGGAGAACCTACAATCGCTCAGTCTATCGAGGTTATCGCAGGCGTGAAGGGCTACTACGAGGCTCACCACAAGGTTGTTGTTGATGACGACATCGTGCGCAAGACCGTAGTGCTTTCCGAGCGCTATATCACAGACCGTTTCCTGCCTGACAAGGCAATCGACCTTCTCGACGAGAGCTGCGCGTGCGCCGCGCTCCGCAACAAGGAGAGGGAGCGTTATGAAAAGCTTTCGGATGAGCGTGAATCGCTCCTGCTGACAAAGGATGAGCTGACAAGCGCCGAGGAAATCGACTACAAATCGCTTGCCGAGGTAAATACATCCTTGGCAAAGATTGATAATGAGCTCAAAGAGATTGATCCAGACAGCCTTACCGCAAAAGTAACCGAGGAGGATATCGCCAAGGTTATTGAGCTGTGGACGGGAATTCCGGCGTCACGAATCCGCGAGAACGAGCTTTCAAAGCTCGCTGACCTCGAAAGTGAGATGAAAAAGAAAATCATCGGACAGGACGAGGCGGTTGAGGTGCTCGCTTCGGCTATCAAGCGCAGCCGCTGCCAGATTTCTCCCCGCAGACGTCCCGCTTCATTCATATTCGTAGGTCCCACAGGCGTCGGCAAAACCGAGCTTGTCAAGGTGCTCAGCCAGCAGCTCTTTGATACTCCCGAAACTCTTATCCGACTTGATATGTCCGAGTTTATGGAGAAGCACTCGGTGTCAAAAATTATCGGTTCACCGCCAGGATATGTTGGTTACGACGAGGCAGGTCAGGTTACCGAAAAGGTTCGCCGCCGTCCGTATTCGGTACTGCTTTTTGATGAAATAGAAAAGGCGCATCCGGATGTTCTTAATATACTGCTCCAGATTCTCGACGAGGGCAAGGTAACCGACGCTCACGGCAGAGCGGTAAACTTCGAGAATACCGTTATTGTAATGACGTCAAACGCCGGCTCGGCGGGCAGAGATACAGCTCTCGGCTTCGGCAAAACCTCCGAGGAAGCCTCCAAGGAGAAGGTGATGAAGGCTCTGCAGGATTTCCTCAGACCCGAGTTTATCGCGCGTGTTGATGAAATCATTGTGTTCAACACACTCAGTGAGGCTAACTTTGTTGACATCGCAAAGCTAATGCTCGAAGAATATGTTCCGACGCTTGAGGAAAAGCATATCCGCTTTACATTTGACGACAAGGCTTGCGAGTACCTCGCCAAAAAGTCCTGCAGCGGCAAGAGCGGCGCGCGAGATTTGCGCAACACCATACGACGCGAGGTAGAGGAAAAAATCGCCGAGGCTATGATTAAGTCACAGTCGGGCAAGCTTGAGGCAATCAACGTCACCTCAGACGGCGAGAGCATTTCAATTGAAAGTATATAAATCCGAAACAGAGGCAGATGGCGCCCGGCGCGTTGTCTGCCTTTTGAGTTAAAGGTAAATTATGGAAGAAATAATATCTGAAATAAAACCGTTTGCAAGGGCAATCGAGCAGTCGCTAACAAAGCGCCGCCGTTTTAAAGAGAAGCTTGTTCATAGGTTCGCGCAGGCTGTAGCGGATTATTCGTTAATTGAGCCTAACGATAAAATAGCCGTCTGCATTTCGGGCGGCAAGGACTCAATGCTCATGGCTAAGCTGTTTCAGGAGCTAAAGCGCCGCAACAAAATCCCGTTTGAGCTTGATTTTCTTGTGATGGATCCCGGCTACAACAAGGAAAACCGAAAGCAAATCGAATTGAACGCCGACCTTCTTGACGTGCCGATCAAAATATTTAAAAGCGATATTTTTAACTCGGTTGTCAATGTTGAAAAGTCGCCCTGCTACCTGTGCGCGCGAATGAGGCGCGGTCATCTGTACAAGGCGGCTAAAGATATGGGCTGCAACAAAATTGCTCTAGGCCACCACTACGACGATGTGATTGAAACGACGCTGATGAGTATGCTCTGGGGCGGACAGATTCAGACCATGATGCCAAAGCTGCACAGTACCAATTACGAGGGCATGGAGCTTATCCGCCCGATGTACTATATCCGCGAGGAGGATATAATAGCGTGGCGTGACGCTCACAATCTTAAATTTCTTCGCTGCGCGTGCCGATTTACCGAGCAGCTTGAGGGAGAGGGCGACGTCGAATCCGCCTCTAAGCGCAAGGAAACCAAGCAGCTGATTCAGCAGCTTAAAAAGACAAATCCCGCAGTCGAGGCGAATATCTTCAACAGTATGCACAATGTGGCTCTAGACGCCGTAATAGCCTATAAAACAAAGGGTGAAAAGCACCATTTCCTCGACCAATATTAAACTGAATTTCCTTTATTTGTGTGTTGATAAACAGCCGCAAACATGATAGCATAAACACAGCGGCAATTCTTAAGGCCGCTTGCTGATCAGCATACAAAGCTGAAAGGAGTTCAGTTAATGAACAAATTCCGTAAAATATTATCATCAGTAATTGCAGCCGCTATTGTGTTGTCAGGCGGTATTGTATCCGTCGGAGCGGCAACACAGAAAAACAGCTGCATCGGCTGTGAAACAAAAAAGATTGTTGTGTCATGCGACAATCAGAAAATCTATGATTATTTAAAGAGCTTCGGAAATAAAATCAGGTGGAAATATCCGCCTGCACAAACCGAAACAAAACCATCTGCAAAGCCTGAAAGTCAGCCCGTTACGCAGCCTGAAAAACAAACTGCGCCCCAGGTTGACTCATCCTCAGAATTTATTCAGGCTTATGAGAATGAAGTCATTTCTCTATGCAATGCTGAGCGCGCAAAATACGGGCTTGCCGCGCTGACAAAGCGTGATGACGCAACAAGCGCCGCGAGGATCCGCGCGAAGGAAATCGTGCAGTCATTTTCTCATACACGTCCCGACGGCACATCATGCTTCTCGGTATGTAAACAGCTTGGAATAACATATCGCTCGGCGGGCGAAAACATAGCATACGGTTACCGTACGCCGGCTCAGGTTGTCAGCAGATGGATGAATTCCGAAGGACACAGAAAGAATATTCTCTCTGCGTCATTTACATCAATCGGCGTGGGCTGCTATCAGCAGGGAGGAACGCTGTATTGGTCCCAGATGTTCTTGGGTTAATAGCGTAAACATTTTTTAATAAAAAAGGAGTGAACGAAATGCTTCCAAACGACCCGATGATTCTGCTAAGCTACATCAATACAAAGCTTCGGGACAACTATAAATCTCTTGATGCTTTGTGTGACGATTTGCAGGCTGATAAATCGCAAATCGAAGAAAAGCTGAAATCAATTGATTATTCCTATGACGCGTCATTAAATCGGTTCGTTTAAGGAAGGAGAAAAGCGGAGGAACAAATTGTTCTTCCGCTTTGTTATATTCGAAAATCTGTAATCAATAGTTCACAATTCAAAATACAGTCATATGACTTTTTAAACTCAGAAGGTAAGAGTAGAAAAATTGAATTTTTTTCAAAAAAGCTCTTGACAATTATTTGATTTTACGATATAATAGCACATGCGCTCTTGAGGTGCGGGACTGAAAAATCAGACCCGATAAACCGAAAAGGCGCAAAAGGACCTTGAAAATTAAACAACGAAAAGAAAGAAACCCGTAATGACTTTGAGTTGAGAAATACTCAAGAAATTACAGTGAGTACACA
>OMYD01000121.1 GCA_900315195.1 uncultured Eubacteriales bacterium | reverse complement strand
TTCTTGTGAAAATAAGAATGAGCTTGATACATTCAAGCAATTAACAGAGAAGCTGTTCAGTTACGCTCATCAGGAGAAATACGACTCTCTTGAGTTAATCTATCCTGGTATTCAAACCGATTATTTAGACCTCAATTCTGATAGTGTGAGAATTGTTCAGATAAACCACACTGATGATCACAAGATAGCTGTTCAATTAATTAAGAACTTCAGCCCGGATAGCGATCCAAACACGAATAAACAAAAGAGTATTACTCTGAACTTCGAGAAATGCGACAATCTTCCATGGGGATATCGGATTTCCAATAGCACGGGACTGTTGGATATGGATGCTATTCCAATTCATGCCATGCAGTGTGGGGCTATAAAAGATAAGAAATATGAAGATAAAGATGGAATGAAACGCTTAAAAATAGCCGATACGTTATATCATGAGAAAGCAAAGGAAGTCGCAGAGTATTTGAATAAGAATGTGACTGTCATGGTCAATTATACGATCATACTTGGTGAGAAATATGCTCTTGTGGACAAATGGCATGCAAGATTCATATTAAATAACCCAACGGAATATTCCTGTTTAGGCGCCGCGCTCTCCTGCTTTACTGCGGGCTGCGGTTTATTGGGACGCGTCTGGTACTTGTCGGCAAGCTCCTCAAGGATCTTATCGTTGCGCGCCTTTGCCTTGCGGCGCTTTGACTTCTTTACGGTCACAATGATTATAATCAAAAGGATAATAATTATTGCCGCGCCTGCGCCGATAACGATAAGCATAAGCATTTTTTTGTCGGCGGGCTTTTCCTTTGCGGGGAACTTAACGGTTTTTGCGACCGACTCAAGCGTTGAATAATCGCTCGCCTCGGCGTCGCCCTCGTTCCTTAAAATAGTAAGAGTAATGTTTTTGCCGTTATAAACGGTAGTAGCCTGATACTGCTTTTTGTCTGTATTGGCGGCGGCATCGCGCACGCTTGTTTCAAAATACAGCCAGACCATTTCTTTTCCGGCTTCATCCTGAGTGCTGTTTTTATACTTGACATCAGTGCCGCTCTCAGTGATAAAGTTATGGGCGACCTCGGCAAGCTCGGCGTTTGAGAACTTGTTGAAATCGTTTATATCCGTGTCGGAGTATGTCAGCGTAAGGGTGATCACGTTGTCGTTGTCCATAGCCTGCATATATGTATCGGTTTTGGAGAACATCTCCTGAACCTCCTGATAAGTCAGGTTGTGGCGCGAAAAATACCTATCGCTCGAATCGCTTGAACGGGTAACCGCCGACATGTTATCCGGCAGGGTAAGCTGCAGGTTTCCGCACTCCGCTATTGTAACGGGTTCGCTGTCCGCAAAAGCGGTCAGAAAGGAAGCGGCGCACATCAAAACGCAAAGTCCCGCGGCGGTCAGCCTCCTTATTGATTTTATGCTCATTTTTATTCCTCCAATCAGAGTTGTTGTTGCATACACAATCATTATACACAAAGCGGTAACAAAAAACAAGCGCAATATTACAGTTTTTTAATTTTTTGGAGAAAACCGTCGAAATACACAGAATAAAAAGCCGAAAAGGCGCAATACCCTTTCGGCTTTTAAACAGCTTTTATTTTAGATGATGTGTCCCTTAGCGCGGATTACGTCGATAACCTGATCAACATACTTCTCGCACTCTTCGTCGGAACCTGCCTCAACCATAACGCGGATAACGGGCTCGGTGCCTGACTCGCGGAGAAGGATCCTTCACCTGGGGATACATAACCATGGGAGCCGCAAGCTCGCTCATGGGCTTCTCCTTGGCAAGCATAACCTCCATAAGCTTAAGAGAGGTAAGAATGCCGTCGCCCGTTGTGGCGTACTTCTGGAAGATGATGTGTCCGGATTCCTCGCCGCCGAGGCGGTTGCCGGTCTTTACCATGTTCTCGTAGACATATTTGTCGCCTACGCTGGTCTTGTCGTACTCGATTCCGACCTTGTCAAGCGCCTTGAACAGTCCGAAGTTGCTCATAATGGTGGCAACTATCTTATTGTTAAGGAGCTTGCCTCTCTCTTTCATGTAGCAGCCGTACATATAGAGTATGTGGTCGCCTGTAACAACATTGCCCTTTTCGTCAACAGCAAGGCAGCGGTCGGCGTCGCCGTCGTAAGCAAAGCCCACGTCAAGGCCTTTTTCAACAACGAACTTCTGCAGGTGCTCGATATGTGTAGAACCGCAGTCGGTGTTGATGTTAAAGCCGTCGGGGTTGTCGTTGATAACATAAGTCTTTGCGCCCAGAGCGTCAAATACGCCCTTGGCTATCTGCCACGCAGCGCCGTTTGCTACGTCAAGACCTACCTTAACGTCCTTGAAGCTGTATTTGCTCATGGAAATAAGGTAGCCGATGTAGCGGTTGCGGCCCGAAACATAGTCAACGGTTCTGCCGATATCCCCGCGCTGAGCAACCGGGATCTCAAGCTTGTCGTCGATATAGTCCTCGACCTTAAGCAGGGTTTCCTCCTCCATCTTTTCGCCCTTGCCGTTGAGCAGCTTGATGCCGTTGTCATAGAAGGGGTTATGTGAAGCGGAAATCATAATGCCGCAGTCAAAGTCGTCGATGCGTGTGATATAAGCAACCGAGGGAGTGGTTGTAACGTGCATGATGTAAGCGTC
>OMYD01000058.1 GCA_900315195.1 uncultured Eubacteriales bacterium | reverse complement strand
ACGGCGACTATGTTTTTGTAAACGGTAAAATGATTAAAAACCCAAACAAGGAGGCTGACAATGAAAGAAGTATATGATTTTTTAAAGAACGCGGGCACATATTACCTCGCTACCGTGGAGGGCAGCCAGCCGCGCGTGCGCCCGTTCGGCACCGTTGACATTTTTGAGGGAAGGCTTTATATCCAGACAGGCAAATCCAAGAAGGTGTCAAAGCAAATTCAGGCTAACCCAAAAGCCGAAATCTGCGCGTTTTCCGACGGAAAATGGCTGCGCGTTTCGGGCACGCTTGTGCGCGACGACAGGGTTGAAGCAAAGGCGCACATGCTCGACAATTACCCCGAGCTAAAGGCTATGTACTCCGCCGATGACGACAACACCGAGGTGCTGTATTTCAAGGACGCCACGGCTGTATTCTCCTCATTTACCGAGGCGCCGAGAACGGTATCATTTTAATTCGGGAACGTGACGTTCCATCCGGCGCGCCTTTTAAAAAATCGGTTTTTTGGAAAGCTCGGCATAACGGCGCATCCAACGAATAGGTATTAGTACAGGGTCGGGCAGAAAAATTGCGATAAGCACATTCTAACCACTAACCACCAACCACCAACCACTAACCACTAAAAAAAGCACCGGCTATGCCGGTGCTTTTTTATTCTTCTTCCTTTAACAACTCGCCGAGCTTTCTTTTCAGCAGCGCTACAGGCAGGCCGACGACGTTGTAGTAGTCGCCCTTAATCTGCTTTACAAGCAGCGCTCCCCTGCCCTGAATCCCGTAGGCGCCCGCCTTATCGTTGGGCTCGCCCGTTGCGATATATTCGTTTATCTCCTCATCCGTAAGCGGATAAAACTCAACCTCGGTAACCTGCGAGAACGAAATCATCTCATCGCCCTTAAAAACGGCGCATCCCGTAATTACACGGTGGGTTTTGCCCGAAAGCATTTTAAGAATTTCAACAGCGGTCTTGTCGGTGCCGGGCTTGCCTATCATCATATTATTGATAAAAACGCCCGTGTCGCAGCCTATTACTATATCGTCGGGGTGGTTTTTGTGAACAGCCTCCGCCTTTTTTACCGCAAGACGCTCGGGCATAAGGTCGAGCGGAATATTCCCGTCAAGCCTCTCGTCGATTTCGGCGGGCTCTATCTCAAAGCCGGGGCTGATAAGCCGAAGCAGCTCTTTTCTTCTGGGTGAGTTTGACGCCAGTACAATCATATTATCACGTCCTATCAGTACTGTATCTATCATACAATTTTTCAGGTGATTTGTAAAGACGGTTTTGCAAACTGTGAGTTATACAGCTCAAAATAGAAGCCCTTCTTTTTAAGCAGCTCATTATGGCTGCCCTGCTCAATAATATTGCCGTCGCGCATTACAAGAATAACGTCGCTTTCCTTTATTGTCGACAGGCGGTGAGCCACAACAAAGCTTGTCCTGCCCTTCATCATCTTTGCAAACGCCTTCTGGACGCGGATTTCGGTCAGGGTATCGATTGACGAGGTCGCTTCGTCCAGTATCAGGATTTCGGGATTCGTAAGCATCGCGCGCGCTATACACAAAAGCTGCTTCTGCCCCTGGCTTAGGTTTCCGCCGCCCTCGCTTATGACGGTGTTGTAGCCGCTCGGCATTCTTCTGATAAAGCTGTGGGCGTACGCCGCCTTAGCCGCCGCCACAACCTCATCGTCGGAAGCGTTTTCATTTCCGTAGCGCAGGTTTTCCATAATAGTTCCGTGGAACAGCCAGCTGTCCTGAAGCACCATTCCGTAGCGTGAGCGCAAGTCGTCGCGCTTCATATCGCGGATATCCGTACCGTCAACCGTAATTCTGCCGCTGTTGACGTCGTAAAAGCGCATGAGCAGATTAATAAGCGTGGTTTTGCCGCAGCCCGTGGGGCCCACGACAGCCACATGAGTGCCGCTCTTTACATTGAGCGAAAAGTGCTTTATCAGCGGCTTTTCGGGGGTGTAGGCAAAGCTTACGTCTTCAATAGACACCTCTCCTTTGTGCTCGGGAGAGGGCGCCGGGTCGCTGTCGGGCGTTTCGTCCTCGGCCTCAAGAACTTCAAACACGCGCCCCGCGGCGGCTATTCCCGTCTGGAGCTGAGTCAGCACGCCCGTAACCTCGTTAAAGGGCTTGGTGTACTGGTTTGCGTATGTCAGAAAGCACGACAGACCGCCCACGGTAAGAGTTCCCGACAGCGCCGCCAGAGCGCCGATAATTCCGACTGCCGCGTATACAATGGCGTTTACAAGGCGGGTTGTGGGGTTAGCCAGAGCGCCCGCGTACTGCGCCTTGAAGCCCACGTCGTAAAGCTCGGTGTTGTAGCGGTCAAAGTCCTCAAAAGCCTGCTCCTCGTAGGAAAAAGCCTTTACAATGCGCTGGTTGCCCACATACTCCTCGACGTATGACGAAATCTCGCCCTGCAAAATTTGCTGCTCGCGGAAGCGCTTTGAGGTCAGCTTGCCGATAAAGCCCGCCACAAAAAGCGACAGCGGCGTAAGGAAGAACACAACAAGCGCGATTCGCCAGTCGGTCATAAGCATGAAGATAAGCGTTCCGACAATCGTTACAACGCCCGATAAAAGCTGTAAAAACATCTGGGTAAGGCCGTCGCCGACAGCGTCCACGTCGTTTATGACGCGGCTCATAAGATCGCCGTGGCCGTGGGTGTCGATGTATGAGAGCGGTACCGAGTTGAGCTTTCGGAACACCTCGCGGCGCAGGTCGCGCACGGTGCGGAAGCTTACAAGATTTACAAGATAATTCATAAGCCACTGGCAGACGGTAACGCCGCCTACGGCAATTCCGATGTAGCCCAGAATTCTCGCCACATCCTCAAAACCGACGTTGCCCTTGCTAATAATCCGGTCTATAGCCCGACCGACAAGCACGGGAATATAAAGCGTCAGCGACACGCCCACAAGCGCGAAAAGCACCGCCAAAAGCAGAATAAAACGGTAGGGCTTTAGCTTTTTAAGCACCTTTTTTACTGGAGAATTCTTCATTTTGCCGCCTCCGTTCCGCTCTGCTGAGAGAGGCAGATTTCGCGGTAGGTTTCGCAGGTTTCAAAAAGCTCCCCGTGAGTGCCCTTGCCCGCAAGCTCGCCGTCGCCCATTACAAGAATCAGATCGGCGTTTTTAACGGTGGTGCTGCGCTGAGTGACGATAATAACCGTCATGCCCTGAGTATTTTCTTTAAGCGCCTTTCTGAGAGAGGCGTCGGTAGCCAAATCGAGAGCCGAAAAGCTGTCGTCGAGAATCAGCAGCTTAGGGGCGCTTACAATCGCCCTTGCTATGCAGAGCCTCTGCCGCTGTCCGCCGCTGAAGTTTTTGCCGCCCTGCTCAACATGGGCGTCAAGCCTTTGGGGAAGCTTGCTTACAAACTCGTACGCCTGAGCAGTTTTAAGCGCGTTGATAATCTGCTCGTCAGAGGCGTCTTTGTCCTGCCACTTCATATTGTCGCGGATACTGCCGCTGAACAGCACGCTCTGCTGCGGCACAATACCCATCTGTTTTCTGAGCTGCTTAAAGGAGTAGTCCCTTACGTCAACGCCGTCAACGCGCACGCAGCCCGAGCTGACGTCATAAAAGCGCGGAATAAGATTAACAAGCGTGCTTTTTCCGCTGCCCGTACCGCCGATTATGCCTACAGTGCTTCCTCTTTTTACCTCAAAGCTGATGTCGCTTAGCTCATCGTCGCCGTCCGAGTTATAGTTAAAGCTTACATGCTCAAATTGAATTTTGGGAGCTGATTCATCAACCTCAACCTCGCCGTGATTTTTTTCCTTTACGCCGGGCTCGGTTTCAAACACCTCGTTAATTCTCTTTGCGCACGCCGACGAGCGCGTCATCAAAATAACAAGGTTAGCTACAACTACCATAGCAAGCAAAATCTGCGTCATGTAGCTTACAAGCGCCACGATGTCGCCCGTTTTCATTGCGCCTGCGTTTACCTCTACCGCGCCTAACCAGACGATTAAAATAATAGCCACGTCGGTAACGGCGTATGTAACGGGGCTAAGCAGCGCAGACAGGCAGCTTACCCTTATTGAGGTTTTTGCCAAGTCCTCGGTCGCTCCGTCAACGCGGGCACACTCGGTCATTTGCTTTGAAAACGCCCTGATAACGCGGTTACCCGAGAGGTTCTCGCGCGCTATAAGCCCTATTTTATCGAGCTTTTTCTGCATTGCCGAAAAGATAGGCACGCTGCGCGTCATGACAAGATACAGCGTCAGCGCGATAAGCACCGCCGCCCCGAAGAAAATCAGCGAAAGCTTCAGGTTGATCGTAATAGCCATAACAAGCGAGCCGACTATTATAAACGGCGCGCGCGTCAAAAGGCGGATCATCATCGCAATACTCTGCTGCACCTGATTGGTGTCGTTTGTAATGCGGGTTATCAGCGACGGCGTGCCAAGCCTGTCAAGCTCGGCGTGCGACAGGGTGTTGATATGCTCAAACAGCGCCCGCCTGATTTTTGTGCCCGCTCCCTGAGAAGCCCTTGAGGCGAAATACTGGGTGAACATCGCGCTTGACCAGCCTAGAGCGGCAAGCAGCACAAGCAGTCCGCCCATAGCCCAGACATAGCCCGCGTCGCGGCTGCTAATTCCCACGTCGATTATGTTCGCCATAACAAGCGGCACAAACAGCTCGAGTATCGCCTCAAGCAGCTTGCAAAGCGGCCCTATTATACATTCTTTTTTGTAGTCCTTTAAAAAACGTCGAAGCTTAAACATAAGTACCCCATCAATAGTTTTATATTTATATTGTACATCAAATACATGTATTCATCAAGTAAAAATGATTGCGATACAAAAGCTTTTATGATACTATAATAACAAATATACTAATTACAAGTATTTCGGGAGGTTATTTATGAAAAAACTGTTTTCAATCATTTCCGCCGCGCTTGCGCTTTGCACGCTGGCAATCACTGCGGGCTGCACGGGCGGACAACATTCAAAAATTGACAGCTCAGACCAAGGCTCAGTTTCCGAGACGCCAAAGGATACGGTGGCTCCCGCAAAGGCAGACACGTCAATAACAGAGGCTGAAGTAAAAACAGACGCGCCAACGACGACAGAAGCGGTAGCTGATTACCGCAATCCGTTTATCAACGCGCTGCTTGAATCGCCCGATCAGTGGTTTTATAATAATAAAACATACTCAAAAGCCGCCTTTTTTGACCTTGATAATGACGGAAAAAATGAATTTCTTGTTTGGCAGGGCGGCGGCTCGTCGCACATGATAAACACAAAAATCTTTTATTGGGACGGCAGCAGCGTTCAGGAGAGCACAGGCGAGGGCGACCCGAATTATGATAAATACGGCTATTATCTCAATCCCGCAACCTTCACCTACTACCGCAGCAACGAAACCGGAAGCAGCTTCATAACCGGCACAATGGGAATAGCAAACGGCATATTCTACTCATGGGGAGGCACTCATACCCTGACATATACCGACAAAAAAGTCTCAATTGAGTATAAATATGCGAAATCGCAAAAAAGAGAACCGGGTTCGGACGGTGAATACTCAGTGGAGTGCACCTATTATGACGGAGCCTCTCATTACGCAAACTCGGACAACGCGAACGTTATTACCGAAGAGGAATTTATCAATCTTCAGGATAGCTTAACCGCCAACTGCGATAAGCTGGATTTAACTACCGAGGAAATTGACCTCAACAAATGGGAAGGCTTGAGCGACAGTCAAAAGCGCTCGGCTCTTGAGGATTCATACGACGCGTTCAAAACATAACGGCCGTCAGACATATATAAAAAACAGGGTTCGGTTTTTGCCGAACCCTGCTGTATTATGCGTTATAAACCGCGAATTATGACAGCACTGCGCCCTGAGCGCCCGATGAAACGAGCTTTGCGTAGCGCGCCAGATAACCTGTGGTGATCTTCGGCTCTCTGGGCTTCCACTCAGCTCTGCGCTTAGCGAGCTCCTCGTCGCTTACGTTGAGGGTGATGGTGTTCTCGGGGATGTTGATTTCGATGATGTCGCCGTCCTCAACAAGCGCGATTGGTCCGCCAACAGCCGCTTCGGGGCTGATATGGCCTATGCACGCGCCGCGTGTAGCGCCCGAGAAACGTCCGTCGGTGATGAGCGCTACCGAACTGCCGAGGCCGCGTCCCATGATAGCCGAGGTGGGATTGAGCATTTCGCGCATTCCGGGGCCGCCCTTGGGGCCTTCGTAGCGGATAACTACAACGTCGCCCTCCTCGATAAAGCCGTCGGTAATAGCCTGCATAGCGTCCTCCTCGCAGTCAAATACCTTAGCGGGGCCCGAGTGCTTGAGCATTTCGGGAGCTACGGCAGAGCGCTTTACAACGCCGCTGTCGGGAGCCAGGTTGCCGCGCAGAACGGCAATGCCGCCCGTGGGGCTGTAGGGCTTTTCAGCGGGACGGATAACGTCGGGGTTTTTGTTCCGAACGCCCGCGATATTCTCGGCAACGGTCTTGCCGGTGCAGGTGATGAGGTCTGTATTGAGCAGGCCGAGCTTGTTTATCTCATTCATAACCGCGTAAATGCCGCCCGCCTCGTTGAGGTCCTCCATGTAGGTTCTGCCCGCCGGAGCAAGGTGACAGAGGTTGGGCGTCTTTGCGGAAATCTCATTTGCTATGTCAAGATTTAGGTCAATTCCGCACTCGTGAGCGATTGCGGGCAGGTGGAGCATTGAGTTGGTTGAGCAGCCGAGCGCCATATCCATTGTAAGAGCGTTGCGGAAAGCGTCCTCGGTCATGATGTCGCGGGGCTTGATGTCCTTTTCAAGCAGCTCCATAATCTTCATGCCGGCGTGCTTTGCAAGCTGGATCCTCTCGGAATACACGGCGGGGATTGTACCGTTGCCGCGCAGACCCATGCCCAGAACCTCGGTGAGGCAGTTCATTGAGTTAGCGGTGTACATACCCGAGCATGAACCACAGCTGGGGCATGCCTTGTTTTCGTATTCGTCGAGCTCGTCGAGCGTGATTTTGCCCGAATTATAGGAGCCTACCGCCTCAAACATACTTGAAAGGCTTGTTTTGTTGCCCGCGAAACGGCCCGCGAGCATGGGGCCGCCGCTTACAAAGATTGTGGGAATGTTAAGACGTGCCGCCGCCATAAGCAGACCGGGAACGTTTTTATCGCAGTTTGGCACCATTACAAGCGCGTCAAAAGCGTGGGCAATAGCCATTGCCTCGGTTGAGTCGGCGATAAGGTCGCGGGTAACAAGCGAGTATTTCATGCCCGTGTGGCCCATAGCTATACCGTCGCATACCGCGATCGCGGGGAATACAATGGGGTTGCCGCCTGCCATTGCTACGCCTGTTTTAACGGCGTTTACGATTTTGTCGATATTCATATGACCGGGCACGATTTCGTTGTACGAGCTTACAATACCGATAAGGGGCTTTTGAAGCTCTTCCTCAGTCATGCCCAGAGCGCGGAACAGCGAACGCTGAGGGGCGCATTTAATGGGAGTTCTTACTGCATCACTTTTCATGGGAATCAATCCTTTCGATTGCTTTTTTACTGTACTGTATGCTTATTTGTAATTATACCACTCGATTCTCATAATTTCAACCAAAATATAATAATATACAAATAAAAAAAGAAAACCGCCGCTTCCGCAATCGGAAAACCGAACACGGAGTAAACGACGGTTTTAGTTTAAAGATTATGCTTCAATATCCGGGCTTAGATATTCTCCTTTTTGCGGTTGGCAACAAACAGAACAGCGCCCGAAGCCATGAATAACGCGGCAAAGCCTGCTGCCCACAATGCGGTTTCACCTGTGGGGATCGAGCCGTTGGCGGAATCGTTTGTTGAATCAACTGTCGCCGAATCAACGGTAGAGCTTACGGCGTCGGTTGTGTTTGTAACAGCCGCAGTGGTATCGGCAACGGTTGTTTCGTTTGCCTCAGCCGCGTTTACTGCGGTAACGCTTAAAGCAGCTACGCTGAGCAGCATAAATACCGCGATTGAAATACTGATAACCTTTGTTTTGATAGCCAATTTTAACATCTCCTTATTTAGCAGAACCAAGAATACCACTATTCAAGCGCAAAATCAAGAGATGTTATAGTTTTGTAAACATATTAATGGCATTTTGCTAAATTAATTCGTGATTGACAGTTATTTTAGTTGATAAAATGCCTGAATCCGACGGAATTTTCAACATATAGGGGAAATCATTGATCGTAGTGACAGCCCTTGCGGCTGTCAGGCTGCAGCGGCAGGTTTTTACCGATAGCAGATGTGTTTCTTTGTGACGAAATGGTTGCTGAAAACAAAGGCTCCTTTTATAAAGGAGCTGTCAATATGTCAAGGATTGACTGAGAATTTTCTCGCGCCGAGCTTTCCTATCATACCGATAATTTAATTCCAAATTCCACATTCATAAATTGCGCCGTTATGCCGAGCTTTCCCAAAAAGCCGACTTCTCCAAAGGCGCGCTTCCTGCCGACTTCTCCAAAGGCGCGCTTCCTGCCGCGTGGCGGCCGACTATTCTTCGAAGAGGGGGGTTGAGAAATATCTTTCGGCGGTGTCGGGAAGGACGGTTACTACTGTTTTGCCCTTTCCGAGCTTTTTGGCAAGCTTTAGAGCCGCCGCGACATTTGTACCGCCTGAGATTCCGCACATCAGACCTTCCTCGCGCGCGAGCCTTTTCGCGGTGCTGAGGGCTTCCTCGTCGGTGACTACATATATTTCATCGTAGATTTCACGGTTGAGAATATCGGGGATAATTCCGTCGCCTATTCCCATCTGCAGGTGCGTGCCGATTGTTCCGCCCGCGAGAATAGCGGCGTTTTCGGGCTCTACCGCCCAGATTTCAATGTCGGGATACTGAGCCTTGAGCACCTCGCCTATGCCGGTAATTGTGCCGCCCGTTCCGATCCCCGAGCAAAAGCCGTCAATCGGTTCGGCGCACTGCTGCATTATTTCAAGAGCCGTGTATTTTTTGTGAGCCTTTACGTTATTGATGTTCTCAAACTGCTGGGGAACAAACACGCGCGGGTCTTTTTCACGCATTTTAAGCGCGGTTTTAAGGCACTCGTCAATGCACGCGCCGATGTCGCCGGCGTCGTGAATAAGCCTAACCTCGGCTCCGTAGTGACGGATGAGCTTTCTGC
Organism: uncultured Eubacteriales bacterium; assembly: GCA_900315195.1. Lineage (GTDB taxonomy): Bacteria > Bacillota > Clostridia > Oscillospirales > Acutalibacteraceae > Ruminococcoides. The sequence continues at coordinate 9,131 of OMYD01000058.1, read as the reverse complement.
GCTCCTCGCTTACCGAGTCGGGCATGATGATAATTGTGCGGTATCCCCTTACCGCTCCCACAAGCGCCAGGCCTATACCCTGGTTTCCGCTTGTAGGCTCAACAATAATGCTGTCCTTGTTGATTTCGCCTTTTCGCTCCGCCTGCTGAATCATGTTGAGCGCGGTGCGCGTTTTGATTGAACCGCCCACGTTAAGAGCCTCAAACTTTACAAGAATGTCAGCGCTGTCCTCGTCGGGCATGCGGTTAAGTCGGATCATCGGGGTCTGCCCCACCGCTTCCAATATATTATTATATACCATATCCATTGCCTTTCTTTGACCGCTTAAAATACGGTTTTTTGCTGTAACTAAATTATTATACATTAAAAGACTCTCAATTAAAATATGCAGACTGACTAAAATGCATAGTCGAAAAATAGACAACAGATACAAAAAATATTTTTTGCGCAAAAAAGCAGCCCTGCCATATAGTTATGACGGGACTGCATTTATTATTCGGATAACAACGGCTTGGGCGTGGGAATGAACTTTGCCGCCGCTGCCGCGAACAGCATTATCGGAATAAGCCGCGGTGAAAAAACAATCATCAGAAGCAGCACGGCAGCCAGCGGCTTTTTTAGTGTATGTCCGACAAGCGCCGTGGTGACGACCGCCGCGCAAAATACCATGTTTACGTCCAAAATCAGGCTTATTGCGCAGCCGATACAGATACCGCAGAAAATAATCGGGAAAAAGTGGCCGCCCTTTAAGCCCGAGTCGATACATATATTTGTAAGAAGCAGCTTAACAACGGCTATTAAAATCAGCGTTGCCGCGCCGATTTTCCCGGCTGTTTCCGTGACCTCGCTTATCTGGTGCTCGCCCGAGAACATAGTCAGCGGCAAAAACGTGCCCGCCGCTCCAAGAAGAAGTCCGCCCGCGACAGCGCGCAGAACGACAAAGCGCTTCAGGACGTTTTTCAGCGAGAGGGTGAGCTTTTTGAAGGCGAAATACAGATATCCCGCCAGAATCCCCGCGAGTGTCAGCGGAACAGCGTACAGATACTGAACTAAATCCATGCCCTTAAACGCCATCCCGTCAAGTCCGCTACTGCCGCCCGTAAGCTTGTTTAGCAGAATAAACACTCCGAGCGAGCTTAAAATCGCGGTAAAGTACAGAACTATTTTTGAGGTTTTAGGCAGCTTGGTTTCCTTATCCGACTCGATTGGCTCCATAAAGCCGAACATCGGCGAGCGGAAGATTGTGCCCAGGGTAGCGCTTAGTCCGATAGCCGTCAGCTCCTCAACCTCTTTTTTGTAGCGCTTCAGCTTGTCGCCTACCCATGTGCACAGCCCCGCGATAACGCCCGTAAGCCCCGCCTCTGGGCCGACGCTCGCGCCGATAAGCAGCGGAAAAAGCGCCGAGCCTATGGTTGAAAAAACATTGTGGTACGGGTAGCGGCCTGTCTTTTTCACCCTGCCAAGCACCATATACAGCTCCTCGGGGTAATCGCCGAATTTGCGCTTCCAAAGCCCGATAATTACGCCGCCCGCGGTGCAGACACATAAAGTGTAAAGCGGAAAGCTGATTTGCGACGGGACATAGTCCCAGATAAACTCAATGCCCAGGTTCATCAGCTTTAAAAACGACCAGATTATCGCGCCTACAATCGTTCCAAGCAGCATTGTATAGAATAAAAACAAGATATTATTTTTCGCTTTTTTCATCCGCGCCACCCCTTTTCGATAGTTATATTATAAACTATTTATACAAAAAAGCCAATACTTTTCGAATGACGAAAGGTTTTGTTTTTTTCCGACGCGCAATAAAAAAGCGCTGCCCGGAATCACTTTCTGAAACCTGAGCAGCGCCTTAAATTTTTAAACTAACTCATCATAAACCTTTTTGAAGGTCTTAACTACATATTCAGCCTCGGCGTCGCTTATTACCGAGTTCATCGGAAGCGTCAACTGGTTTTTATGCATATTATACGCTTCGGGGAAATCCGCAATATCAAAGCCCTTGTTTTTATACGCCGTAAGCAGAGGCAGCGGCTTAAAGTGAACATTGCACATTACGCCGTTTTCCGCCATTTTGTTGTAAAACTCATTTCTGAAGTCGGAATCCTTGCCGTTGAAGCGTACAAAATACAGATGACCGCTGCTGCGGTGATTTTCGTCGGCATGGTTAAGCACCTGAATATCCAGGTTTTTAAACTCCTCGTTATAGTAACGAATAAGCGCGTGACGTCTGTCGATCATCTGATCGTAACGGGCAAACTGAGCCAGACCGATTGCCGCCAGAACATCGGGCATGTTGCATTTATACTGGGTATCAACAACATCATACTCCCATGACGCTCCCGTGTTTTTGCTGAACGCGTCCTTTGTCTGACCGTGAAGCGACCACAGCATATACTGCTTGTACATTTTTTCCTCGTCAATGCGTGTGCGCAGCCTGTGAACCGTAGCGCCGCCCTCGGCGGTGGTAATGTTTTTAACAGCGTGGAAGCTGAAGTTTGTAAAGTCGGCGATTTCTCCGCACATTTGACCGTGCCACTGAGCGCCGAAAGCATGAGCGGCGTCGGCCATTACAACAACTCTTCCAAGCAGCTCCTGAATTTTGCCGTTGGGGCGGAAAATATCCCTTTTTCTTCTTACCGCCTCATATATTCTGTCGTAGTCGCATACAACGCCGGCGAGGTCTACCGGGATAATAACCTTGGTGCGCTCGTTGATTGCCGCCTCCATCTTGTCATAATCCATCTCAAAAGAGCCGGGCTTGCAGTCGATCATAACCGGGGTAGCGCCCACATGGTAGACGATCGAGGCGGTAGCGGTGTATGTATAGGCAGGCAGAATAACCTCATCTCCGGGACCTACGCGCAGAACTCTCAAAGTCATTTCCGCGCAGGCTGTCTGAGATGACAGGCAGACCGCCTGACCGGTGTGGCAGTACTCGCCTATTTTTTTCTCAAGCAGTTTGGTTTTAGGACCGGTGGTGATCCAGCCGGACTCCAAAACCTCCGTCACTAATTTTATTTCATCTTTGCCTATATCAGGCGGAGAAAACGGTATTTTCATATGTGGTTCTCCTTTAGCAACATGCTGATAAGATTAAATTTTTACCAAATTTCATTTTATCACACAATTTTACAGCCTGCAATAAAAAAACAAAAAATCTCGGTTTTAGCTAAATTTTAGAGCTTACAGCCCTATGAAAAGAATCACTTTATACTGGTTTTTTATCCGTTTAAACAGAAATCGGCCCAAAAGCGCGGAGCACGGCTTTGGGCGCATATATACTGACATATTCAGAAAAAAAGAATACACCGAAGCGCGCCCTCGGATAGTCTGTTCTCCGTGAGATACTATTGGCGCAACGCTCAGTTGGTATTTTTTTAAAACACTTTTATATAATCAACGCAGGCCTGCTTGTAAATCGCCCGGTTTTAATTTATAATATAGAAAAAGGAGGTTTTAAACGTGAAAAAAATAATAGCAATTCTTTTATCGGCTCTGATTATCTTAGCTGTATCAGGCTGCTCGTCGGATAACAGCGAAAGCTCCTCATCAAAGGCTGAGTCTGCCCCGACCACCGAGGCAGCCGCCGCCACCGAAGCGGCGGCAACCGAAACAACGGTTCTTCCCAAAGGCATGGATGAAACAATTGAGGATAATGAGTTTGAGGGCGTAATTTTTGCCGCCGAAAACAACAAGACTGTGGCTTCATTCGCCAAAGGCACTGCGGAAAACGGAAAATCAATCACCGTTGGCACTCCCCTGCCTGTCGGCTCGGTATCAAAGCAGTTCTGCGCCGCCGCTGTTCTGCTGCTTCAGGAGGAGGGAAAGCTAAGCGTCAAGGACACACTCGACAAGTATTATCCCGACTTTTCCGAGGGTAAAAAAGTAAGCCTTCACAATTTGCTCTCAATGCGTTCCGGAATTCCCGAGCCGGGAAAATCCAGCGGTATTGACATCAGCTCAGACCACACCGAAGAGGAAAACGTCAAGATCATAAAGGACTGGTTATTCAAGCAAAGACTTAAAGCTAAACCCGACACAACTTATGAATACGCCAATATCAACTACTTCCTGCTGTCCGACATAGTTCAGCAGGTTTCCGGCAAAAAATACTCCGAATTCCAGCGCGAAAACTTTTTTACACCGCTTAATATGACTAATACAGGTCTTATCAATGAGCTTAGCGGCTCGCCCGAGTGGGCACACGGCAATGTGTATCAAAAGGTTGACACGCAGCCCGGAATCACAAACGGCGCGGGAGATATTATTTCCAACGCTGCCGATCTTACAGCATGGATAAACGCGCTGAGCACCGGCAAGGTGATTTCCGAGGAAAGCTTCAAGGCGATGACAACCGACTATTCGCCAGACGTTCATTACGGCTACGGTATGTATCTTAATATTGAGGGCGGAATCGGTCATTACGGAGCTATCGGAATATACTCGGCTTTTGACTACATCAATACCGACAAAAAGCTTACACTTGTTGTGCTCTCAAATTCAATAGACCCCACGTCTATGACGGGACTCGCGGGCGATTTGTTGACCGACCTGATGTCATAAATACTATAGAATACAGCCGGTAAAGACTCAAAAGCGGTCTTTTCCGGCTTGTTTTTACATTTTATAACTTGTGTTTTTCATTATTATTTGAAATAATCCGAAAATTTTTTAAAATATTTTTCCACGCAAATAATCAATATATTGTATTTGCGCCCCGCTTTTTCGATAGAACTAACTATATATTGCGCTTATGCGAATAGTGATGATTTTTCGCCGCATAAAAAAAGCGTAACTTTGGGAAAACATCACTTTGTTTTTTATGAAAAACGATTGAAGTTGTTGAAAACGACCAATTGCATTGTTAAAGTTTTAACAGGTGCTTTTTGCTTGCCGCATTTTCATGTGATAGTTATACAATTTTCGCAATTATAAATTGGCAGTATTTGACATGTTCTAAGGCAGAGTATACAAATATTACCTCTATCAATTGTTGACTTTTCCGAAAAACTGAGTATAATAATGAGTGTCAAGTAAATAGTCCGCTTGATATTCGGCTTATTTTGTAAAGCCACTGCAGTGACAACTGAATAGTAAAGGTCGATAATAAATCATGATTTGCCAAATGGTAAATGGCGCACGATATTTATCGGTCGGCTCCACAGAATTCAAACGAGCTGATCAAATGAATTTAAGGAGGAAACTTTTATGACACCAATTATGAGTTTACACAACATTGATGTAGCCGAGTTCCTCGCCGTGCTTGATACCTGCGAGGGCAACGTATTTCTTGTAACCAACGAAGGCGACAGACTCAACCTCAAATCAAAACTCAGCCAGCTTCTTGGTCTGACAAAGCTTATCGAAGGCGGCAAAATTGCCGAGGCAAGCATCTTCTGCGATAACAAGAACGACGAAAGCAAGCTTTTCAGATTCAACTTCTTCGGCGATACTGCTGACGCTCAGGTTGGATAAGCAGCGCTTTTGGCGATAAATTTACTACACCATCCACGTTTTTCACGTTAATTTCAAAACTTCTAAACCGAAGCGGGTCGCCAATAGGCGGCCTGTTCGGTTTTTGTTTTATTTTCCCCTACGCTCCTTCTTGACACCATAATTTATCTTTATTATAATGAAGATACTTTATTTTAACAGGAGGAGTTTACTTGAAAAAGCTTCTGAGTATTATCTGCTCGCTTGTTATTCTGGCGCTTTCCGCAACCACAGCTTCGGCGGTTGATAAAGCGTACATAAAGGGCGACGCGGACATGAACGGACGAATCAGCATTAACGACGCCACCCATATCCAGCGTATTGTATCCGAGCTTGCGGAATGTAAATCATTCTGGCAATTTTTTACTGCCGACGCCGACAACAACGGGGTTGTAAACGTCAATGACGTAACTATGCTTCAGCGCCATTTCGCGCAGTTTGGCACCACGCTTTTCGATATTCCCGACGGAAACGCCACCATCGCTCAGGCGGCGGTTACAATGTCTTATGAGCAAAGGGGCGACGGCTACCTTGCCCCCGGCAAGAAGATTTATCTTGACGCGTTTAAGCTTATCTCGGGAGGCGACACAATAACCCGTTCCTGCGACCGCTTTGTGTGCGCCGCGGTACGCTGGTCCGGCGCCGACGATAACTACCCGCTCGGCCATGTCGGCACACAGGCTGATTATCTTTCCTCTCACCCGGATAAATGGCAGGTTTTGTTTAACGGAAAGTATATGGACAGCAGCACTTACAGAACCACCCCGCCAAAAGGCTTACAGCCGGGCGACATCATTATCGAATGCGACGCCCCCGACTGGCGCACGCATACCTTTGTATACTGCGGCGAGGGACTAATTGCCTCTATCTTCCCAAACTCGGCTGATTACGGCTACGACATCACCTCGGCAAGCTACGACGACATCGCGCCTCAATGCTGCTACTGGTATCTTTCATCCACATATTTCCGCGTGTTCCGCTGCGTTAAGTACGAAGCAAATCCGAAATACAAATATGTAGGTCTGCACGGATAAACGGCAAAAATCCGAAAGCGGAACAAAAAAGAAAAAGCTCAGAGAGCTGTCGGCCCGAAGCAGATATCCGCTGCAGCCGTTATTTGAAAACCTCAGCATACCAATGACATATAAAACACCACCGTTAAAGATATCGTTTTACGGTGGTGTTTATTTCTTATTTAGAATTATAAGCAGTGCGTCTTAGTCCGCGCTTCAGTTAATGACTCCCGCTGAGCTGCTATCCGTTTAATAATCACAGCCACTGAACAAACGCGGTTTTATCGGCGCAGTTGTAGCCTGCTCTTTTGTAGAAGTTAAGCGTGCTCTCGCTTTTTGAGCCTGTGAGGAGCATCATTTTATAGCAGTCCGCCGCTGTTGCCAGTTCTTTGGCATAATCAAGGCACGCTGTGGCGCGGCCCTTTCCCCTGTAGTCTTTGTGCGTCACCACGTTTTCAACAAAGGCATATGGGCGGATATTTCTGGTCAGATTCGGAATAATAACGCACACGCAGGATGAAACAATCCTGCCCTCATCCTCGCAGACGATTATATGATGGTTGTCATCATCACAGATCGTTTTCCATGTCTTTTGCAGGTGCTCGCTGTTTTCGGGAACGCCCGACTCGTGAAGGTGGGTGTATAATCGGAGCAACTCGTTTAACTCGTTTTCTTTGATTTCTCTGATAATCATTTGCCTCTGCCCTTCAATCCCTTGTAATAAAATGCTTCACTTCCGTGTCTTTTTCAAAATCCACGGTGCGGTAAAAGTCGGGGTAGATCGTCACGCCGTCGGAGTTGTCAAGGTCGATCCATTCCAGATACTCTCCGTTCGCTCCTCCCTCGGTGAGGTGGCCGTTTTGGATTTGCAGCAGCTTCTCGTTAGGCTTTACGGTAAAAAAGCAGCTGACCTCGTGGAATGGAACGCCGTCGCCATCGGTGAAGAAATTTTCGTGAATGCAGGCGAGCCTGCCGATCTCGCAGTCGATGTCCGTTTCCTCTTTAAGCTCGCGCAAAACGGCGTCCTCAAGGCTCTCGCCGAAGCGCACCCTGCCGCCGACGGAATAGTAAAATGCGCGTTCTTCATTCGGGTTGCGCGCCATAAGCACCTTTCTTCCGTTTGAGATAATCACACCAACGCGGTAATTAAAATTACCCATCTCCGTCTTGAATGTACAGTCCATAATCCATTCCTCCTTTACCGCTATTATACCGCAACGCATTTTATTTTTCAACTATTCTAAAACGACGCTTCCCTCATCCCTGTCGTTCATGGTATAGGAAAACAATACGCCTTTGCTTACGGCGGCGAAGTAGTCGCTCTCCTCGAACATCCTGTCATAGAACTTCTCAATGTGCTCCAGCGTTTCACGCAGCTGAAGCAGAACGGCAAATTCGTGCTTGCAGTGATAAGAACAAAAGCAGCCGCATGTGATGTTGCTTATTTCGCCGTCGTCGTAATCGAAGCTAACCTCGTAGGGCTTGGTTCCCTCGACAATAGCCCTGCCGTTTTCTACGTCCACACAGAGATAAACCACTTTGTTGCGGTTATAGTAATCCACGCCCCTTTTGGCTATCTCGGGTCTGATTTTGAAAAGCTCGGGTTCGTCAAAAAAGAATCCCTCCTCGTCATCCCTGCCTACCGCGAATTCCCCGTCGCTCTCGGGAGGCAGGAACCATCCGCGCACCTTTTCGTACGGGATAACCTTTTCGTCAAAGGCAATAAGGTGTGAGCCTCCGAAATACAGCCTGCCCGCTACCTTTGTATCGGCAACCGAAACCACGCGTTTGTAATCGGACAGCTTTATTCTGAACGAACGCGACACCTCGGTAACTATGCCCTGCACACCCTCAAGCTTTCCCTCGACAAACACAATATCGCCGACGCTCAGGTCAAATCGGTCATTGTAATAAGCAAAGGAACTGCCGCAGCTTGGAAAACGCACCTGAACCACCGAGTTAACGGGCTTGTTCTCAACGGTTTGTAAAGCCCGCAAATCCTCTTGTTTTTGTTCTTCCTCGTATCCGTTAAACCCGATTTTGTATTTCATAAAAACGCCTCCTTTATTAAGTGATTGAGTGTTATTGTTATTACATCTATATTATCTCACATCAGCTGTCCCGTTTAAAGGACACTGCAATTCAGTATTATAATTAATTTAAATTTAACAGGATATTATTTGAAGCAAAAAAAGCAGCCCTGTCAGGAACAGGACTGCATGACGATATAATAACTATCAGCCGAAGAATTTTTCAGTGAGTCTGTCGGCGATGATTCCGTCGGTTTCCTCGGAGTGGAACTCTTCCGATGACGAGAGGCTGTCAATGTCAACAAACGGTAGCGCAGTACCGTTTTTAACCCGAAAATAAGACGTGTTTTTTATTCTTTTCAGATTCTCGATAAATCATGATGCTCTGTTCAAGCAAAAGGAATTATTTTGAAAACTCACCTGTTGCGTTTTTTCTCAGCCAGTACTATAATGTAAAAAAGGGGGAAATAATTATGGACTGTGTTTTTTGCAAAATCATCAACGGAGATCTTCCGAGCTCCAAGCTGTATGAAAACGACACCACGCTTTCGATAATGGATATCGCAAACGATGTTGACGGACACATTCTGGT
>OMYD01000081.1 GCA_900315195.1 uncultured Eubacteriales bacterium | reverse complement strand
GCTTGAAAAGGAATTGCCCGATATGCTCAGCGACGGCGACACCGTGCTTGTAAAGGCGTCGCACTCAATGCATTTTGAGAAAATTGTAGAATTTTTAAAAACATTATAATACAGAAAGGCAGGAACGGAAATGTCGGTATCATACATGACCCACCCTTTAATCAAACACAAAATTACACTGCTTCGCAAAACTACAACAGGCACAAACGAGTTTCGCAAGCTGATTGAGGAAATCGCCATGCTTATGGGCTATGAGGCGCTTGCTGACCTGCCCACTGCCGATATCGAGGTTTCAACCCCGATTGAGGACACCGTTCAGCCGGTTATCAACGGCAAAAAGCTCGCGGTTGTTCCCATTCTCCGCGCAGGTCTTGGCATGGTAAACGGAATTTTAGCTCTGGTTCCCTCGGCTAAGGTAGGTCATATCGGACTTTACCGCGACCCGGAAACCCATCTTCCGCACGAGTATTACTGCAAGCTGCCCGAGGCTATTGACGAGCGCCAGATTGTAGTTGTAGACCCGATGCTGGCTACGGGCGGTTCGGCTGTTGCGGCTGTTGACTTTATCAAGGCGCGCGGCGGCAAAAAGATCAAGTTTATGTCGGTTATCGCCGCTCCCGAGGGCGTAAGCGCTCTTATGAAGGCTCACCCCGATATTCAGCTCTACGTAGGCTGCCTTGACCGCTGCCTTAACGAGAACGCGTATATCTGCCCCGGTCTGGGCGACGCGGGCGACAGAATCTTCGGCACCCAGTGATTAATTCAATTTGAAATTCGGGAACGTGACGTTCCATCCAAAGCCGCCTTTGGAGAACTTGATATAACAAAAACATTTCTGCAACGGCGGGTCAGATTAATGCTGAATGCGGAATTGAATTGTCAGCAAGGTTTCTGCCGCAAAAGCCTCCTTTTATAAAGAAGGCGGCACGGCATTTATGCCGTGACGGAGGATCTTCACGGCAGATGTTAGCTGCCAAATGAAAGGTATCTCGATATTGCCGATATTTGTTTTACATTAAGCAAAATCGGGTTAATAGGATAGTGCGGTGCAGGCGACCCCTCAGTCAATCCTTGACGGATTGACAGCTCCCCTGCGCAATGAGAGCTGTCGCCATGAGGCGACTGAGGGGTCGTAAACGTTGCTGTTTTATCAATTCTTGATTTATTTATGGGCATTGTTTTCATTAATTTGACGTCATTGCCTTTCAAGGAGAAACCCTTGCGGTTTCCCGTTACCCGCAGTAATACTGTGGGTAAATGACAGCCGCAAGGGCTGTCACTACACTGTTAAAGAAACTCTTTGATTAAATCAGCAGTTACTTAGTATTTGTCAAGCCCCTCTTTGCGAGGGGCTTACCATATGTTTTAGTAGAAAACGAGGAAGTTAAATGACCGGAAAAGCTTTCAGACGCGCGTTTAAAGACAGCCTGCCTATTATGGCGGGCTATCTGGCGTTGGGAATAGGCTACGGCGTTTTACTGCAAAGCAAGGGCTTCAGCTTTTGGTGGGCTATTTTAATGAGCGTTACCATGTTCGCGGGCTCGGGGCAGTACGCGGGCGTTGACTTTATGGCGGGCGGCGCGTCGCTGCTTACAACCGCTTTTATGACGCTTATTATCAACTGCCGCCACTTTTTCTACGGTGTTTCGCTGCTCGACAAGTACCGCGGAACGGGAATTGTAAAGCCCTACCTGATTTTCGGTCTTACCGATGAAACCTACTCAATTACCGCCACAACGGTTCTTGAGGAGGACATAAATAAAAAGAAATACTACTTTTTCCTTACCGCGCTTAATCACAGCTACTGGATTACGGGCTGCGTGCTGGGCGCTGTGCTGGGAATGTTTCTGCCGTTTTCAAGCGAGGGAATCGACTTTGCGATGACCGCGCTGTTTATAGTGATTATGGTTGAGCAGTGGCTTACAAACAAGGAGCACCTGCCCGCGATACTCGGCGTTTCCACAACGGTGCTTTGTCTTGTCATTTTCGGCGCGGAGTACTTTATTATTCCGTCAATGGCGCTTATCGCCATTGAGCTTATGCTGCTGCGCAAACGGCTTGACAAGAAGAACAACGGGGAGGGCGGACATGAACATTAACACTCACGCTCTGATCCAGGTGCTTGTAATGGCGGTTGTAATAGCCTTTACGCGGTTTCTGCCGTTTCTGGCGTTCCCCGAGGGAAGAAAAAGACCTCGCGTTATCACATATTTGGGCGGTGTGCTGCCATATGCTATTATCGGCATGCTGGTGGTTTACTGTTTTAAGGGAGTATCGGTTTTGAGCTACCCTTACGGGCTGCCCGAGCTTATTGCCGCGGCGTTTGTAGTTGGCATGCACGTTTGGCTGCGCAACACGCTTATCAGCGTGTTCGGCGGCGTGGCGGTTTATATGGCGCTTGTTCAATTGGTTTTTTAAAGAGGGGATTATATGAGTATATTAGAGCTTATTGTGCTCTCAATCGGACTTGCGATGGACGCCTTCGCGGTGTCGATATGCAAGGGACTTTCCGTTTCCAAGCTAAAGCCCGGCCACTGTCTGCTGGCGGGGGTTTATTTCGGAGGATGTCAGGCGCTTATGCCGCTTTTGGGCTGGCTTCTGGGCAGGCAGTTTGAGGAGCTGATAAAAAATGTAGACCACTGGATCGCCTTCGGCCTGCTTGTGCTGATCGGCGCGAATATGATAAGGGAATCCTTCGGCGAGGAGGAGTCGCAGAACGCCTCGTTCGCGTTCAAGGCAATGCTTCCGCTGGCAATAGCCACAAGCATTGACGCGCTTGCGGTCGGCGTAACCTTCGCTTTTCTGGACGTTAACATCATTCTAGCTATCTCGCTTATCGGCGCTATAACCTTTGTTATTTCGGCGGCAGGCGTTAAAATAGGAAATGTTTTCGGCTCAAAATATCAGTCAAAGGCAGAGTTTGCCGGCGGCGCGATTCTGATAATACTCGGAATAAAAATATTAGTTGAACATTTATTTTTCGGAGGATAAGCTATGAGCACTATTGAACAGCTTCAGCAGGTAATTGACAAAAGTCAGAGAATTGTGTTTTTCGGCGGAGCGGGCGTCAGCACCGAGAGCGGTATTCCCGATTTCCGCAGCGTGGACGGGCTCTATAACCAAAAGTATGACTACCCGCCCGAGCAGATTTTAAGCCACACGTTTTTTGAGAGGCACACCGACGAGTTTTACCGCTTTTACCGCGACAAAATGCTCTGCCTCGACAAAAAGCCAAACAAAGCGCACCTAAAGCTTGCCGAGCTTGAAAAGGCGGGCAGGCTCAGCGCGGTTGTAACCCAGAACATCGACGGACTTCATCAGGCGGCGGGCAGCAGACGCGTTTATGAGCTGCACGGCAGCGTATTGAGAAATTACTGCCGCAAGTGCCGCAAGTTTTTTACGGCGGAGTATATAAAGAACAGCGAGGGCGTGCCGAAATGCGACTGCGGCGGTGTAATAAAGCCCGACGTTGTGCTTTACGAGGAGGGGCTTGACGACAGCACGGTAAACGGCGCGCTTAATGCCATTATGCAGGCTGACACGCTGATTATTGCGGGGACAAGTCTTACGGTTTATCCCGCGGCGGGCTTCATCCGCTACTTCCGCGGCGATACAATTGTGCTTATAAACCGCGACAAAACCCCCTTTGACTCTCAGGCTGACTTGGTTTTCCACGACAAGGTCGGCGAGCTCTTGGATAAAGTTATTGTAAATTCGTAATATGAAATGTATAATTTCGGTCGGGCATATGTGTACTAAACACGTTTTTTGCCCGGCCTTTTTTATCTGTTTACGGTATGCCCAAAGTACGGCGATGCCCCAAACATAGTTTAAAGCAATTGATGTTTAATAGAATAAACTTAGCTATAAATTTATGTAAATGTATTGCAATTTCTAGAAATAAATGCTAAAATAATGTTGGAAATCTGTTATTATTGATTATGATAGCAGAAGATTGTCCCCGCGCGGGAGATTTTTAACGAAATGAGGTATTTGTATGAAATCAAAGGTCAGAAGAATACTTGCGGTTACGCTGACGCTCGTTATGTTTGTGTCGTGTGTGATTGCTTTTCCGCTGAACGCCCAAGCATTTGACAACGATGTTAAAAAAGGCGTTGTCGCTATTGTTTTCTATCTTAAAGGCGCCGGTCTTTACATTACCGACGGAAGCCAATACCAACAGATTCAGCAAATCGGAGATACTGAATTCTCGGGCGGTTCGGGCTTCTTTATCGGTGAAGACAAGGAAAATCCGCAGTATATCGTAACCAATGAGCACGTTATTGACGCCTATGTTAAAGTGGGCGAGGGCAAGAGCTTTTTAGCTCCGCTCGGAACCACCTATCGGAACTACCCCGTATATCTGGGCGCCGAGTCAAGCGAGCTGCGTGTTTACTACGACAAAAACGACTATGACGTTGCCTATGTAGACAGCTACGGTGACAGTGAAAAGATTGACTTGGCGGTTATTAAGCTTCAAAAACCGACAGACAAACGCCACGCGCTTGAGCTGCAAACTCCTACAGACGATATGGTAGGCTCAACCGTTTACACTGTCGGCTTCCCGGGCAACGCTGACAACCAGTATACCAGCGCCAATAAATACGGTATTGATGACGTTACCGTTCATAAGGGTGTTATAAACAAGTTCGTTGTAAATGAGGGCAAGGGCGTTCAGAGAATTGCCATTGACGCTACAATCCAGCACGGTAATTCCGGCGGACCTCTGGTTAATGAAGACGGCAAAGTACTTGGAATTAATACCAATGTTATTTCCAACAGCCCTTATGAGAATCAGATTGAAACCGACTACTACGCAATCAATACCAGCGAAATAAAAACCTTCCTTGATAAAAACAACATTAAATACGATTTCAAAGGCGGCTTTAATCCCATTTTCCTGATTATCATTATTGCCGGCGCTGTTGTTCTTATCGCTGTAGCCGCTGTTATTGCAATCCTGCTGCTCAAGAGAAAGAGAGATAAAAACGGCAGATTGGTTGACGCCCCCGCGGCACCCCAGGGTTATGTTCCTCCCGCGGCACCCGCGGCTCCCCAGGGTTATGTTCCTCCCGCAGCGCCTGCGGCTCCCCAGGGTTATGTTCCTCCCGCAGCCCCCGCAGCCCCGCAAAAGATTGATTATAATGCCACCACGGCTCCGGCTCCTATGGATTACGGCGCGACAACCGCTCCGTCATCAACAAAGGGTATTATCCGTTCACAGTCTCCTCAGCACGCCGGCAAGGTGTTCTATATTACAGACGAGCCTGCGATAATCGGACGCAACCCGGCAGACTGTGCCATTGTGTACGCGGCGGGAACTCCCGGCGTCAGCGGCAGACACTGCAACATTAGCTATGACGGATTGCTGGAGCAGTTTACACTGACAGACGTTGGCTCGTCCTTCGGCACATTCCTCAGCAACGGCACAAAGCTTACTCCTAATGTACCCGTTAAGCTTAACGCGGGCGACAGCTTCTACGTTGGCGACAAGGCAAATGTTCTCACGCTTGAGGTTGAAAAATAATAGAAAATAAAACCAATAAGGGCAGGCATTAGGTTGCCTGCCCTGTTTTTGCG
>OMYD01000015.1 GCA_900315195.1 uncultured Eubacteriales bacterium | reverse complement strand
CAAATGATGACGCTCATTTTGGTCGCGACACGTTTGATTCCTTTGACTGTCGGTTGAAACAGTAGAATCGCTCCCGCGAGGAATCCGATTGAAAGAACGCAAATCAGCGCAAGCGGTATCATGGAATTATCCGAAATATCTCTTTGAGGCTCTGAAACGAAAAGAGATATCTTTCCTTTCTTTAGAATCTATCTACATTATAAAGCTGGAAGACGGCAAAGTCAAGGTATCTTTTTCCTTGAAAATAACTCTTGTACATAAAGAAAAGGAGCAGGATTATTCCTGCTCCTTAAAAAGTCAGTATTTATGCGGCTTTTGGCTTAGCCGAAATACCTCTTAAGTAAGCCCTTAAAGCCCGCGCCGTGTCTGGCTTCGTCCTTTGCCATTTCATGCACTGTGTCATGGATAGCGTCAAGGTTAGCCGCCTTTGCTCTCTTCGCAAGGTCAAATTTGCCTTCGCATGCTCCTGCCTCGGCGTCGGCGCGCATTTTCAGGTTCTTTTCGGTGCTGTCGGTCAGAACCTCGCCCAGAAGCTCCGCAAAACGTGAAGCGTGGTCGGCTTCCTCAAAAGCGTATCTCTTGAAAGCCTCGGCGATTTCGGGGTAGCCCTCTCTGTCGGCTACTCTTGCCATTGCAAGATACATACCAACCTCACTGCATTCGCCCTCAAAGTTAGCTCTTAAGTCCTTGATGATGTCCTCGCTTACGCCGTCGGCTCTGCCTTCGCCAAACTTGTGAACGGTCGCGTACTCGGCTTCCTCTTCCATAAGCTTAAACTTGGAAGCGGGCTGCTTGCAAACGGGGCACTGCTCGGGGGGCTGGTCTCCCTCGTGAACATAACCGCATACTGTACAATACCATTTCATAATTCATTACTCCTTCTTGATAGAATTTATATAAAAACTTTATATATTTTGTTTATTTTATCATATAATGCGTTAAAAATAATTGCGATAAAGAATAATAACACATTTTCTCCCTCAGCATATCATATAACGAAAACAGGAGGGATCATATGCCGAAAATTTATCTCAGTCCATCGGTTCAGGAATTTAATCATTACATCGACGGCGGCAACGAGGAGTATTATATGTACCTTATCGCCGACGCAATGGAGCCGTATCTGCGCGCGAACAACATCGACTTTGACCGCAATCAGCCGGAAATGACTTTGGCTCAGGTAATAAACGACTCAAACGCGCAGAATTACGATTTGCACCTCGCGATTCACAGCAACGCCTCGCCCGAATCCTCGGCAGGGCAGAACACGGGCGCGGAAATATACTATTTTCCGACAAGCGTCAAGGGAAAGCAGTTTGCCGAGACAATCGCAAATAACTACAAAAGCGTTTATCGCGAGCCTGGCGACGTAAGGGTAATTCCTACGCGCAGTCTGGCTGAGCTTCGCCGAACAAAGGCGCCCGCGGTGCTTATAGAGGTCGGCTATCACGACAATAAACAGGAAGCCCAGTGGATACGCGACAATATCGACAACATAGCGCGGAGCTTGGCAAAATCGGTTACGGAATATTTTAATCAGGAATTCATTGACCCGTGACATATAAAAAAAAGCGATGTCAGAAACGTTACGTTTCTATTGCGTTTCGCAAAAAATTATATTATAATTAATGCAAAGGATGTGATTACATGACAGAAGAAATGAAAATCCGCGTGGAAACCACGCTTAAAAACCTTAAACGCAATAAAATGGAAGCCTATTACGTCGATACCAAGGAGGACGCGCAGAAGCTTGTCCGCACCCTGATAAGCAAGGGCGACACCCTGTCCTGCGGCGGCTCCGTCACCCTTAAGCAGACGGGCATTTACGATATAATCAGCTCAGACGATTACAACTTTCTTGACCGCAGCGCGTGCGAAACTCCCGAGCAGGTTGAGGAGGTTTACCGCAAGACCTTCTGTGCCGACGCGTTTTTCACCAGCGCCAACGCCGTAACCGAAAACGGCGAGCTGTATAACGTAGACGGCAACTCAAACCGCGTGGCGGCTATTCTTTACGGCCCCAAAAGCGTTGTCTGCGTTTGCGGCGTAAATAAGCTTGTTAAGAATATCGGCGAGGCTATTACCCGTGTTAAGACAAAGGCGGCTCCGCCGAATACAGTGCGCCTCGGAATTGAAACTCCCTGCGCTAAAACAGGCGAGTGTATTTCGCTTAAAAAAGACAATCCCGAAATGTGCGAGGGATGTTACGGCGACGGAAGAATCTGCTGCAACTATGTAGTATGCGCTCAGCAGCGCCATGTTAACAGAATTAAAGTCATTATCATCGGCGAAGAATACGGATATTAACATAACGTAAGGGGGCTGACTTTTAAGCCAACCCCCTTACAAATCAGTCTTTCGCGGAATTTTTGCTTTTGTTCTGCGAGTTCTTTGTGTTCTTGCAATCCTGTGTATTCTTGCAATCCTGTGTGTTCTTGCAGTCGTTTGTCTGATTCTTGTTGCTCATGGTAACACCTCCCATCCGTTACAAAACTATTATTGACACAAATTTTGGAAATATACCATCATGGATTTATTTTTAAACAGAATGAAAACGCTGCTCGGCGACGAATACGACGAGTTCTTACGGTTTTATAACGGCGACAATTTTCGCGGACTTCGCGTAAATACGCTTAAATGCTCTGCGGACAAGCTCCGCGCCGCGCTCGGTTTTGAGTTTAAGTCCACGCCGTTTTGCCCCGACGGGTTCTACATTCCGCCTGAGGTTGAGTCGCTCGGAAAACACCCGCTTCATCACGCGGGCGCGTTTTATATTCAGGAGCCGTCCGCGACCTCGGCTGTTGAGATGCTCGGCGTTGAGCGCGGAGACTATGTTCTCGACCTCTGCGCCGCTCCGGGAGGAAAAAGCACTCAAATCGGCGCCAAGCTCGGCGGTACGGGGCTTTTATGGAGCAATGAGATTGTAAAAAGCCGAGCTAATATTCTTTTATCGAATATTGAACGCATGGGAATACATAACGCCGTGGTTACAAACAGCCATCCCGAGCAGCTCTGTCAAAGCCTTGCAGGGCAGTTTGACAAGGTGCTTATAGACGCCCCGTGCAGCGGAGAAGGAATGTTTCGCAAAAACTCCGCCGCCCAAACCGAGTGGAGCGAGGAGCATGTAAAAAGCTGCGCCGAGCGCCAGCTTCATATTTTAAACAGCGCCAAACTCGCGCTGAAGCCCGGCGGCGTTATGGTATATTCCACCTGCACCTTCTCACCCGAGGAAAACGAGGGCGTAATTAAACGGTTCCTTGATGAGAATCCCGACTTTACGCTTGAGGACGCGGGTGTTGATTTCGGCAGACCCGCAATGAAACACGCACGCCGAATTTTCCCGATGAACGGCGGCGAGGGTCACTTCGCGGCAAGGCTTCGCAAAAGCGGCAGTCTTATAAGGACAAGCTGTGAAGAAAAAAGTACCGAATCGGCTAATAGAGAGGTGTTTGAGTTTTACGACAGCCTGTTTGTAAACCGTCCGTTCGGTGAGAACCTTATTATTAAGAATAATAAAATTATAATTCTCCCTAAGAATTATATTGAGATAAAAGGCTTGCCCGTATTGCGAGCCGGTATAATCCTCGGTGAAAATGTTAAAAACCGAATTGAGCCGCACCACAGCGCGTTTATGGCGGCAAAGCCTTCTGACTGCGCGCGGCGCGTTGAGCTTTCCTCCGACAGCGCTGAGATCAGAGCGTTTCTCCACGGCGAGGAAATCTCTGTTCCTGCCGACTTAAAGGGCTACGCGGCGGTTTGCGTCGATGGCGTTACCTGTGGATTCGGCAAAGCGTCGGGCGGCAGGCTGAAAAACAAATATCCGAAAGGCTTGAGAACTTTAAAATGAAAAGACTTTCCGACATCGGAACAATTAAAGAAATACTTTCAAAACACGGCTTCACGTTCTCAAAGGCGCTGGGGCAGAATTTCCTGATTAATCCGTCGGTGTGTCCGCGGATGGCAGAGCTTTCCGGCGCCGCTCAGGGAGTAGGCGTAATTGAGGTCGGTCCCGGAATAGGGGTGCTTACAAACGAGCTGTGCAGGCTTGCCGACAAGGTCGTCGCTATAGAACTCGACAAGCGGCTGCTTCCGGTACTCGACGAAACCCTTGCCGAGTATGACAACGTTAAAATCGTCAATGCCGATGTGCTGGAGCTTGATTTACGCAAGCTTATCGAGGAGGAGTTTCAGGGTATAGAGGTTGTGGTATGCGCCAACCTGCCGTACTACATCACTTCGCCCGTAATAATGAAGCTTCTCGAGGACAGGCTGCCGATTTCCGCGGTCACGGTCATGGTTCAGAAGGAGGCGGCGCAGCGAATTTGCGCCAAAGTAGGCTCACGTGAAAGCGGCGCGGTAACGGTGTCGGTTAATTATTACGCCGAGCCCGAGCTTTTATTTAACGTGAGCGCTGGTTCATTTATGCCTGCGCCAAAGGTAGATTCAGCCGTGCTCAGGCTTAATATACGAAAAGAGCCGCCGGTAAAAACCGATGAAGCGGCGTTTTTCAGAGTGATAAAGGCGGCTTTCTCACAGCGCCGCAAGGTAATATCAAATTCGCTCAGTGCCGGATTGGGCTTGGATAAGCAAACGGTTTCCCTTATGCTCAATAACGCAGGTGTGGCGGCAAACGCGCGCGCCGAACAGCTGAGCCTTGAGGATTTCGCTGCGATAGCTAATCAGCTTAACGGAGGAGAGTCAGAATGAACGCACCAAAAATGAATATCCTTTATAAAATCGGTTTTATTATTATGTTTATCTGTTTGGTACTTTTTGTTGTATCAATCATAGTAATTCTCGCTTTAAACGAAAGTACTGTGGGAGTGATTATGGCGGTAGCGGGTGTGTTCCTATGCCTGATAGCCATTATTCTTACGATGTTCAGCAAACCGAAAAAGCCAAAGAAACCTAAAATAGAAAATAATTCTTTTTCAGAATTAAATACGTTTGAGATTTCATCAACGGATACTGTTTACCGGGAGGAAGAAAATGGCTGACTGGTATCAAAAAACAAGCTCACAGGTGCTAGAGGCTATGAACGTCACTACAGACGGTCACTCGCGTGAAAAAGCGGACGAGCTTCTTTTAAAGCACGGAGAAAACGCTCTTGCCGAAGGAAAAAAGAAAACCGCGCTTCAGGTATTTTTAAGCCAGTTCGCGGATTTGCTTGTAATTATTCTCGTTGCCGCTGCGATTATCTCTATTTTTTCAGGCAATCTTGAAAGCACGATCGTAATTTTCGCGGTAATCATTCTCAACGCTATTCTCGGCACTGTGCAGCATGTTAAGGCTGAAAAGTCGCTGGAAAGCCTAAAATCTCTTTCATCGCCTTCCGCCAAGGTTATACGCGACGGGCAAAAAATCGAAATTGACTCAAAAAAGGTTGTTCCCGGCGACATAGTTGTTTTGGAAGCGGGCGACATGGTTGTAGCCGACGGAAGAATAATTCACAACTATTCTCTGCAGGTAAACGAAAGCTCGCTTACGGGCGAATCCACAAATATAGACAAAACCGAGGCTCCCATAGAGGGCGAAACGCCGCTCGGCGACCGCACTAATATGGTGTTTTCGGGCAGTCTTGTCACCTACGGCAGGGCGATTGTGGTTGTAACCGAAACGGCTATGGACACCGAAATAGGCAAAATAGCGGCGCTTATGAACTCCGCAAAGGAAAAGAAAACTCCTCTGCAGCAGAGCCTTGACCAGTTTTCGGCGCGTCTGGCTGTTATCATCATGGCAATCAGCGTTCTGGTTTTTGTGCTTTCAATGTGGCAGAGCGGCTGGAAGGGCGAGGTTGTTATCGACTCGCTTATGTACGCCGTAGCTCTCGCCGTTGCCGCTATTCCCGAGGCTCTGGGCTCGATCGTCACCATAGTTCAGGCGCTGGGTACCAGAAAAATGGCTAGTGAAAATGCCGTCATAAAGGATTTGAAGGCGGTTGAAAGCCTTGGCTGCGTATCGGTAATCTGCTCCGACAAAACAGGCACGCTGACGCAGAATAGAATGACGGTTCAGAAGATATACGTCAACGGTGAAAGCATCCGTGAGGAGCAGCTCAACCTTGCCGACGCTGCGCACAGACAGCTGCTTTACGGAATGATTCTCAATAACGACTCAAGCATTGTTAACGGGAAAGGCCTTGGCGACCCCACCGAGTACGCGCTTATCGAGTCCTCGCGTCACATCGGTATTGACGAGAATATTATCCGCGACGTTATGACACGCGAGGAGGAAGTTCCTTTCGACTCCGACCGCAAAATGATGTCCACCAAATATAAGCTTCACGGAGTATCTCATGTGCTTACAAAGGGCGCGCTGGACTCAATCCTTGACCGCTGTATAAGTATAACAACAAAAGACGGCGTGCGCGCTATAACCGAGGAGGACAGACAGGCGATAATTAAGAAGAACCAAGCGTACTCCGAGGAAGGTCTGCGCGTACTGGCGTTCGCCTACAAGGAGAGCACCGAGAAGCTCAGCGTTGAAACTGAAAACGACTACACTTTTGTCGGTCTGGTGTCGATGATTGACCCGCCGCGTGAGGAGAGCCGTCAGGCGGTTGCCGACGCGATCCGCGCGGGAATAAAGCCGATTATGATTACAGGCGACCACAAGGTTACGGCTTCAGCAATAGCGAAGCAAATCGGAATTATGCGCGAGGGCGATATAGCTCTTACAGGCATGGAGCTTGACGCGATGGACGATACCGAGCTTGACAAAAAGCTTGAGCACATTTCGGTATACGCGCGCGTATCTCCCGAAAACAAAATACGCATAGTTGAGGCTTGGCAGCGCAAGGGCAATATTGTTTCCATGACAGGCGACGGAGTAAACGACGCGCCCGCGCTTAAAAAGGCTGATATAGGCGTAGCGATGGGAATTACGGGCACCGAGGTTTCAAAGGACGCCGCCTCAATGATTTTGCAGGACGACAACTTTGCTACAATTATCAAGGCTGTAGCTAACGGCAGAAGCGTTTACCGCAATATCAAAAACGCGATAATGTTCCTGCTTTCGGGCAACATGGCGGCGATTATAACGGTGCTGTTCACCTCGCTTGGAGCTATGCCCGTGCCGTTTATGCCCGTTCACCTGCTGTTTATCAATCTTCTCACCGACTCTCTTCCCGCGATAGCTATAGGCATGGAGTCGCCTGAGGACGGGCTTCTTTCTGAAAAACCGAGGGATCCGAAGGCGGGAATCCTTACCAAGGATTTCACATTCCTTATGTTTGCCCAAGGCGCGCTGATTTCTGTTTCGGTTATCACGGCGTTTTTTATCGGACTGTATTCAAGCGCGGCGGTCGCCAGCACAATGGCTTTCGCGACTCTCACCCTGGCAAGACTTTTCCACGGCTTTAACTGCCGCGGCAAGAAGTCGATCTTCAAGCTGGGACTGTTCTCAAACATCGCAAGCGTAGGAGCGTTTGCTGCGGGCGTTCTGATGCTTTCGCTGGTTCTGTTCGTTCCCGCGCTTCATCCGCTTTTCTCGGTTGCGGATATAACCGGAACGCAGATACTATTGATCCTCGGCTTGGCAATCGCGCCGACAATTGTAATCCAGCTTATTAAGATTATTTCGGATGTAAAAAATAAGGCTTGACACACAGGCGTTAAAATTCTATAATAGAAGAAATAAACAAGGGGGAAACGCTATGAATATATGGCACGACATTTCACCGAAACGCATTACGCCAGAGGATTTCTACGCTGTTATCGAGATTTCAAAGGGAGATAAAAACAAGTATGAGCTTGACAAGGAAACAGGTCTTTTAAAGCTTGACCGCGTGCTTTTTACCTCAACTCATTATCCCGCCAACTACGGTTTCATTCCGCGCACATTTGCAGATGACGGCGACCCGCTCGACGTTCTTGTTCTGTGCAGCGAAACTATTTTGCCCATGACCCTGGTAGAGTGCAAGCCTATCGGAATGCTGAACATGATTGACGGCGACAGCAAGGATGAAAAAATAATCGCCGTTCCGCTGGGCGATCCCAACTACAGTACATACAGCGACATAAAGGATTTGCCCAAGCATGTCTTTGAGGAAATCCAGCATTTCTTCGCTGTGTACAAATCGCTTGAAAAGGGAAAAGAGACCTCCGTTGCCGAGGTAAGCGGCGCTAAAAAGGCAAAGGATACAATAAAAAAGTGCATTGACTGTTACATCACAGATTTCCAAATGGCATAAACATTTAAGCGCGTCCGTAAGGGCGCGTTTTTTTTCATAAGTGATTGCAACAAAACCGCCTAAAACCGACACTATATAATTGAACGATATCGTTGGAGGCAAAAAATGAGCACGGAAACCATAAAAAAGGCGAGGGAAGGCGACAGGCAAGCGTTCGCGCAACTTTACCTAAAGCATAAAGACAGTCTTTACCGCTACGCGTATTTCAAGCTCGGCAACGCTCACGACGCGCAGGACGCGGTAGCGGACTGCGTTGCGGATGCGTACGCGGGTATCTCGCGGCTTAAAAGCGAAAAGGCGTTTGTAAGCTGGCTTTTTAAGATTTTGTACCGCAATTGCTGCGCTGTTCTCAGCCAAAACAGCACCCGCAAGGATGTACTCAGCCTTGATGACGGCGTTGACCTTCCAGTAACTGACGATCACCTCGCTCCGGAGCTTGAGGAGGCGCTTGCGCTCCTTTCCGCTGAGGAAAAGGACATTGTGCTGCTATCGGTTATATCCGGCTATAAAACGCGCGAAATTGCCGAAATGCTCGGCATAAAACATTCAACGGTTCGTTCAAAGCTTTCACGGGCGCTTGCCAAGATGAAGAATTATTTGGAGTGACGGTTATGAAAGATAATAATTTTGATTTTATTAAAAATAAGTTTGACAGCAGCGGAGTAAACGCTCCCGAGGAAATCGACGAGCAGCTTGTACTTGAACACCTTGAAAACGATACTCCTCAGCTTAATCTTTTGCCCCCGAAGCATAGCAAACGAAAAACTGCGGCAGGTATTTCAGCCGTAGCCGCGGCGGCTGTTGTAACAGCCTGTACCTTGACCTTTACGGGTGTGTTCGGCAGTGTAAAGCCTGCTGACCGGAAAAACCCGAAAGCACCTTCTTCAATTACAGCCTCGCTTCGCGGGTTTTCAAGCCGCGACGAACTGAAATCAGAGCTTAAAAAGGTTATAAAGTTCAACAGTTATATCGGCGCAAATAATTATATTACCAACGAGGGTTATTACGACGGCGCCGCGAACTCCTCAGGCAGCAGATCAGGCAGCGCGTCAGGTTCATCATCAGGCGCGTCCTCGGGTTCCTCGTCGGGTAATAAATATTTTGACAGCGGTTCATCTGCTCCCTTGTCATACCACAACGACACCTACGTTCAGTCCGTAGGAGTAGATGAGGCCGACACGGTAAAAACAACCGATAATTATATTTTTTATCTTAACGGTAACGTTATTGAGGTTTTTTCGGCGGAAGGAAAAAACTCAAAAAAGGTTTCGGAAATAAAGGCCTTGAATTCAGCAAAAAGCAAATATGACGGCAATGTATATTCATATGTTGATGATTTTTACCTGTACAACAACCGCTTGATAGCGCTGTCAACGGGCTTCGGCATGAATAACGTTGATAACAGCCAAACGTACGGCGGTATAAATTGGAACAGCACGACATATGTCAATGTTTATGACATCTCAGATGTAAAAGACATAAAGCGCGTCGATTCGTTTTATCAAAGCGGAAGATATATTTCCTCGCGAATGATAGGCGGCATGCTCTATGTCGTTTCCGATTATTATATATACAGTGAAAACAGTCTTCCGGCTGTCGGTAAAAAATGTGATTCAACATCTGACGTCGCCGAAAGCAGCGAGGTTCCGCTGGACAATATCTATTCCGTTAAGAACCCCTCGGCAAACAGCTTTCTTGTCGTCAGCAGCATAAACACCGAAAGCAGTACTAAGGAGGCAAAAACCAAGGCAATTTTAGGCAGCGCGGAAATAATATACTGCAATCTTGAGAACTTATATGTAACCGCGTTTGAGTATTCGCCGAAGGTTTATGACGAAGTGCTTGCCGATGACGCTCAGCCATATGAAGTAAGCGGCGCCGAAAGTGAAAGCAGAGAGCCTTTTTCCACCGACAGCGACGGATTCTATTATCACAACGGAAGCTATCCCGGTGACGAAGAGCCTTCCGGCGTCTTCTATGAACCGGAGCAGACTCAAATCATAAAAATCAGCCTTCAGGAAGACATCGGTTTTGCCGCATCAGGTTCCGTTAAAGGCGCTGTAAATAATCAGTACGCACTTGACGAGTACAACGGCACCCTTCGCGTCGCGACAACCTCATATGATACGAAAACAGGCAAGGAGAGCAACAACCTCTTTGTGCTTGACATGGATTTGAATAAAGTAGGAGAGGTAACGGATTTCGCGCAGGACGAGCATATCGAGGCGGTTCGCTATATAAATGATACCGCCTACGTTATCACTTACCGTCAGACAGACCCGCTGTTTGTAATCGACCTTTCAAATCCATCCAAGCCCGAAATCAAAGGTTTTGTAAAAATCAGCGGCTTTTCAACCATGCTTGTTCCCGTCGATGAAAACACGATCCTCGGAATAGGCTACCATACGGAAGAAGCATCTGATGAGCCGATTGATTACAATCTCAACAACGCGCTCAAAATTGTCACCTTCGACGTTACCGACAAGGCGGATCCAAAGGTGCTCGATACAAAAATCTTCCGGAATTATTCCTCGGAGGTTCAAAATAATCCAAAGGCGCTTCTAGTCAACTTTGAGCGAAACGACTACACCATTCCCATGAACTATTACAAATGGGGAGAATACGATTCCAAAACTCAGGAATATATTGACTATGAAAAGCCTGTGACAAAAAGCGGATCACTTAACTTCTGTATTGACAACGGAAAAATAACGGTGGTGGATGACTACACCTCTGACGTTATTAAGGGCGAATACGCTACCGTTGACCGCTGCGTTTATATCGGCGGCAATATCTATCTGCTCGGCAGTGAAAATCCATACGCCGCATACGATTCAATTGACTATTACAATTCCGTGAATACAATTATCGACAGCGTGCCGTATAAATAAAAAAGTGCCGGTGGGCACTTTCGCCCGCCTTTGAAAACGTCCATCTTCCAAAGTTTTTTTAACGACGGAATAGAGAAGTTTCCTATAGAGTAAAAAAGCAGGGGTCGGCTCACTGAGTCAACCCCTGTTTGTTCTTTTATGTATTACAGCTTAAAATCGTCCGCGGTATAGTTGCCGCTTAATGTTACCGATGTAGGTACGCGCATTAACGGATCGTAGCTGAAGCTGCGGCACTTTCCGTCCTTGATAACCTTAGATTTTTTACAGCCGACAATGCCGTTTTCAAAACCCGAATACTCGCAGTAATTGCAGTCGGGAGTAATATTTTTTCCGAAAAACTTGTATTTCATGAAATCACCTCGTATAATACTAATATACCACACTTTATTTTTACTTGCAACAATTTTCTGTCTGAGATTAGTTTAACGGGAGAGTCCTATGAAATTTGAATCAAAAACCATGACGATTAACAATGCCGACAGCGTGCCTTATCTCACTTATAATTCCTTATCGGAAATAAAATTTATTAATCACGCTTTTACCACACGTCTAGGCGGAGTATCCGAGGGCGAGTTTGCCTCTATGAATATGGCGTTCAACCGCGGCGATAATCCCGAGCGTGTAACCGAAAACTACAGGAGATTTTGTGCCGGCGCGGGGTTTGACTTCAACAGCCTTGTCGCCTCAGCGCAGGATCACCACACCTATGTGCGTGCCGTAACTTCCGCCGATAAGGGGATCGGCATATACAGACCGCGCGATATGGAGAGCGTCGACGCGCTTATCACAAATGAGCCGAACGTTACGCTTGTAACCTATTACGCCGACTGCACGCCTCTGTTTTTTGTGGATACCGAAAAGCGCGCCATAGGGCTTGCACACGCCGGCTGGCGCGGAACCGTTGGCAGAATAGGCGAGATGGTTATTAAAAAGATGACCGAACTCTACGGTACAGATCCTAAAGACATAAAGACGGCTGTTGGTCCCGCTATTTCGGTCTGCTGTTATGAGGTAGACGAGCCATGCGCGGCAAACTTTCTGGCACTTACCGATTTGCCTGTTGAGCGCTTTGTATTCTCAAAAGGCGCAGGCAAATATATGCTTGATCTGCTTGAGGCAAACCGTCAAATCCTTATGGCGGCAGGCGTACCGGAGGAAAACATAACGCTTTCCGATTTGTGCACTAACTGCAACAGCGAGCTTTTGTGGAGCCATCGGGCAACAAAAGGGCATAGGGGAACAATGAGCGCGATGATGTGCCTTAAACAGTGATTAGTGTTACTGATTAGTGAAAAACCAGATATTTTTTTCGTCTACTTTGAACTCTTTGCCGTTGAGGTACTCCAGTATTCCCGCGTCGGATGAAAAATTAAACCTCAGCTTATAGCTGTACAGCGCCTGATACGGAAAACCGTCGGGCGCTTTTTTTGCGCCGTATTTTGTGTCGCCGGCAAGAGGATTACCGATTGAAGCCATGTGAGCGCGTATCTGGTGGGTTCTGCCCGTAAGCAGCTCAACCTCTGCGAGGCTGTATTTCCCGTCAAAGCCCAGAACACGGTATTTTGTAATCATTTCTTTGCCGCCCTCAACAGGGTGATGAAATACCGCAACCTTGTTTTTGCTTTCGTTTTTGATCATGTAGTCCTTGAGAGTAGCCTCGCCGCGCTTGGGCTTGCCATGCAAAAGACACAGATAAAACTTTTCAAGCTCGCGCGTTTTCATTTTCCGGTTCAGAATCCTAAGGCTCTCCGCGTTTTTTGCGGCGATAACGATCCCGCCGGTGTTGCGGTCTATCCGGTTGACAAGTGCAGGTGAGAAGGCGCGCTCCAGCTCAGGGTCGTATTCGCCCTTGTCATACAGATAGTGCTGAATACGGGCAATCAGAGAATCAAAGTGATACTGCTTGTCCTGATGAACTATCACCCCGGGCTTTTTGTCGAGCAGCAGGATATTCTCGTCCTCGTAAACGATGTCAAGCTTTTTCGGCGCCTTTAAAAATTCGTAGTTCTTTTCTGAGGGAGCGTCAAAAAATTCGTCCTTAATATAAAAGGTAAGCACATCGCCCTCTTTAAGCTGTTCGGCGATATCGCATCTTTTGCCGTTGCGCTTAATGCACTTTTTGCGTATGTACATATACATCATAGACTTAGGCATGGTTTTAAAGCGTTTTTGAAGAAATTTATCAAGGCGCTGGCCCGCGTCGTTTTTTTGAATTGTAATTGTTTTCATCAAATCACGTCCCGCTAACATCATAATACAAAGCGGTAAAAAATACAAGCACACTTTTTCTGTTAGGTTATACAATGATATAGGGTGATGCAATGAGGTGCCGCAAACAAAAAATCAAATCAGCGGTGTGGTTTGGCACCGGGCTTCTCATCGCGACGCTGCTCCCAGCAAAGTGGACGCTTGTTGTCGCGTCGGCGTCGCTGGTCGTCGTCAGTATATCATGTTTTAGGAGGTAATTTTATGAAAGTAGTACTTATTGATAATCCAAAATTCTTTTCCGGAATTCTCAGGAAGCTGTTCGGGATAAAAAAGGTTAAACAACCGCTCTAAACCAGGACATTTTGAACAAATTTATAGTGCGTGAGATGTGCATTGTGACAAAAACATTGTACATCTCATTTTTTTGTTGAGTTTTTTGACGAATCACGATATAATAGAATTGGTAATGTATATTGCTGTTTAGCACATTAGTTTAGGAGGTTAATTAACGATGAAAACACAAAAGAAACTGATAAGCATTTTGCTTGTAGCGGCACTGCTTATCACCACACTCGTTGTAGTCAGCGTTCCGGCGTCAGCTGCAACAGGCACACTCGCAAGCTACTACAAAACAAATCCCGACGGCAAAGTAGGTAAACAGGCTACAATCACCATTGACGGTAACGCAAGCGACTGGTCAGAGGATATGATGATCGCTCAGAGTGCTGCCTGGGACTGCCCCAACCACTGGAAGGGCTCCCATGAAAACAGCCTTGCTGACTGCTATGCTCTGTTCGCGGCTTACGACAGCACAAACCTTTATATCGGTATGCAGTTTGTAAACACTACCGATACATGGCAGAACGCCGGCGACCAATCTCTGATGGACAACGGCAAGATGGGCTCAGTCCCGATTGTTCTCGGCCTCAGCGTTGACCCCAACTCCAAGGGCATGACCGGTAAGCTGGCTACACCTGAGAACGGTAAATCAGGCATTTGGGGAGTAGAATCCACATTCCAGACTCATGTTGACCATCTGTTCTTTATGAGCGCTAAGATTGGCGACGGCGGAACTCCCGCAATGTTCACAGCTGATTCAAACGGTACTACCGACTATACAACCCACTGCACTTCCTTTACTCAGGCAGGTATTACTTACAACATGGCTGACACAAATATCTGCAGCCATATTTGGGGCCTTAACTATTCTGACAGCACTGACGATGTTTACAGCGACAGCGCTGACTGGGTAGACTACAAAACATTTACAGGCTCTAAGGGCAAGCACGACACCAAATACGACTCTTTCTATGAGATGAAGATCCCGCTCTCAGCTATCGGCACTACCGCAACTAATATTGCCAATAACGGTATCGGCGCTATTTTCTTCGGCACCAGAAATGAATCGATGCTGGACTGCGTTCCCTTTGACGCTGCTTCAATGCTCGACAACACAATGCAGGAATATCACGCGGGCGACAATACTTCATTGGAGAAGGAAGACGACGACCTTATCACCGTTCCTCTCGCAAGAATCGGCAAGGGCGGCAGCACTCCCGTTATCGTTACCGATCCCACCACAACAACCGAACCCACCACATCACCCGAGCCCGTAGGCACAACACTTAAAGTAAACTCAAAGTCAAATATGTTCCAGACCTCTTCCGAGTCTGATCTCGAAGTTGGCGACACAGTTACAGTATCTTATAACCTTACTTCAAACAAAAAAATCAACAGTGCTGACTGGAGCCTTGCTTACGACAGCTCAAAGCTTAAGCTCAACACAGCGGGTGCTGATTTGTGTCCTGTAAGCGGCGACACCGTAAACGACAGCGGCAACCCCGTTTACGGAAACTTTACCGATTCCGATAATCCCGCGGACTTCACAGCAGGCGGAGCTTTTGTAGAGGCTGAGTTTGAAGTCCTTGCTCCCGGTACAACAGACGTAACCCTTACCGTTAACGAAATGAACTACCTTAACGGAACAAGTGTTGTAAGCATCGTTGACAACGGCGTTGTTCAGACATCTTCAGGCGCAACCGTAACAGCCACTTCCGAAACCGCCAGCGGACAAACAATTGACGGACTTCTTGTAAACGGCAAGTCAAACTTCTTTGATCCCGCTTCTACAACATTTGACAAAAATGTCAACAAAGTAACTGTTGCTTATAAGTTTAAAGCATCAAAGAGCGTGATCAACTCCACATGGAAGCTTACATATGACTCAAAGAAGCTTTCTCTCGACAGCGTTTCAATGCCCAAGGCACCTTCCGCAAGCTTTAACACTAACACTGCCGGTCTTGTAGAGGGCACATTTACCGACGCTGATCTTGTAAGCTTCTCATCCATGGATAATTTTGTACTTGCTACATTTAGCGTACTCGGCACTGGTAAAACAACTGTTAACCTTAACGTTATAGACCTCGGCATCGGCGTAGTAGTATCCGGCGACATGAAGACAGCGGATCTTGTTCAGGATGGCGTTGTTAAGGATATTACATCCCAGAGCGGCTTCTCCGGCTTTACCTATTCAACAGAGACCGAAGTCAGAGTTGGTTTCCTCCTCGGTGACGCCAACAAAGACGGCAAGTTAAGTGTTCTTGACCCCACCGCTCTCCAGCGTTATTTCGCGGAGTACAGAACTCTTAATTCAATCGATCCCATCGCGGGTGACGCCAACCAGGACGGTTACCTCAGCATCCGCGACGTAACTCAGCTTCAGAGAATGCTTGCTGAAATCGCATAATCACATACATAAGATTAATTCGGCGGCTGACCTTAGGGTCAGCCGCTATTTCTTTACCATATTAACCTGCATATTTATCTTTCCTGAGTCATATATTGATACAGATTAAAATAAAAGGAGAGAGCAATATGGAGTTTAATCAGGAAAACCGTACATTCCGCGCACCGGCCATTGTGCTTGATACGGTTGCCGAACAGCTGACGGATGTCGATTTGACACTGCCCGATTATTGTCCGGATATTGAAAAAATTCTTAAATGCACACTAATACCGCAAATTCAGTCTAAAACACTTTCGGGCGGACAGCTTCAGATTGACGGCGCATGTGTTGTCAGCGTTCTGTATGTTGAGCGCGAAAAAAAGACGATTCGCAGCTGCGAGCATACGGTTGGCTTTTCGCAAAGCTTTACCGTAAGGGACGCGTCGGAGGGTTATATTGTACTTACAAAAACCCGTCCCGAGTACATCAACTGCCGCGCGCTCAGTCCGCGCAGGCTGGTAATGCACGGAGCCTTTTCGCTTTACGCAAAGGTAATTTCCGCAAAAACAACTTCGCTTTTTGAGCCGGAAAATGAAAATCTTGAAACGCTTACTCAAAACGTAACGCTCAGCGACCTCAAGGCAAATTGTCAGGAGCAGTTTACCATAAGCGAGCAGATTTCCGTTGCCGATAAGCCCGCTGTCGAAGCAGTGCTGTACTCAAAGGTTACCGCGGGGCTTACGGACGCAAAGGCGGTAAGCGGCAAGATTTTGCTCAATGGTGAAATTAACATAAACTTGTTTTACCTCACCAATATTGAAACAGGAGAAACCGCTAAGCTTAATTACCTGTTGCCGTTTCAGCAGATAATTGACTGTGAGGGAGTTGAGGAGGGCACCGACAATATATTCAACGTTGAAGTAATGTCATATGACATCCGCCTTAAAAACGATATATTATCCGACAAGCCGGCAATATCCTTTGACGCTATGCTCTGCGTATCCGCTCAGGGATACTCAACAGGCGAAGCTGACATAATAACCGACGCATACTGCACGGAATTCGCGTGCGCGCCCCAGTTTTCCGAGCTTGGAATTGTTGGCGGTGTGTGTGAAATAGGGGACACGTTTATCCAAAAGACCACCGCGAAAATAGACGGATGCAAGCTGTCAAAGGTGCTTGATATTTACGCGGACAGCGTTTCGTGCGAAACAGTCAGCGGCAAGGAGGGTATTTCCGCAAAGGGAAAAATCAACCTGTGCATTCTGGCGCTTGACGAGGAAAACACGCCTGTGTTTGTAGAGCGCGCCTGTGAGCTTGAGAGGGTTCTGCCATCCGCGGAAAGCTGCAACACGGTTCTTTTTTCAAACGCGCGCGTAATAAGCATAAGTTACCGCCTTACCGAGGACAACGCCGTTGATATCCGCTGCGAGATAAAGGTCAGCGGAGGAGCGGTAAACAGCGAAAAATACAAGGCTGTAAGCTCTGTTGAAATATTTGATGACAAGCCGATAGTGCCCGACGGCTGCGCCCTTACCCTTTATTACGCGTCCGAGGGCGAAAGCTTGTGGAACATAGCCAAAAGACATAATACCGGTCTTGATTTGCTGATGTCTGAAAACGAGCTTGAAAACGCGGTGCTCGACAGCGACCGAATGCTGTTGATTCCAAAGCTGTAAGGAG
Organism: uncultured Eubacteriales bacterium; assembly: GCA_900315195.1. Taxonomy (GTDB): domain Bacteria; phylum Bacillota; class Clostridia; order Oscillospirales; family Acutalibacteraceae; genus Ruminococcoides. Next base: position 10,099 of record OMYD01000015.1, on the reverse strand, counting down.
GCGGTACAATGGAAGAGAAAAATGTATATCAGGACATATCGCGCCGCACCGACGGCGATGTTTACATCGGTGTTGTGGGCCCCGTAAGAACCGGCAAATCCACTTTTATCAAGCGCTTTATGGATTCGCTTGTGCTTCCGAATATCAACGATGAAAGCATATACTCGCGCACTGTCGACGAGCTGCCACAGTCCTCGGCGGGAAAAACGATTATGACTACCGAGCCAAAGTTTATTCCGGAGGAGAGTGTCGAGGTCGAGCTTGAAGACAACATCTCCTTCAAGGTGCGAATGATTGACTGCGTAGGATATATCGTAGACAGCGCTCTCGGTCACAGCGAGGAAAACGGTCCGCGTATGGTAAAGACCCCTTGGGCGGATGAGGAGATTCCCTTTGACGAGGCGGCGGAAATCGGAACAAAAAAGGTTATTACCGACCACAGCTCAATCGGTCTGGTAATTACCACCGACGGCAGCTTCAGCGATATTCCCAGGGAAGACTATATTCTGAGCGAAGCAAGGGTTATAAACGAGCTCAAGGCAATTAACAAGCCGTTTATTGTTCTGCTCAATTCGGCTGAACCCGAGGCGGAATCCACTAAGGCGATGGCAGAGGATATGTCGCGCAAATATCTTGTGCCCGTGCTGCCGGTAAGCTGCATGGAATTAAGCGAAAACGAGATAAAACGTATTTTAGCGCAGCTTCTTTTTGAGTTTCCGATACGCGAGATAAAAGTTGACATACCAAAATGGGTTGTTAAACTCAGCCGCAGCCACTGGCTGAAATCCGAGCTTTTTAACGCGATTAAGGATTCCGCGGGCAAGGTCGAAAAAATACGTGAAATCCGTAAGGCGACAGATGAGATCGCGGACTGCGAATATGTAACGGGCTGTGAATTGCTGAGTCTTGATTTAGGTGTCGGCAACGCTTCTGTCGGTGTCCAGATTGACCCCGCCCTGTTTTACAGGGTTCTGTCCGAGGAAACAGGGCTTGATATAGCGGACGAAAACGCTCTTATGAGCTGCGTAAGCACTTTGTCTCAAAAGCAGCGCGAGTTTGATAAAATATCCCGCGCTTACGAGCAGGTTCGCGAGACGGGCTACGGAATTGTTATGCCGACTATCGATGAGCTTACTCTTGACGAGCCTAAAATCATAAAGCAGAGCGGCAAATACGGCGTAAAGCTTAAAGCAAGCGCGCCTTCAATCCATATGATGCGCGTTGAAACCCAAACCGAGGTAACCCCGATTGTCGGTTCAGAGGCGCAGTCGGAGGAGCTTGTGGCATATCTTCTCAAAGAGTTTGAGGAAAGCCCCGAAAAAATCTGGGAGAGCAACATTTTCGGAAAATCCGTACACGAGCTTGTCAACGAAGGACTCCACAACAAGCTTAACCGAATGCCTGCTGACGCCCGTAAAAAAATAGGGCAGACTATCGAGCGCGTAATTAACGACGGATGCAACGGATTGATTTGTATTATACTTTAATTGTGAACCCGGTTTGCGGTAAAAACACGCTGAAAAACATAAAATAATAAAAGTGTTTTCTAAAATAATACTATTTTCCTCCTTTTTTAAGAAAAGCAGGGGCAGAGCAAAATCTGTCCCTGTTTTTTACTGTTTTCAAAAAAATATTGGTAATTTTAACGAAAAACATATAAAAATGTTTTTAATATTGAAAAAAACAACAAAATCAATTATAATAATTTATATGTGCAAATTTTATGATTTCGGAGGGTGTTTTATGTTGCATTCAAGCTTACCGAAGCTGCAGGCAGTAACGTCGGAATTAAGTATGTCGGAAAAGTTTATTTCCTCGGTAAAGGTTATTCTGACGGGTTTTGCGGTAGTTTTCGCAATGCTGTTTCTTTTAATACTGGTAATAAAACTATACAGCGCCATTATAGCCGGTGCTCAGAACGCGGCGGACAAAAAGAAGAAAAAGCAAAAGGTGGTTGAGGCGGTCAGCGGTGACAGCGGCGTCCATATCATTCAAAAGCCTGCCTATATCACTCCTCCGACAATTGAGGACGGAATCCCCGAGGAGGTTGTCGCGGTTATAGCGGCGGCTGTCGCGGCGAGCGGCATGACGTCCTCAAAAACAAGAATCAAGAGCATCAAAAAAGCAAGCGGCGGACGTTCTGCCTGGGCAAATGCGGGTGTTCTGGATAACACACGCCCATTTTAAGCGAATATATCAGAAAGGAACATAGCTTTTTATGGAAATACTCAACGGTTTTTTAGATGCCATATACGGCATTTACAGCAGTTCGGGTCTGATGACGCTGAACTGGCAGAACTATATAATGATAGCGGTGTCGATTTTCCTTTTGTACCTCGCTATTAAAAAGCAGTATGAGCCGCTTTTGCTGCTTCCTATTGCTTTCGGTATGCTGCTTGTAAATCTGTTTCCCGAGATTATGGCGGCTCCTCAAACCACTTTGGTTCAAATCGCGGACAAAAGCGACCCTGCCGCAGCCGGACATCCGCTGCAGTTTATTAACGGGCAGTGGTATTATGAGAGCCCGGTAAACGGCGGCTTGCTCTACTACCTGTATCAAGGTGTAAAGCTCGGAATATATCCGCCCCTTATTTTCCTGGGAATCGGCTGTATGACCGACTTCGGTCCGCTTATTTCAAACCCCAAGAGCCTTATTTTGGGCGCTGCTGCTCAGATTGGTATTTTTGTAACGTTTACAGGCGCTATTTTCCTGGGCTTTTCCGAGCCCCAGTCGGGCGCTATCGCAATTATCGGCGGCGCTGACGGACCTACCGCTATTTTCGTTACAACCAAGCTTGCTCCCGAGCTTCTCGGTTCAATAGCGATTGCCGCGTATTCGTATATGGCGCTGGTGCCGATTATTCAGCCGCCAATTATGAAGGCGCTCACCACAAAGAAAGAGCGTTCCGTAGTAATGGAGCAGCTCAGACCCGTATCCAAGCTGGAAAAGATCATTTTCCCGATTATAGTTGTTATTCTGATTTCAATATTCCTGCCCGACGCTGCTCCTCTTGTAGGTATGCTTATGCTCGGTAACCTGTTTAAGGAGTCAGGCGTAGTTGACAGAATAGCAAAGGCGGCGCAGAACGAACTGATGAATATCATCACAATATTCCTCGGCGTAACCGTCGGCGCTACAGCCAAGGGCAGCACCTTCCTTACCTTTGACACCATTAAGATTATAGTTCTGGGACTTATAGCGTTCTCAATGGGTACCGCGTTCGGTGTTCTGTTCGGCAAGCTGATGTACAAGTTTACGGGCGGAAAGGTTAATCCTCTCATTGGCTCCGCGGGTGTTTCGGCTGTTCCCATGGCCGCGCGTGTAGCTCAGCGCGTCGGTCAGCAGGAGAATCCCGGAAACTTCCTGCTTATGCACGCGATGGGTCCGAATGTTGCCGGCGTTATCGGTTCGGCGGTCGCGGCTGGTGTTCTTTTGAATGTTATTCCTCATTAATTTGATAATTTCTTTATCATAATTCTCTTTTAGAATTAATTATTTAGATGATTATAATATAATATCATGTTGTGAGATTATAGTGAAACAGATGGAAATTGGGTTTCACATTATTTAGCATTTAGCATACTGTTGCTTTAACTGCATAGTTTTGCAGCGGTTTTCTATTTACAAAAAAGGAGTTATGTCATGGGAAAAAATGTAACCATACAAAAGATTATCAGCATTTTGCTTCACAGACTTCCGCTGATTATTCTATCGGGTGTTCTTATGGCGCTGATATTTTTTCTGTATTCGAGTATTATCATAAAGCCGGTATACAGCACATCGGCTATGATATACGTTCAGAACTACGGTAAGCGTGATGCGGATAAATCGGATGATAAGGGCAATACAACTCCGACTACACCAACCGAACCCAAGAAGAATTCATCCTTCGATACGGATTCAATGCAGAGTAACAATGAACTTGCGCAAAAGATTTTTAACTCTGACCTGGCCGGTTCTTCCGCGCTTGCTTCAAACTGTGTAATTCTTTTCCAGAATGACCCAAAGGTAACCGAGATGTACAATGACTGCGATGTTGCCATAACTACCGTTAACGGAAGCTTTTATATCAATATTTCGGTTAAGGGTACAGATCCCAAGAAGTGCAAGGTTGTAGCTGATAATGTTGTAACACGCTGTTCAGAAGTATTTTTGGATCGTTTTAACTACGGAAGTATAAGCAAAATACATGACGCTTATATACCAAGCTCTCCTATTTCCCCAAACAAAATGCGCAACACGTTAATCGGCGGAGCGATTGGTATTGTACTTGCCTGCCTTATCTCTGTTTTGCTTGAACTGATAGATACAACAATTAAGCATGATGATGATCTTTCATCAATTTACAAGATCCCCGTATTCGCGGAGATTCCCGATTTTGAAAGCTCAGGCAGGTGACAGACATGAAGATAAAAGTTGGAAAACAAAACACCAGAGGCAATAGCAGAGTAGAAACAATTTCTGATATGAGCAAATTCGCGATTGTTGAATCTTATAAAGCCGCAAGAACAAATATAATGTTCTCTCTTTCGGCCGATGATAAGAAAATCTTCGCTGTAACCAGTTATTCAAAGGGCGAGGGAAAAAGTACGGTTTCGTCAAACCTTGCCATTTCCTTCTCAAAAATGGAAAAGCGTGTTTTACTGATAGACAGTGACCTCAGACGTCCTAATGTTCACAATATTTTCAAGGTTGACAACGTCGCGGGTCTTTCAAACATTATCGGTAAAATGGGTGATTTCGACGAAATAGTTCACAGAAATGTTTTACCTAACCTCGATATTCTCACATCGGGCACCATTCCGCCCAACCCGTCAGAGCTGCTTTGCTCATCTCGCTTTGTTGAGCTGGTCAAGCGTCTGAATGACGAATATGATTATGTAATTTTTGATACGCCTCCTATAGGCGTTGTTTCCGACGCGCTTATGCTAAAGGATATGGTCGCGGGTTTTGTTGTTGTTCTGAGAGAGCGCAGTACTACACACGGCGATATTCAAAATCTTCTTGAAAGCGCCAAGCTTGCGGATTGTAAGCTGCTCGGCTTTATAAAGGTAGGCTGTATTTCAGGTAAGAAACGCGGAAAACGCAGCTATTACTACTATCAGTACTATTAACGGCAAAAAATCCAATAATAATTTCAACAGACTTACCAATGATTTAGCGGTAAGTCTGTTTTTTTATTTACAAAACACTGAAAATGCAGGAATTCAAAAAAAGACTTGCATTTATTTGCGCTATGATTTACAATATTAAAGAAAAAGACATAAAATATGCAACAATAAGTTAAGGAGAATCCAAAATGAATTATTTAAACTGCAATGCTCAGGAGCTTGAGCAGGAGTATCAGGTACTTAGAAAACAGTATGAGGATGTAAAGGGCAAGGGACTTAACCTGAATATGGCGCGCGGTAAGCCCGGCAAGGCTCAGCTTGACCTTTCTCTTGATATGCTTGACGTAATCAACAGCAAGTCGGAATTTGTCGGCGCTGATAAAATGGACTGCCGCAACTACGGTATTCTCGAGGGTATTGAGGAGTGCCGCAAGCTGTTCGGCGATATCCTCGGCGTAGACTATCATAATGTTATGGTCGGCGGAAGCTCAAGCCTGAATATGATGTTTGACACAATTTCCTGCCTTATGACAAAACCGATTGCCGAGGGCTGCAAGCCCTGGTACGAGGTAGAGAACAGAAAGTTCCTCTGTCCCGTTCCAGGTTACGACCGTCACTTCGGCATTACAGGCTACTATGGCTTTGAGATGATTCCCGTTCCCATGTCCGAGGACGGCCCCGACATGGATATGATTGAAAAGCTTGTTTCCGAGGATGACAGCATCAAGGGCATCTGGTGTGTTCCCAAATACTCAAATCCTCAGGGCATCACCTACAGCGCCGAAACCGTTAAGCGTTTCGCTAACCTTAAACCCGCAGCAAAGGATTTCCGCATTATGTGGGATAACGCTTACTGCGTACATGATGTTACCGACACGCCTGATGAGCTCCTCAATATTTATGATGAGTGCGTAAAGGCAGGCAACGAGGATTTGCCCCTGCTGTTCTGCTCTACATCAAAAATCACTTTCCCCGGCGCGGGTGTAGCCGCTATGGCGGCGTCGCCCAACAATATGAAGGTGTTCAAGGAGCGCTACAATTTTGAGGTAATAAGCTATGATAAGCTCAACATGCTTCGTCATGTAAAGTACTTCGGCAACTACGAAGGCGTTCTTGAGCATATGAAGAAGCATAAAGCTGTTCTCGCTCCTAAGTTCGAAATCGTCCTCAACACCCTGAAAAACGAGCTTGCTCCCGTAGGAATCGGCGAGTGGACCAACCCTAACGGCGGCTATTTTGTCAGCATCAATGTAATGGACGGAACCGCTAAGCGCGTTGTAGCTCTCTGTAAAGAGGCAGGACTTGTCCTCACAGGCGCAGGCGCAACTTATCCCAACGGCAACGACCCCAAGGATTCAAACATCCGTATCGCGCCTTCCTTCCCTCCGAATGACGAGCTTCAGGAGGCTATGGATGTATTCTGCATCTGCGTAAAGCTTGCAGCTTGTGAAAAACTGCTTTCAAAGTAAATAATTGACAACAGTAAATTGCTATGCTATGATAAACCTGACGGGATTTCCTGTCAGGTTTTTATTTTGAGGAGGTAAAGTATGAAAAAGTCAATTATTGCGTTTGCGCTGGTTTTTGCACTGGTTTCCGCTCTGTTGTTTTCGGGGTGTTCAACAGAAGATAACAGCGGAAGTGAAGCGGACGACAATAAGACCGTAATTGTATTTAAGCCGAGCAAGGGCGCTGTATTTGACGCGGATGCTTTTGCGGTCGCAAAAAATGTTTTGGAGACGCGCCTTGCCGCCTTTGATATCAAAAATTATGTGGTGGAAACGGATGCGGACGCAAATACCATCACAGTGGAATACTCCGCCGAAGATTGGCAGAGCATTAAAGAAAACGAAGTAAGCGAGTACCTTTCGACTCCGGCAAAGCTGACATTCCGGCCGGAAAATAAATATAAGTTCACCGAGCAAAAACCGGACGGAACCGTTGTTTACAAGACGCCGACCGGTGAGACGGAAGAGGTGCTTATGGACGGTTCCGCGGTAAAAACCGCCGAGTCAAGGCTGCAGCAGGGAACAAGCGCCGAGAGCTCCTATGTTATTGATTTAAAGTTTACCGAAGAGGGCGCAAAGACCTTTGAGGAAATCACAACCAAGTATATTCATCGTATCGTTTCAATTTGGCTTGACGACGAAATGATTTCCGCGCCCACCGTAAGTGATCCTATAACCGACGGCAACGCCATTCTTTCGGGAAATTTCACTAAGGAAGACGCCGATAAGCTCGCAAATCAGATAAAGTCGGGAGCGCTGCCCGGAGCTTTGGAGGAGGTCAAATAAGCGGTTTTCGACGCTTGTTTATGCAAAATTGATAAAGATAAAAAAATCCTCGCAAATATTCTCTATTCTATTGACAATTTAACAAAAAAATCTTATAATAACTCTGTTATGTCTGTAACTATGCACGCATAACAGAGTTTTTGCGTGCTGTCAGATAGCCAAGTGCGGAAGGGCTGCCGGATAACCGGCGTCAGAGCTCTTCAAAGAACCGCTTTAGCGGTTTTTTTCTGTGCTTGCAGAATAATTTTACGGAGGTTTTTTAGGCATGATGAAAAGAGTTCCAAAGCCAGTGTTTTTCATCGTCGCTTTGTTGATTCTTGCCTTTGCGTTTACCGCGGTTTTCGGCATCGCCTACTATAACGGCGACAATAAAACCACGGTGCTCAAGGGTGTAGGCGACATTCGATGGGGAATTGACATCAGCGGCGGTGTAAACGCAACATTCAAGCCTGCAGACAACTACGACGCATCGGAAGAAGAGATTGAGGCTGCAAAGGCAACCATTGAAACACGAATGGTATCTTCGGGTATTACGGATTATGAGCTTTACGCGGATTCCGTACATAACAAGATTATCGTTCGTTTCCCGTGGAAGTCAGACGAAAAGGAATACAACGCCAATGAGGCGATCAGCGAGATTTCGGCTGAGGCTTATTTGTCTTTCCGTCCGGGCAATTCCTATACGACAGCTACGGTTGACAAAAACGGCGACAAAATTTTCCTTACTCCGAAAGGAGAAACCGCCGAAAAGGTTCTTATGGACGGTAAGTCGGTAAAGGACGCAAAGGCGGGCTTCCAGAACGGAACAAACGGCGTAGCTGAAAGTGTTGTTGAACTGACTCTTACCGACGAGGGTAAGGATTTGTTCGCGAGCATCACATCCGAGTACAAGGGCAAGGTTGTTTCAATCTGGATGGATGATCAGATGATTTCCGCTCCTACCGTAAACGCGGTTATTACCGACGGTAAGGCTATTATTTCAGGTAACTTTACCACAGCAACGGCTACAGACCTCGCAAACAAAATCAAGGCCGGCGCACTTCCCTTTAAGCTTGAAACCGTAACATACGGCAACATCAGCCCCACGCTCGGTCAGAACGCTCTGCTCGCTATGGGCTGGGCAGCCGCTATCGCGTTTGCTATTATCATCATTATCATGATTTCATTCTACCGTCTCCCGGGCTTCATCGCGGTAATTTCACTTATTGGTCAGATGGCGCTTTCGGTTGCGGCTATTTCGGGATACTTTACGATATTCCCGTCGTTTACAATGACGCTGCCCGGTATCGCGGGTCTTATCCTTTCAATCGGTATGGGCGTTGACTGTAACGTTATCACAGCCGAGCGTATTAAGGAAGAGCTGCGCGGCGGCAGAACCCTTGACGGCGCTCTTGAAAAGGGCTCCAAAAACTCACTTGCCGCAATTATCGACGGTAACATGACGGTTGTAATCGTATCCATCATTCTTATGCTGGTATTCGGTCCGTCAAACATTCTTTCGTTCATCTTCGGTGAATCTACCACGGGTACAATCTACTCGTTCGGTTATACATTGCTGATTGGTGTTATCTCCAACTTCATCATGGGTATCTTCTTCTCAAGACTCATGCTCAGAAGTGTTTCGGGATTAAAGCCCTTCAGAAAAGCTTGGTTATATGGAGGTGCTAAGAATGACAAATAATGTTCAGACAAAAGCAGAAACTTCTATGACCACTGAGCAAATCAGCGAAAGGTTTAACGGCGGCAGACGCATTCTTAACTTCACAGGAAAGAAGAAAATCTTCTTCGGCCTTTCGCTCGGCATTATTCTTATCGGTATTATTTGCAACTTTATTTTCGGCACCACACTCGATATTCAGTTCTCGGGCGGCGCCACGCTCACATACAGCTATCAGGGCGATATCGACCACGACAAGCTGCATGACTTCATTCAGGATAAAACCTCTGACAGAATTACAACCTCGTTCTCAAGCGACTTGGCGGGCGGCACAGGAAACAACGTAACCGTTCAGTTCGCGGGCAACGAAGCTATTGATAAGGAAATCGGTCCATCACTTACTGACGCGCTTCAGAAGGAATTCCCCGACGGAAAGTTTGCTCTCCTTGAGGAGAACTCGGTTGACCCGTCAATGGGTATGAGCTTCCTGCTCAAATGTCTGGTTGCGGTCGGAATCGCAAGCGTACTGATGGTACTTTATGTAACCATCCGATTCAGAAAAATCGGCGGTCTGTCCGCGGGTGTTATGGCGCTTGTCGCGCTGTTCCACGACGTGGCTATGATTTACTTCCTGTATGTCATCTTCCGCTGGCCGATCGACTCCAACTTCATCGCGGTTGTTCTTATGATTCTCGGTTACTCGCTGAACGATACGATCGTTATCTACGACCGTGTTCGTGAGCAGAGAAAGCTTATGGGCAGAAAGGTCGGCATCGACACCGTATTCAACGTAAGCTGCACCAAGACAATCAGGAGAACAATCATGACGTCTGTTACAACTCTCGCGGCGATTCTCACCGTATTTGTTGTAGCAAGCGTATTCAACATCAGCTCGGTTAAGGGCTTTGCTCTGCCGATGATGATCGGTGTTATTTCCGGTTGTTATTCTTCGCTCTGCATTGCAGGTCCCCTCTGGGTTATCTGGCAGACACACAAGGCAAAGAAAAAAGCAGCCGCCAAGAAATAATCATTACAG
>OMYD01000032.1 GCA_900315195.1 uncultured Eubacteriales bacterium | reverse complement strand
CCTGTATCCATAAACAGCTCGTTGACATCCTTCAGCCTTACAGCTGCCTTGTTAATTAAATACTCGCTTTCGCCGCTGCGGTAATAGCGGCGGGTAACGGCAATTTCATCACCGTTAAAATCAAGAAAGCGGTCGGAATTGTCTATATTCAGCGTAACTTCGGCGTAACCCGTCTTTTTGCGGTTATCGGTTCCGTTGAATACGACATCCTCCATGCGTGTGCACCTGAGGCTTTTTGGCGACTGTTCGCCGAGAACCCAGCGGATAGCGTCGCTTATGTTGCTCTTTCCCGAGCCGTTAGGGCCTACAACAGAGGTAATGCCGTTTTCAAATGTCAATTTAGTTTTATCGGGAAAAGTTTTGAAGCCGTGGACTTCAAGAGATTTCAGTCGCATTATATACCCCTAAATCGTACTTATCTAATGTGTCGTCAAATTGAATTTCAGGCTCGTAGCCCATTTCACGGAATAAAATAAGGTTCCGTTTTTTTTGCCCCAAAAACTTTGACAATGATTTTGGATTAATTTTAACTATCAGCTTTTTCCCCGAAAAGCTTTTAGCCTTACTTAAAAATGAATTGTATAAAATTCGGCTTTCACATAGCTCCTTAAAGGCGGGGTGATAATTTCCGTCCAAGCTGTTTTTAACAAGGCTGTCGGAGTAATGCAGCCCCAGCCGAATAATTTTTATGTCAGCCTTTGCAAATAAAAGAATAAGCGTTGAGCATAGCGAAACCGATTCCTCAAGCGTATACGGAACAAAGCTCCCATTTAAATAATACTCGGCTAAGTCCGTATTTTTCATTACAACAGTGGGATATATCCGCACTGTGTCAGGTTTAAGCTCAATAATCTTCTTAGCGGTAGCGAGGTCCTTTTCAGGAGTAGCTCCGTAAAGCCCTGTCATCATCTGCAAGCCGAGTGAAAAGCCGCGGGATTTAATCAGATTTGATGCGTTGACTACATCCTCGGCAGAATGGCCGCGCTTGTTTAGTTCTAATACAGAATTATCCATTGACTGCGCGCCGAGCTCAATTGACGTTACTTTGTACTCTTTAAGGATTGAAAGAATTTCATCGTCAATGTAATCAGGCCGCGTCGAAATCCTTATCCCGTAAAAATCCGGTAAAAAAGTTTTTGCGGCTTCAAGCAGAGAAATCATGTATTCCCTGTCAATTGCGGTAAAGCTGCCGCCGAAAAAAGCAATTTCGGTAAGCATGCTTTTTTCTTTTAAATCTTCTTTCGCTTTTTTTAGTGTACGCACAACTTCTTCGGGAGTAGGCTGCGCGTTTTGCCCTGTGATATTCTTTTGATTACAAAAGCTGCACTGATGCGGGCATCCGTTATGAGGAATAAAAATTGATACGTTACCCGTTTTAATAGCCCATCAACTCCAAAGCTTCCCGTGCTGCCTGCTGTTCCGCCTCTTTTTTACTTTTGCCGCCGCCTTTGCCTATTACATTGCTGTTAAGGTGGACTTCAAAAACAAAATGCTTGTTATGATCGGGACCGCTCTCAGACACCAGAACATACTCCAGTCTCTCGCCCGGATTCTTTTGAATAATCTCCTGCAAGGTGGTTTTATAATCCTTTACCTGAGGCTTTTTAGAGTTTTTTATTGCCGGAATAATAAAGTTCAAAACATGCTTTGATGCAGACTCCATGCCCCCGTCAAGATAAACCGCTGCAATCAGCGCCTCAAAAGCGTCCGATACAATCGAAGGACGCTCGGCGCCGCCGTTCTTTCTCTCACCTTTGCTGAGTACAAGATAGTCGCCTAAACGGATTTGCTTTGCAAACTCAAAAAGCGATTTTTCGCATACAAGCGATGCTCTGAGCTTAGTCAGCTCACCCTCCGGCAAATCAGGGCAATGCTTGAATATATAGTCGCTGACGATGATAGAAAGCACCGCGTCGCCTAAAAACTCAAGGCGCTCGTTATACTCGATATGCTGCGATTTTCGCTCTTTGGCATATGAGGAATGAGTAAGCGCAACCGTTAACAGTTCTTTATTTTTAAAATGATATCCGATTTTGTCTTCAAGTTCCATTTCAATTCTCCGTTATTTAAGTGACGCAGAAATCACATCAATCGCGTTTGCCTCAACATAATCTATACACAAACCTATAGCGTTAACAAGAGTAATCGCCTTTGCGTCGCCGTGCACCTTGAACACGGGCTTTGAAGCGCCGAGAATAGGGGCGCCGCCGTATGTGTTATAATCAAAGCGGTTTTTCATAGCTTTAAGGTCTTTCATTACAAGCGCTGCGGCCATTTTGCCCTTGGTGCTGCCCGTAAAGATGTTCTTGATTTCTTTCATCAGAACAGCAGCAACGCCTTCGTATGTTTTGAGAATCATGTTGCCTGTAAATCCGTCGCAAACAACTACGTCGCAAATACCCGAGGGAACATCTCTGCCCTCGATATTGCCGATAAAGTTAAGCTTGCTCTCTTTTAAGATTCCGTAGGTTTCACGGTAAAGCTCGGTTCCCTTATGATCTTCGGTGCCGACATTGGCAAGTCCTATACGCGGCTTATCAATTTTCATTACCTTTTCCATATAAACCGACGCCATAACCGCAAACTGACGCAGCATTTCAGGGCGGCAGTCAACATTTGCTCCGCCGTCAAGGAGCATCAGGCAACCTGTTACGCTGGGAAGGACAGGTGCAAACGCGGGGCGCTTGATACCCTTGATCCTTTTTATAAGCAGAGTCGCGCCGACACACAACGCTCCGCTGTTGCCCGCGCTCAGGAAAGCGTCTCCCTTTCCTTCAGCTAACAGACGGAAACCAACGGCCATAGAGCTGTTTTTTTTGGTCTTAACCACACTTTCGGCTGAATCGTGCATTGTAATTACATCATCGCAGTCCTCAATTTCAATATGGTCAAGTGGAATTTTATTCTCAACGGCAACCTCGCGGATTTTTGTTTCTTTGCCTGTAAGAATAATATCTACTCCGAATTTACTTACAGATTCGGCGCATCCCTTTATTATTTCAAGCGGCGCGTTGTCGCCTCCGAATGCGTCTACAATTATTTTCATATCAATCACCAATATTCTCTGAAAGAAATTTATCTAAAGCGGTCAGAGCGCGCTCTGCATACGCTGCGGCACGTTCACGCTTATCTCGCGGTCTTTTTTCAAGCTCAGGCAAAACTCCAAGATTCGCTCCCATTGGCTGAAACTTTTTTACGGTCGGATCGGCTATGTATCTTGAAAGCGCTCCGATCATAGTGGTCTCGGGCAGCGTCTGGGTGTTCTCCCCTTTTAGTACTTTTGCCGCGTTAATGCCTGCCATAATTCCTGACGCGGCGCTTTCCATATATCCCTCAACACCTGTAATCTGCCCGGCAAAAAACAGTCTGCTATTTTCTTTAACAGAAAAATCAGAATTAAGCACCTTGGGAGAACATAAAAAAGTATTGCGATGCATAACTCCGTATCTTACAAAATCTGCGTTATGGAGCGCAGGAATAAGTGAGAACACTCGATTTTGCTCAGGAAACTTTAGATTAGTCTGAAAACCGACGAGATTGTACATTGTTCCCGCGGCGTTTTCCTTGCGCAGTTGAAGAAGCGCCCAAGCCCTGTGCCCTGTTTTCGGATTAATTAATCCTACGGGCTTCATCGGGCCGAAACGAAGTGTTCCCTCGCCGCGCTGAGCCAATACCTCAACGGGCATACATCCCTCGTAGACTTTCGGATTGTTTACATCAAAGTCATGAAGAGGAGCACGCTCCGCATTTACAAGAGCGTTGTAAAAGACCTCATACTCTTCTTTGTTCATCGGACAATTGATGTAATCGTCATCTCCGCCCCGGTCATATCGTGACGCTGTAAACGCGTAATCCATGTCAACGCTTTCGGCGGTAACAATAGGCGCCGCCGCGTCAAAGAACGAGAGTGAATCGCCGAAACGCTCTTCAATTGCCTTGGCGAGCGGATCGGAAGTCAGAGGCCCGGTGGCTATAATTGTGACAGCGTCATCCGGAATTGAGGTTATCTCTTCATGATACACCTTTATAAGCGGATGGCTTTCAATCCCCTCAGTTACAAGCCGAGCGAATATCTCACGGTCAACAGCCAGCGCGCCTCCCGCGGGAACCTGACATTTATCGGCGCACTTCATTAAAAATGAATCAAGCCGACGCATTTCCTCTTTAAGCAGGCCTGCCGCGCTTTCAACGCGCATAGCCTTAAGCGAATTGGAGCAAACCAGCTCGCCGAACAAATCTGATTTATGAGCGGGAGTGCGTTTTTGCGGCTTCATTTCAAAAAGATGAACCTCAATACCGCGATTAGCGATTTGCATCGCAGCCTCACAGCCCGCAAGCCCCGCGCCTATTACATTAATATACATTACTTTTCTTCCGTTTTTGCTGTTTTGGTATAGCTACAGTCAGTATTTGCGCAGAACAGAGTCGGCTTTTTACCCTTCTTTTTATATAGAATCTGACCGCACTGAGGGCACTTCTCATTTACAGGCTCGTTCCAGCTTACAAAATCACAATTTGGGTAATTTGAGCAGCCGTAGAATACACGTTTTGATTTGGTGTTCTTTACAATTACGTCTCCTCCGCATTTTGGGCACGCTACGCCTGTTTTTTCAACGTATTTAAGAATATTTTTGCATTCGGGATAACCGGGACAAGCAATGAATTTACCGTATCTGCCCATCTTTACAACCATCTGACGGCCGCATTTATCGCAAATAATGTCGGTTTCGTCCTCTTTGAGCTTGAGTTTTACACCCTCCATCTCGGCTTTTGCCTCTTTTAGAGTGTTTTCAAATCCGCCGTAAAACTCTTTAAGAAGCTCTACCCACTGTACATCGCCGTGCTCAACCTTGTCGAGATTGTCTTCCATCTGAGCTGTGAATTTTACATTTACAATATCCGGAAAACGCTCCTTCATCAGCTTAGTTATAACCTCGCCAAGCTCTGTGGGAACAAGGCTTTTAGCCTCGCGCTTTACGTACTCGCGGCCTGTAAGCGTAGTTATGGTCGCGGCATATGTTGAAGGTCTGCCTATGCCGTACTCTTCGAGAATCTTAATCAGAGACGCCTCGGTATAACGCGCAGGCGGCTGAGTAAAATGCTGATTCTTTTTAAGCTCCCTGCACTTTACGGGAAGATTATTCTCAAGCGGCGGAAGCTGGGAAGATTTCTCCTCAGCCTCATCTTTACCCTCTACATAAAGCGCGGTAAAGCCCGGAAAGTCAACATAATAACCCGAAGCCTTAAAAATATAACCGTTCGCCTCGATGTCAGCCTGAGTGGTTTTCTGAATACAGTCAGCCATTTGTGATGCGGTAAAGCGGCTCCAGATAAGCTTATAGAGCTTGTACTGGTCCGATGACAGGCTGCTCTTAATGCTGTCTGGAGTCAGCGACGGCATTGAAGGTCTTATAGCTTCGTGTCCGTCCTGGGCGTTGCTGCGCGACTTAAAGAAACGCGGCTTAGCGGGAAGATAAGTATCGCCATATGCCTCGCGGATATATTTTGTAACCTCGTCAATAGCGTAATTTGAGATTCTGAGCGAGTCGGTACGCATATAGGTAATAAGACCCGTAGCGCCCATTCCATGAATATCTACACCTTCATACAGCTCCTGTGCGACCCTCATTGTGCGGCGCGACTGGAAACCGAGCTTTCTCGACGCCTCCTGCTGCAATGTTGAAGTAATAAACGGCGGAGCCGGAGATTTTTTGCGTGTTCCGTTTTTAACCTTTGTTACAATGTACTCAGCACCCTGCAAATCAGCTTCGATTTTTTCGGCCTGCTCCTGATTGGTGATTTTTAGTTTTCCGTTTTTATCGGCGTAAAGACTTGCGGAAAAGGATTTTCTGCTTCCCTTAGGAATAAACTTAGCGTCAATTGTCCAATATTCCTCGGGTTTAAACTTTCTGATTTCGTTTTCACGGTCGACAATAATTCTGAGCGCGACAGACTGAACTCTGCCCGCGGAAAGACCGCGGCGGATTTTCTGAGAAATAAAAGGACTGAGCTTGTAACCGACAAGACGGTCTAGAACACGGCGCGCCTGCTGAGCGTTTACAAGATCCTCATTAATCGCTCTGGGGTGCGACATACCGTTTTGAACGCCTGTTTTTGTTATTTCATTAAACTCTACACGCTGGCAATAATCTTCAGGCAAACCCAGGATATATGCCAGATGCCATGAAATAGCTTCTCCTTCGCGATCAGGGTCGGTTGCGAGATATACGCTGTCGCTGTTCTTCGCCAAGCCCTTAAGCTCCTTGACAAGCTTTTCTTTTCCTTTAATTATATCATATTTTGGCGCAAAGTCGTTTTTGATATCAACGCTGAGTCTCGCCTTAGGCAGGTCACGAACGTGTCCCATTGAAGCAACTACCTCGTAGCCGCTGCCTAAATATTTTTTTATTGTCTTTGCTTTGGCGGGTGACTCTACAATTACCAAATCTGACATGAATTTCCTCCTATTTTAAAATATAGTTTCTTCCCTGAAGTGCGCGCACAAGACCCTTCACTTCAAGCAAGGTGAGGGTGCCGAGCACCCTGCTCACGGGCATTCCCAAATCACCCGCGATTTTATCAATATGAACAGGCTCAGACGTAAGATAGTTATAAACCAACTTGGCGTCGCCCTTCAGCTTAATGTCTGTTTTATGTTTCGGCTCCTGCTTTTCCGCCTCAGGCTTACCTTTATCGGCGCTTTTTTTCGGCGGCAAATCAGTTTTTTCTGCATTTTCTGTTTTTAAATTAACGATCTTTACAGCTTTATTTTTCTTCTTTACAGGAATAGCGTCTATATCGGCAAGTAAAATATTGTCAAAGCCAACCGCATCCTCGGAAAGATTTTTACAGTCGTAATTCGCGAGAATATCCATAAAATCCGTAACGGGAATGGCTATACCTTCCTTTATTCTGTAATTCGAGCCGTAATTCTGCGGACTGTTGTTACCAAGCAAGGCAAAGATATCTTTACCCATTTCAAGAGCAAGATCGGCGGTAATAAGAGAACCGCTTTTCTCGCCTGCTTCAATCAGCAGCACGCCGTCGGACAGCGCGGCAATAATACGGTTTCTGGCGGGGAAATAAAAGTTTCGCGGCTCCTCATCCGGCGGATATTCCGAAATCACCGCACCTTTTGCCGTAATTGCCTCACGCATTTTTTCATTGTCACGCAGATAATGGCTGTTTATTCCGCACCCTCTAACGCAAACAGTTATTCCGTTTGCGGCAAGAACGCCTCTGTGAGAAGCGCAGTCGACGCCTAAAGCGCCTCCGCTTACGACAACCGTGTTATACTTTGCCAGAGCGTAAGCGATTTTATAGGAATTCTCAACCCCGTATCTCGATGCGCGTCTTGTTCCGACAATACCAATGGAAAGATATTCGTCAAAATCAGGGAGGTTTCCGCTTACATAAATAACCGCAGGCGGAGCGTAAATATTATAAAGACAGCTTGGATAGTTTGGGTCATCAATGGAAATAACCGAATACTTCAGCTGCTTACAGCGTTTCAAAACATCGTCAGCGCTGTTTGACTTTAGCGATGAGAGCGCTTCAAGCTCAACCGAATTAAAAAGGCCGCAAAAACGCCACTCGCTCTTCCCCCCTTCGAAAAATGTCGAGATATCGGAGTACATTTTAGCGAGCTTCTTTGCTTTTGGTGTATTATAGCCTATTGCCTGTGTAAGCAGTATCCAGTATTTTGCGTTTGCTGAAATCATTTACTTTACCATTTCCCAAATGAGTATCGCAGCGGCAACCGAAGCGTTAAGCGATTCGGCCTTACCGTTCATTGGAATTGTTATTTTGTGATTACACGCGGCGGCAGTCTCAGTCCGGATTCCATTTCCCTCGTTTCCTATTACAACAGCACAAGGTGTTTCAAATGAAATCTCGGTTACATTCTCGGCGTTATCATCTACAACAGCCGCATATGTATTAAGTCTTGGATGTTCGGCAAACCACTCCGGCAGACTATTGACCGATAGAATTGCCAATCGGAAAACAGCGCCCATGCTGCCTCTTACAACCTTCGGATTATATATATCGCAGCAATCATCTGACATAATAACGCCGCAAACGCCGAACGCCTCAGCTGACCTTAAAATGGTGCCAAGATTATTCGGGTCCTGAACATTATCCAATATTAGATATTTTCCGCCATTGTTTATTTTATCAAAATAAGCGTTTTTGTCAAGTATTTTTATAATACACATAAAGCCCTGTGGCGTTTGAGTATCGCTGATATAGTCAAAAAGAGCAGGCGAAAGCATAAAAGTTTCATCTGCATTAGAGCTTAATGTTTTAAAATCGTCCGGATTTTTTTCAATTGCTGCTTGAGTTACAAGCAGAGCCTCTATCTTGGCTCCGCTTAAAACAGCATCCATGCATACGCGAAGTCCCTCAGCTATAAAGCTACCCGACTGACGCCTATATTTAGAGCTTTTTTTAAGTTTTATGACATTTTTTATATGCGCGTTTTCCTTGCTGGTGAGCGTTTTCATATAATTCTCCAAATACAGCAAAAGCGTTTGGAAAAACCAAACGCTGTTACAATTATATTATTTTATGCGTTCTGAGCCTTTTCAACCAGAGCGGTGAAAGCAGCGGGATCGGAAATTGCGATCTCGGAAAGCATCTTGCGGTTAAGCACGATACCTGCCTTCTTAAGGCCATTCATAAATGTGGAATAGTTTGTGCCGTTAGCTTTGCAGGCAGCGGAAATACGGGTGATCCAAAGACGACGGAAATCTCTCTTTCTCTGCTTACGGCCAATATAAGCGTAGTTGCCGCTCTTCATAACAGCCTGCTTCGCCATCTTGAAATGCTTGGATTTTGCACCCCAATAACCCTTGGCAAGCTTTAAAACTTTTTTTCTTCTTTTGCGAGTCATCATCGCACCTTTTACTCGTGCCATTATATGTTACCTCCGTTATATTTAGTGTAGTGGGTCAAGCGTGATTATTTATAAGGGATAAGACGCTTGATCTGAGCTGTGTTTGTTACATCAGCAACAGTTGTCTGACGAAGACCTCTTTTACGCTTTGTTGTCTTCTTGTTCAGAATGTGGCGTTTGTTAGCATGTGCGCGGATAACCTTACCGTTTTTTGAAAGTTTAAAACGTTTTTTTGCACCGCTATGTGTTTTAATCTTAGGCATAATAAAATCCTCCTTAATTAATTACTTGTTGGGCTTTGGCGCAAGAAACATTAACATGTTGCGACCTTCCAGTTTAGCGGGTTTTTCAACAACTGCGGCCTCAGAGCATGCCTCGGCAAAACGCTTCATTGTATCAAGACCGATTTCAGGATGACCCATTTCACGTCCGCGGAAACGAATTGACACCTTTACCTTGTCACCGTGTTTGATAAACTTCAGCGCATTGTTTAGCTTTGTGTTGAAATCGTGAGTGTCTATATTTAAAGAAAGTCTTACTTCCTTTATGTCAACGGTATGTTGATTTTTTCTGGCTTCCTTTTCTCTCTTTGCCTGCTCGAAGCGGTACTTGCCGTAGTCCATTATCTTGCATACGGGCGGATTAGCCTGAGGAGCAATTTTTACTAAATCAAGATTCTTTTGCTCCGCAAGATTAAGAGCGTCCTTTGCGGACATAATACCGAGCTGCTGGCCGTCAGAACCGATTACTCTAAGCTCCCTGTCACGAATTTCCTCGTTAATCTGAGTGTTAATTTCTTTCTTGCCGATGATTAAGCACCTCCAAAGCACAAAAATAAATAATGCGGACAGAAATACTTCCGTCCGCAACAATACTGTTCAAATGAATCGTATTGACCCGTGCAGACGAAACCCCACAGGTGAAAGCATTTCTGCTTTGCTTTATTTTTCTTGAATATTATAATACATAAGATTTAGCTTGTCAAGTGTTTTTTACAAAAAAGAGGTGTGCAGAAACTGCACACCTCATAAAGATTAAATTAATACTGTCTTCTCTTTCTTGCAAGGAAGAATACACCGATTGCTGCAAGCATTACGCCGCCGATGATGAAGTAAACTGTTGTGTCCTCACCGGAAGTTACAGAATTGCTGCCGCCGGATGATGAACCGCCGCCGGATGATGAACCGCCGCCGGAGTTGCCGCCGCCGGAATTGCCGCCGCCGGAGTTGCCACCGTCACCGGAGCCGCCGTCTGAGCCGCCGCCATCTTTTGCTTTGGAAGCGTCTTCCTTCCAATCAAAGGTTCTGCCGGATTCAGCGATTGCTTTCTTAATATCAGCTTTACCAAGGCCAAGCGCATTAGCGGTATCATCAATTGTCTGCTGAGCTGTCTTACCGTTGAAATTAAGAGCGTTATCGATACCGTCTTTACCGGTTGAGCTCAGGAATTTAACAAACATGGAATAGCCGGTATCTCCGGGCCAGAATGCGTTACCGATTACGTTACCGATTGAGGTAATGCATCTGGGGTTGCCGTACTTGCTGGAATCAGCGTTGGTCCATTTAACAACATAACTCTTCTTGTTAGAGTCTACGCTGTTTTCTACTTTTTCACCTGTGCATACGGCAGTATCGCCGAGGCAGGCTGAACCGATAATGAGGTCGCATGTCTGCATACCCCAGTCAGCTGTAAAGATACATCCGTAAGCGTTGCCTGAGTCAAGAGTAAAGCCCTTTGATGCGAGATCATATGACCACTTGCCGCTACCCTCGTCTGACATTGCACCCTTTTTGGAACCCCAAGTAATCATCTCACCGTTTGCATGATCATACAGATACAGATAGATTTTCTTAAAGTTTTTCCAACCGGCTGTGTTTGCATCAAAATAAATCTTGCTTCCTGCGGAAGTAGCTTCGGAACCACCCTCTGCGCCAACAGAAGAATCGTCGGCAGCAGCAACAGCAGAAGAATCATCAGCAGCTGCAACAGCCTCATCGCCGTCAGCAGCGCTTGCTGTGATAGCAGCTGTGCTTCCGATCATCATAGCAGCAATTGCAATGCTTACTATTTTCTTGAACATTTAAAACTCCTCCTAAAATGTCATTAGTCCGAGAACATAATATCTCAGTAAATTAATTATACAATAAACGAAAAAAAACTTCAATACTTTTAAAAATTTTTTATCCGTCGACTTTAACAAGAATTCAATATTAAGTTTGTTGAAGATTAACAACTCAACTGCGCAATATTGTATAAAAATATAAAATGGAAAAAATTAGAATTATTTCATCATATTAATGAGCGTCTCTTTAACAGCGTAGAGTGCCTCCTTAATTTTGCTTTCATCCTTGGCACCCGCCATTGCAAGGGTGGGCTTTCCGCCGCCGTTTCCGCCGGCAATTTGTGCTGCTGCCTTTACAAGCTTTCCGGCGTGAGCGCCGCGTGCTACAGCGTCATCTCCGCAAGCCGCCGCAAAGTTGATTTTACCGTCGTTAACGGTAGCGGCAACAACAACAGCGTTGGAATTATTCGCTTTTGCTTCCTCGCACATACCGCGAAGAACATCCGCGCTGACGCCTTTTAGAGAACCGGTAATTAATATTAAACCGTCTATTGTTTCGGCATTAGCCATAAGGCTCTCCATCTTTGAAGCCGCGATTTTGTTGTTGAGTATTTCAATTTCCTTTTGCTGCGCCTTAATAAGAACATCTGCCTTTTTAACGCCCTCAATCAATGCCTTGGGATTTGAAATCTTCAAAACGGACGCTGCCCCCGCAACAAGCGCCTGAATACGGTTGATATATGTCAGGACAGCGTTGCCCGTTACAGCTTCAATTCTTCTTACGCCTGCGGCAACAGAACCCTCCTGACGGATTTTGAACAATCCGAGGTTTGAGGTATTATCGGCATGCGTACCGCCGCAGAATTCAACAGAAAAATCTCCTGCGCTTACAACGCGAACAGTATCGCCGTACTTTTCACCGAACAGAGCCATTGCGCCAAGTTTTTTAGCTTCTTCAATCGGCATCTCGCGGGTAACAACCGGAATTGCCTCAAATATTTTTTTGTTTACAAGGGCTTCAACATCCATAAGCTCCTTGGCAGTCATCGCCTCAAAGTGAGTAAAGTCAAAACGGAAATAATCGTCGGCTACAAGCTGCCCTGCCTGCTGAACATGATTGCCGAGAACCTCTCGAAGCGCCGCCTGAAGCAAATGAGCGGCTGTATGATTACGCTTGATATCGTCTCTGCGCGCTTTGTCAACCTGAGCGTTAACAGAATCTCCGACAGAAATACTTCCCTCGGTAATTGTACATGAATGGAGATAAATCTTGCCTGAAACATCCTTGGTAGTGTTGTCCGTGTCAGCGGAGAATTCATTTTCGGAGATAACGCCCGTGTCGCCTACCTGACCGCCGCTCTCAGCATAGAAGGAAGTTTTATCAAGAACAAGAATTACACTTTCACCCTCGCCGGCCGATTCAACTCTCTCGCCGTCCTTGATAATCGCAACGACCTTAGCCTCTGTTTCAAGCTCTGAATAACCCACAAACTCAGTCGGAGCGATATCTGATAAATCGGTGCTGTCACTGATCCACGCGTCTGCGCCCGCGTTCTTTCTGGCGGCGCGGGAACGCTTTTTCTGTTCCTTAAGAAGCTCATGGAAACGGTCAAAATCGATGCTCATGCCCCTTTCCTCGAGAATCTCGCGTGTGAGGTCAATCGGAAAGCCAAAGGTGTCATTAAGTTTGAACGCGTCCTCGCCGCTGATTGTCTGCACATCATCGCGCTCAATCAGGTTCTGAAGCATTTTAAAGCCCTGGTCAATTGTCTTGGCAAAGCTTTCTTCCTCAACGCGGATAACCTTTGTGATAAATTCCTGCTTCTCCTTAAGCTCGGGATAAGCGGTAAGGTTCTCTTTAATAACGGTGTCGCAGACCTTATAAAGGAAGGGTTCTTTGTATCCGAGAAGTCTTCCGTGACGCGCGGCGCGTCTTAACAGGCGGCGAAGAACATAACCCTTGCCCTCATTAGAGGGCATTACACCGTCGCCAATCATAAATGTAGTGGAACGTATGTGGTCCGTGATAACTCGCAGCGAAACGTCGCTCTTCTCATTTTCGCCGTATTTTACGCCCGTTATCTCGCTGATGTGCTTCATGATATTCTGCACAGTATCAACAAGGAACAGGTTATCTACCTCCTGCATAACGCATGCAAGACGCTCCAGCCCCATACCCGTATCGATGTTCGGATGGTCAAGAGGTGTGTAATTGCCTTTGCCGTCGCTCTCAAACTGAGTAAATACAAGGTTCCATACCTCTACAAAACGGTCACATTCACATCCTACATGACAGTCGGGCTTTCCGCAGCCTTTTTCGGGACCACGGTCAAAATAGATTTCGGAACAGGGACCGCAGGGACCTGAACCGTGCTCCCAGAAGTTATCCTCCTTGCCGAGGCGAACCATATGAGACGGGTCTACGCCAACCTCTTTTGTCCATATTTCAAAAGCCTCGTCGTCATCCTGATAAATGGAAACATAAAGCTTGTCCTCGGGCAGCTCCAGCACCTTTGTAAAGAATTCCCACGCCCAAGCTGTAGCCTCGCGCTTGAAATAATCGCCAAAGGAGAAGTTTCCAAGCATTTCAAAAAACGTACCGTGACGCGCGGTGATTCCTACACGCTCAATGTCGGGAGTGCGGATGCACTTCTGGCAAGTGGTAACACGCTTTCGAGGCGGAGTTACCTCACCGGTAAAGTATTTCTTCATCGGCGCCATTCCGCTGTTTATAAGCAAAAGGCTGTTGTCATCCTTTGGAATCAGCGAAAAGCTGGGAAGTCTGAGACATCCCTTGCTTTCAAAAAACGAAAGGAACTTTTCGCGAAGCTCATTGAGTCCTGTCCACTGCATTTTTGATTACTCCTTTTTTTATCGCGCCTTTTAAAAAGCGCTGTATAGTTTAGATATTGTTTGACTTAATCTCTTTTTCTGCGAATAACCGAACCCGCAGGAACCGCCTTATCACTAATCATGGTAAGAATTTCCATCGGGTGAGGCGCGCTGTCAACGCTCTCCCCTTCCGCATTTGTCAAGCTCTGACATTTTACTAAGAACGGATAGCCGTCGGGCGGAAGCACGTCAAGGGTATCTCCTACCCAAAATTTATTGCGCTGTGAAATTACCGATGTATGATCGTCCACATTTTTTTCGCATACGGCAACGTTATCATAGTGACGTATATAACCTCCGTTGCCTGTTGCCTGTCCGGGCTCACCGCCGAAATAAAAGCCCGTACTGTACTCACGATGACTTATTTTTTCAAGCTCCTCTTTTATCCAAGGATCAAGAGAAAATGAATCTCTCTGTTCAAAATACGCGTCTACAGCTTTTCGGTAAGCGTTTGTCGTTACGGCGGAATAATAGGCGGATTTCGCTCTGCCTTCAATTTTAAGGCTTGATATTCCCGCTTTAACAAGCTCGGGAATATGCTCAATCATACACAAATCGCGTGAATTGTACAGGAAAGTGCCCTGATCGTCCTCCTCAACAGGGAAAAACTGACCTTCACGGGTTTCCTCAAATAAATGATATTTCCAGCGGCACGGCTGAGCGCAGTCGCCGTGATTTGCGTCGCGTCCTGTCATATAGCTCGATATTAAACACCTGCCTGAAAAAGAAACGCACATCGCGCCGTGCACAAAACACTCAATTTCAAGCTCCTTTGGGACCTTGGCGCGTATCTGCGCGATTTCATCAAGCGGAATCTCACGAGCGAGCACCACACGCGAAGCGCCCATATTGTAAAGGACATTCGCCGAGGCGTAATTCGTTACGCCCGCCTGAGTAGAAACGTGACGCGCCACCCTTGGCGCGTAGCGCTTTGCCGCCTCAAAAACGCCTAAGTCAGCGATAATCAGCGCATCAACACCGCAGTCCTGCGCCATGGCTAAAAAATCAGGCAACGCTTCAAGCTCTTTGTTTCTCGGAAGTATATTACAGGTTAGGTGAATATGCTTGTTCATTGAATGAGCAAGCTCACACGCCGATTTTAACTCGGCTTCGTCAAAATTACGGGGAGCCGAGCGCATTCCGAACGCTTTTCCCGCGAGGAATACCGCGTCCGCCCCGAAGTTCAGGGCGGATTTAAGACATTCAAAATCTCCTGCGGGAGCTAATATTTCAGGTTTTTTATTGTTCATCAGCATCACTTAATCAAATCAAGATTTGCCTCATGCTCATAAATTGTAGAGGCATAGTAAGCCTGTCCGTTTTTATCATGACAGAAATAGTAGTAACTTGTATCATAAGGCAACAGCGCAGCCTTTATTGCCTCATTGCCGGGGTTACAAATCGGTCCGGGGGGCAAACCTCTGAGTGAATAAGTATCATACTTACTTTTGAAGTTTTTACCTGCGGTCGCGGGTAAATCCTTTTCCGTACGATAAGGATAATACTTTGTTGAATCCAAGCTCAGGTTAGCTACACCCATAGAATCATCAGCGGTCAAACGATTATGCAAAACAGAGGAAATAATGTACATATCCTCTTTGTTTGCAGCCTCAGCCTGAATTATGGATGCCATAGTTAAAATCTGGTCAAGATTAAATGACGTTTCTGTTTTATCAATCATCTTATGAACTGAATAGAGTTTTTCATAACCATCAAATGCCTGTTTTTCATAAAGCTTGTTCTCAAAGTTGTTGAGGAATTTATAAATAATGCTTACAGGATCATCATTTTGATAAAACTCATATTTATCCGGGTACAAATATCCCTCAAGCTTATAATAACGGTCTCCCGGGTTTGAAATGGATTTGATAAAATCAAAGTCGTTGTCAAATTTATCGGAAGCACACAAGTCAAGGAACTTCTGCTTATCGGCAAGAGCGCCATCTTCAACAAGCTTGTCCGCAATCTCAATTACGCTCATACCTTCAATAATAGTAACCTCAACTGTATCCGTACGGCTTGCTTTTCCTGCCAAATTGGTTAAAATTGCCTGGTAGTCCATGTTCTTTCGCAGTTTGTAAGTACCTTGAACGAACTCATCGCTTGATTTCGTCATCTTTGCAAACATCTTAAAATATCTGCCCTCGTTGATAACGCCGCTTTTTACAAGCTGCTCGGTTACAGAATCAAGCGTAGGATTAGCGGGAATAGTAACTGAAACAACACTATCATCAGTGCGGTTGATCGCAAGCAAATCGTTCATACCGGTCACAATATATGTAGCAACCATAGTTCCGATAAGCAGCACTGAAACCAGCCACATAATTCGGAAAATACGTCTGTTATGTTTGTTACGCTTTTTTAATTCCCTCTTTTGTTCGCGGTTGCGTTTTTTTAGAGATTTTTGAGATTCACGGGCAATCTGAGCCTTTACATCCTGCCCGCTGTAGGAATTTATTTCCTCAGGCTGAACGTTTTCTGATTCCTCGCCTATAGCGTCATCTGAAATGTTTAGATGAAAATTTTCAGCTTTTCTGCGCCTTTGCTCATCAAATTTCCGGCGTTCATTATTGTAGTTATCCATTCATATACCTCTTTACCATTCGGTTAATAAACTTTTCCGTAACCAAAATATCAGTATGTCTGTCATGAGCACCTCTCGGAAGCCGCTTTTCAGTGTATCTTGAATAGCATATCCCCACGGTTATGCCGCGAAACGCACTGAGAAAACGATCGTAATATCCCTTTCCGAATCCGACACGATAACCCTCATAGTCAAAGCACAGCCCCGGAACAATACACAAACCTTTTGTGTAATCGGTTACCTTCAAACATTTTGTCGGGTCAGGCTCCATCAAAGAGAAGCTTCCCGGCGATAAATCGTCAATGGTTTCAATAAAATAAAAATCCATTTTGCCATATTTATCAACGCACCGAGGAACGGCAACCTTTTTTCCCTGTCTGAATGCTTCATTTATTATGCCAGATGTATCGCACTCAATCGGTGAAGATATAAACACAAAAAGAGTTTCACAACATTTGAATTCATCAAGACTCAGCACCTGAGCTGTAAGAGCCTTGTCAAGCCTTTTTTTTAGCTCTGCGGGACAGTTTTCTCTAAGCTTTCGGTAGTGATTTCTGAGTCTGCGTTTTTCATCCTTAACGTTTATCAGTAACATTGCATATCACTTAAAACCTTATCGGCAGCTTCTTTTGAAACGGCATAGCTTACAATAGCGTGGCCGAATTCCAGAGCGCAGCCCGCGCCCTTTGAAGTAATTACATTGCCGTCGGTTTCAACATGCGCGCCCGTATGAACAGCGCCGTCAAGCGCCTTTTCAAAGCCGGGAAAACATGTTGCGCGTCTGTCACGGAGCAATCCCATTTCGCCGAAAATTGACGGAGCCGCGCAAATAGAGGCAACAAGTTTGCCGTCGTTATAGCATTTTTTTACACACTCAACTACAGCGTTGCTCGCTTTAAGGTTAAGCGTTCCGGGCATTCCTCCGGGCAGAATAGCTCCGTCAATGTTATCATATGTAATATCACTGATATCAATGTCTGGCTTTATGGAAACTCCGTTTGAGCTTTGAATCATTTCGCCCGTAATGCCCACGGTTTTAACCTCAAGACCGGCTCGGCGCATAACATCCAGAGGCGCCATAGCCTCGGTTATTTCAAAGCCGTTTGCTAAAAATAAATAATACATATCTATTCACACCTTTCAAATATCGGATTGTTTTTATCAATCAAGACCAATGCCTATAAATACATCGTTTAATACCTTGCTGCTGTTAAGCGGCTTTATCATTCCGCAGCGCTTTGGCTCGGTGTCAGTAAAAACAGGGTTATATGCGCTGCCTATAAGCCAAAAACGCTTAATTCCTTCAGAAACAAGTATTTTATTTAATTCCGACATAGAATTATAAATTGCGTAAAACACCTCGGCGGATTCACCGTCCTGCTCAAGCAAAGCAAAAGCGTTTTTGGATTTCAAAGCTTTTATGCCATAGCACGCGTAATATTCCTCAGCAAACTTAATGTAGCTATTATTCCAAATAAGAAAATTATCCGCACTGCATTTCTGAAGTATTTGATAATCAGGTTCCTCGCTCAAGGTAATTGCGGTATCTGAATAGCATTGAAATTCACGGCGGCAAGCCGAGCACCCTTCTAAATAACCGAGTTTTGCGTAGAAATCATATAACCCCTCGTCGGCAGGCAATAAAACAGAATAGCAGTCACCGCGTATTTCAGCGTCATTAAGTGTGAATTCTATTAATCCGGTCATAATCCCGCGATTGCGGTACTCAGGCATAGTTGCCGCCCCGCAAAGATAGTGCGCAGGTTTCCCGCACAGCATACAATCAATAAGATATACAGCCGAGATTATATTATCGCTGTCCGCGGCAACATAGCCGTGCATATAAGGTATATTTCTAGTAAAGAATAATTTTGCGGCGTTCTCTTTTTCGGAAAAGCATTTCACCCATAAGTATATAAGCTTATCCGTGTCTTCGGAACGCGTCATTCTGTAGTCAATCATTTGGTATAGCCGAAAAACGGTCGTGGATGATAGCAGGGTGATACGAAAGCTTAGCCTTGTGCAGGCCTTCGATACCCAGGTCCTCTTCCCTGTTGATGTATTTGTAATCGGAAAGCGTCTTGGCAAATTCATTGTTTATCACAGCGTAAACGCCGTCGTATTCCCGAAGCCCCTTTTCAAACATAACGTCAAAGCAGGCGGGAGAAACAGCGCTTCCGGCTGTCATAGCGACGGGCTTGTCGCCGACATACAGCACCGCGCCCTTCATACCGAGGCGCTTAAAGCTGTCACAAGCGCGCTTAAAAACCTGATACTCGCCGTGTTTACGGTAATTAATATCGTTTTCACCGCACCAGTCGACAAAGACCTTGAGCGCGTCGCTAATATTGTTTTCGTCAAGGGCTTCAATTTTTACGCTGTCGCCGTATTCTCTGTAAAACTTTGAAATATGATTTCGTTTGGCGTGATATTTTTTGCCTTCAAGCAGGATAAGGTCGCTTGAATTGTAGATGTATTCCTGG
>OMYD01000057.1 GCA_900315195.1 uncultured Eubacteriales bacterium | reverse complement strand
CGTTGGCGACAAGGCAAATGTTCTCACGCTTGAGGTTGAAAAATAATAGAAAATAAAACCAATAAGGGCAGGCATTAGGTTGCCTGCCCTGTTTTTGCGCATAATACTATTATCAAATAAAACCCTTTAACATCTGTTGCATAAAATTCCGCATAACTGCGTTGTCGTCTCCGGAATCCGTCAGGATCCCTGCGTCCTCCGCCTTGTTCTGCAAATTTTTTCGCTGACATCTGTTTTAAAGCGTTTTGGTTGAAAACAGTATAAGAAAGCGGCTCAGGTCATTAAACCTGAGCCGCAAAATTTTTAAAGCTTATCAATGTAGTTTGAAAGATAACGCTGAATCTGTGTAACGTCGCGGATAGTAATGTTTCCGTCGCGGTTTGCGTCGGCACGGATAAACATTTCCTTTGAGGTTAAGTCAAGATCGGTTAAATCGGCAAAATAACTTTGAAGCGCGGTTGCGTCTTCAATTGTTACACCGTTACTGCAGGTTACATTGCCTATAATATCCGATACTTCCTGCGACTCAGGCGAGATAACGGTTGAAAGCGTTTCACCGAATACTTGCTCTGATAAAGCGCCGTTGTTTACAACCTGGTGCTGTACATAAGGCGTAGGCTCGGATTCATCGCACAAAGCCAGATACTTAACGGACAGATTTACATTAGTTTGACCTGCCTCGCGGTCGAGCACCTTGAATACTGCTCTTACAACCGTTACAGCTGAGCCGTCCTCCTCATATGCCCACGCCGCGGGTTTAATTGAGGAGTAGTTAGCGACAATTCTTCCTTCCTCTGTTTTGTGAATAACGCCTGTGCCGCAATTGTATTCGGCGGCAAACGGGAAGAAATCGAGCATACTGTTACGGCCTTCTCCGTACATATTGTATTCTTCGCTCCACTCAAGCACATCCGGATCGTATATAAGCTCGCCTACGTCAATGTTAATCAGGTATTTCTCATTGGCTAAAAGCTTATACTCAACGGTTATAAAAGCGTCGCCGTTTTCGTCTTCAAACTCACTAAGGCCATAATACTTGTTTTCAGCCTCCGGAAAATAGTTGGAGGTTGCCTTAACGGTAAGCGGAGCGTCAATTTCAGCGTCAGCTGCCGAAGCGGGAACAGCGGAAAGAGCAAGCACGCTTGTAAGCATAGCCGCCGCCAAAAAAGCTGATAGCATGGTTTTTATCTTTTTGCGCATAGTATCCCTCCTTTTAATAACTTAATCAGGGTAACAATATTATACAATACACCTTGAAAACTTGCAACCCCTAAAAATCACGGTTTTTATGCAAATCGGATGGTTTTTAATGTGGATTTTTAAGTGCGGAGTTTGAGTTCCGCATAAAACCTGCCGCGTTTTTCACAACGAGGTCGGCTGAGCCGACTTTCACGACGCGCAAGCGTGACGCTTGACCCAATTCGCGAATCGGGCGTTTGCAGTTAGGAAACCTTCCTGACCCGCGAGATTAGACCCGCCGTTGCGGAAACCTTTATGTTATATTATTTTTTCAAAAGGCAGCTTTGGATGCAACCTTCAAGTTGCCGGCTTTGGATGCAACTTTCAAGTTGCCGGCTTTGGATGCAACTTTCAAGTTGCCGGCTTTGGATGCAACTTTCAAGTTGCCGCGCGTTTTCTTAGTTCGCGGAGGGTTATGTCGTAGCCCGCGCGCTCATGAACCATCCAGTCGCTTTCGGGCGCTCTTCCCAAAACCTTTTCCGCCAGGAAGCTCAAAAAGTGCGGGTTTTTTATCAGCACGGGACCGGTAAGGTGGGTTCCGTACAGGTTGTTTTTGTATACGCCCTCTTTTCTGTCGCCGTCGGCGTTTCCAAGCCCCATAGTTACGGTAAACAGCGGGCTTTCAGCGCCCGTTATTTCGCTGCACTTGTTTATAAAGCCTACAAGCGGACGTGTAAGAAAATCGCAGGCGGCAATCTGGTCGGCTGTGCGGCGGTTTTTGTTTTGCTCGGTTACGGTAAAATCGAACAGCCCCAAGCCCTCAAACTCCTTGTTCATGCAGTCGGTAATTGTTTTTCCGAGCATTTCAAACGAGTTGCCAGTCATAAGAATAACCTTTCCGCCGTCTATACAAGCCGTAAGCTCGTCGGTATACTTTTTGAAGTCAGCAAGAACAACGCGCTGGTTTTTCTCTGTTCCCGAGCCGATAAAGATAAAGTCGTAGCCGGAAAGAGAAGCCCTGTCTGCAAGGCTGAGCTTGTCGACGGTTACCTCCTTGCCGCTTTTTTCAAGCATCCGCTTCATGGCGGCTACATTTGCCCAGTCGCCGTAGAGGTTCATGATATCATGGTATAAATGCAGAATCTTCATCATTAATCCTCCTTTACCTTTACGAGGAACTTGCCCTTATCCGAGAAGCAGGTTACTACATATAAATATTCTCTGCGGTCGCTGTTCAGGTAATCGGCCGCTTCATCTATGCTCTCAAAAAGCTTAATTCTGCTGTTTGGAATATCGGTGTATGAGAAGCGCACCGCCAGGTCGTTGACGTATTTGCCGGCAAGGATAATCTCGTGGATGTTGTCGTTGTTAAGCATCTCAAAATCAATGTCATAAAGCCAGGAAACGTCGCTTGTAAAATACTTGCGGCTTACGGCGTCAACTATGAACATAACGTCGCAGCCCTCCTTATAAGCCGAGGCCACGCGGATAGACTGGTCGTATGAAATTGAGTTCTCGTGTTTTGAGGTCAGCATTGTGCCGCGTCTTGAGCCGAGCGAGAAGGTAATAACCCTGCCGTTTTTCAGCACATAGTCATTCATGTCGGAAGCGATTTGAGAGCCGTTTATGCCGACAATCGAGGCGACGGTGTACGCCGAAAGAATATTGTAGATATTGTAGAGCGACTTGAGCGCGAGGTGGATTGTATGTCTGCCGTCGATAGTCATTTCGCCCTTGTCCAAATCAACCGAGGTGATTGTATACTGGGTGTTATGGCGCTGATAGCCGCACTTAGCGCACTTGTAGTGACCGATGTGGTTGTAGTGATGAGTGGTGTAAGCCATGGGAGACTTGCACACGGGGCAGTAGGCGCCGTCGTTGTAAACGCTGTCGAGCTTGTCGGTATCGGTTGATAGCTTGTCCGCTCCGAACCAAACAACGTTGTCTCTGCCCTTAGCGAACGACGAAACAAGCGGGTCGTCGGCGTTGAGAATAAGCTGGGTGCCGTCTGTAATGCTGTCGGCAAGAGCGTCGTAAACCCACTCGGGATGACCGTTTCGGGTAAGCTGGTCGCGGTAAAGGTTTGTTATTACATAGTGCGTGGGTTTGATATACTTGAAGGTGTAACGGGCAAAGCGCTCGTCGCTTTCGATAAGCAGAATATCGCTTTTTACCTTGCCGCCGAGAGTGGCGCTTCCGAGCACAAGGGTGGTAACGCCCTCAATCTGGTTTGAGCCCTCGCGGTTCCACGCAACCGTTTTGCCGTTTTTTGTCAGGATATGAGCAATCATCTCAACGGTTGAAGTTTTGCCGTTGCTGCCGGTTACCGCGATGATATACGGCGGAAGCTGCATACGGCTGAGAATGTCGGGACATAGCTTTAAAGCAACCTGACCGGGCTTGCTGCTGCCCTTGCCGATAAGCTTTCCGACAAAGCGCAGTATCTTGCAGATTAAAATAGTAAAAAACTTTTTCATAATATGCTCCGTAAATGTAGAATACAATTTTATTATAATAGTAAAAGTATTTTTTTGCAAGAGGGATTATGTTTAACGCGGATTTTTTGAGCATGTTTTTTAAAAGCAAAAAGGCCCCGGGTGATCCGGAGCCTTGGATATGTATTTTCAGATTTCGGCGAGATAATCCATGAAGTTCTCTTTGTTTTTGATTGAAGAAATCGTAGGTCTGCCCAAATCCGCGCGCGCTCCTATTGAGCATTTGACTTCAATAAGGCTGAGTTCGTTTCTTTCCTTAGCCGCCTTTAGAGCCGTATCGAGGGCGTCGAAGCTGTTTACACTTACGGCGTTTTTGTAGCCGCACGCCTTTGCTATTGCCACGATGTCCATATCAGCCGCGACTGTCGGCATTCCTCCCACGGTTTCGTGAGCACCGTTGTTGATTACAATATGAACCAGATTCCCGGGGGAATTAGCGCCTACAACCGCCATCGAGCCCATGTGCATAAGCACGGCGCCGTCGCCGTCTACGCACCATACCTTTGTGTCGGGCTTGTTGAACGCTACGCCCAGAGCGATCGACGAGCTGTGACCCATTGATCCAACGGTCAGGAAGTCGTACTTGTGGCTCTGAGAGTTCTGCTCGCGGATTTCAAACAGCTCGCGGCTCGCCTTGCCCGTGGTAGATACGATCGGGTCCTCGCCGCTGACCTTTACGATGTGGCGGATAATTTCCTCGCGCGTCATGGAGTTGTTGTTTTTATAAACTACCTTTTCGCCGTATTCAAGCGCGCCCTTGCGGATGATAAAGGCGACGTTTTTGCCCTGCTTTAGAAGCTCTTTGAAGCCGTCCATCGCGGTCTGAACCTCATCGTCGGAGGTGTCCTTTCCGATGATAAACGTGCCGATTCCCATATCCTCAAGCAGCTTGACGGTGACCTCGCCCTGATAGATATGCTGGGGCTCGTCATGAACGCCCGGCTCGCCGCGCCAGCCTACGATAAACACCATCGGAATGGCATAGACCTTTTCATTGAGGAGAGAGGCTACGGGGTTGATGATGTTGCCCTCGCCGCTGTTCTGCATATATACAACGGGAACCTTGCCTGTCGCAAGGTGATAGCCCGCCGCCAAAGCGGTGCAGTTGCCCTCGTTAGCCGCTATTACGTGGTGACCGCGGTCGATACCGTAGGTGTTCATAAGGTAGTCGCAGAGCGCTTTAAGCTGGCTGTCGGGCACGCCCGAGTAAAAGTCCGAGCCGATTATTTCCAATAATTTTTCAACTTTCATGGGATTCTCCTATTTTCAGTCGTTATACTTTACGGGGATTGCAACGCCGCAGTTTTCAAGAGCCTGTCTGAAAACTACAAAGAAGTCGCGGATATCGGCCTCGTCAATAGCGCCGAGAGCGCAAAGTCTGAAGGTGTTTGTGGAGTTGATTTTGCCGGGGTAAATCGTAAAGCCGCGCTCATAGCAGTAGTCGTGAACCTTCTCGAAGCTCCAGTTGGGATCGTCGGGATAAATGGGGGACACAACAAGTCCAGCCTGCTCCTCGCGCTTGATAACGTCCTTAAAGCCCAGCTCGTCAAGGCCCTCGTGAATCGCGTTGAATACGCGCGTGTGTCTTGTCCACTTAGCCTGCTCGCCCTCTGCCCAGTACTCTTTAAGAGCCTGAATTGTGGCGTAAATTGTCTGAACGGGAGGAGTAAAGTGCATTTCGCCCGTCTTTTCAAAGAAGTCGTACTGCATAAAGAGGTTGCAGTAGTAGGAGCGCTTGGGATAGTCGGCGCTTGCCTTGATGATGTCGGTTCTGCCGACAATAAAGCTCAGCCCCGTAAACGCCATAAGTCCCTTCTGAGCCGACGCCATGCAGAAGTCGATGTTGTCCTCTTCAACGTTGATCGGGCGCATAGCGTAGGTGCTGGTGGTGTCGACGGTGAAAACCGCGTTATATTTGTGAGCCAGCGCGCCCAGCTCGCGGATGGGGTTAAGAATACCCGTACCGGTTTCGTTGTGAGTGGTGTGGACAAGCGCGATGTCGGGATTCTCTTTAAGGGTTTTCTCAACCAGATCAAGGTCGGGCCTTTGGTCAACGGGGAACTTGAGATTGATAAAGGGAAGGCCGTAGTACTCGCAGACCTCGGCGGCGCGGGTGCTGTAGGCGCCGTTGTTTACAACAAGAATCTTTTTGCCCTCGGGAAGCAGAGAGTTCATGCAGACGTCGATGTTTATTGTGCCCGAGCCGCAGAACAGAACCGAGGTGTATTTATCCAAATCGCCGTGTACAATCTTTACAAGGTCTTCGCGAAGTCCTTTCATAAGGCCGCCGAACTCAGCCTCGCGGGGGCAGATGTCGGGAACGATCTGAGCGAATTTAACGGTGTCGGTCGTTGTTGAGGGACCGGGGTTAAGCAGAACGTTGCGCTTTACTTCATAAGGTACTTTTACATCCATAGCTTATTTCCTCTCTTTTACAGTATTTCAAATAATATTCAACCTAATTATATTACTACTTTTTTTCGGCTTTTGCAAGCCAAAAACCCTTTTTTGAAAAACCGTCCAAAGCGGCGCGGCACGCAGGGAATATTTTTGTATATATAAAAAGACCGGGCGGCGTTTTGTGCCGTCCGGTCTTGCTTTTATGTAAGGTGAAAATGTATATCGTTCTCGGTTCAGCCGATTTTAACGCCGGAGAATTCGGCAAGGAACCTTTGCATAAATGTAACGTCATCAATGTTGATTTTGCCGTCGCGGTTTACGTCGCCGCACTTTTCAACTCTTGTTTTGTTGATGCCCGCGAATTCAGCAAGGTATCTCTGCAGAGCGGTTACGTCGTCAATGTTTACTTTGCCGTCGCCGGTGATGTCGCCCGGCATATAGTCGTCGGGCTCGCCGCCGAGCTTGACGTATATGCCGAAGAGGATCGCTACATATTCCGCGTCCTCGAGGTTGATCATAGCGTAATTAAGGATACCTTTGTCGGTAAACGCTCCGTAGTATGAAAGATCGGGCATGTATCTGATATCGTAATCAAAGATGTCGGTAAGGCGGAAGCTCTCCTTCGAGCCGTCCTTAAACTCTGCCTTTACAAGCATATTCTGACCGGTTTTTGAATAATCCTCGATTCCTACTTTCTCGGCATAAGGCTGCTCCTCATAAACAAGCTGGGGAACACCGCACGAAACGCCCGCGAAGGTGAAGGTGAAGAATGGAGCAGATGATTCGTAGTCATCCTCATAATTATATTTTTTTATGAACATCGCGGTAAGATCGCCTACCTCAAAGCTTGCGCTGAACGAAGTGAGATAGCTCGATGAGTAAGTGAGCATTTCGCGGGTGACGTCGACGACCGTTGTCTGACCGTCCTTGTAGGTTATTGTGACCTGAGCGCCGTCAAAGTCGGGATCATAATACTGCGAGAATTTAGTTATCTTGGGGGCCTTTGTTACCTTGACTGACTCAACGGGGCTTTCAACGACCTTAACGTTGAAATCGGCTGACTGGCCCATGTAAGTAATAGTAAACGGGTTGTTGCCCAAGACCTGACCGCCGGATTTTGCGCGGGTGATATCGATAAAGTGACCGTCAAGCTTTTCGTCTTTGATATCGTCGGCTGTGAATTTCTTGGATGTTCCGTCGGTGTAGTACACGGTAAACGCAAGCCCTGTTAAGTCAGAGGGATAAAACCTTTCGGTTCCGCCGTAAGCTTCATCGCCGAGAATATACTCGCGGGTGGGGTTAGAGGTCACTTTTATAGACTTGACAGGTGAATCGACAATGTTGACGGGAAGCTTTGTTGAACGTCCGAAGAACGTAACGTCGATAAAGTTATCGCCGCCCTTTGTCCACGGATCATCATCTTGGTTTGCATTGTATGATACATAATCACCGTCGATCTTTTCATCGATATGAGCGTTCTTTACGGTTCCGTCGGCGTAGTGTATAACAACGGGAATTTTGTCAATATCGATAGTATGGTAGTAGAAATAATCGACCGCGTCATCGTCCTCTGTCCAGTGAGTGCTCCAGTAACCGTCGGTATTTTCATAAAGAGTAAGAGCCTCTCCGTCGGGGATCTCTATAAAATCAACGGGGTTGGGCAGTACCGTTACGGGAACGTCAAGTGTCACGTTCTGATATTTGATTGTAAGATACTGTTTGCCGCCTAAAGTCCAAGGGGTATCTTCCTGAGTGTCTGAGGTTTCAAAATAGTAACCGTCAACGGTTTCGTTCATTTTGACGACCTTTGATGTGCCGTCCTTATAGTTTATGCGGATATCCGCGTCCGACTGGTCTTTTATTCTGTAGCGGAAGTATTCAATATCATAATAGCCTGTGGCGGGGTTATACTTGGTGTCAATGTATCCGTCGTAATCCTCAATAACGCTGAAACTGTCCCTGCCGACAAGCTCAATGCTCTTTACATTGCTTTCAACTATTGTCAGGAAAATCGATTTTTTAAAGCCGAGGAAGGTAAGGTAAGCCTCGTTGTTATCGCCTACGGTGTAATTTCTACCGTAGTTCTTAGGAATTGCCTCTACATATTCATCTTCCCAGTAGTCATTGATTCTCTTCTCTTCCGTGGAGCCGTCCTTATAGCGGACGATAACCGTGGTATCGTTAAGCTCTTCAAGACTGTAGCGGAAGTAATCTACATTTTTGTAATGCTCAAAGTCGTAGTCGTAGTCCCATACGCCTTTGCCTTCCTTAATAAGCTTGGGAAGCTCGCCCACTACCTCAATGTCCTCAACGGGGCTGTCTATCAGGTCGATAGGAAGCATAATGCTGCAATCTCCGACGCTGATTTCAACCGAGTTGTCATCTTTAACGCTCCAGTAGAACGAATCGCCGCGCAGAGGAGAATAGTCGTCATCAATGTATGACCAATCGGTAGTATAACCGTCCGACCAGGTAATTTGCAGTTCAAGTCCGGCAAAGTTAAGGTCGTCCTCAAGGGTGTCGGCATAATATTCGGTTTGGTCGGGCATTCTTGTAATCTCAATCTTTTGGGCTGCAGCCGATGTTTCAACACTTACGTTAAAATCGGCTGCCTCGGCGTTGGGCTTTAAGCTGAGCTTTACAAAAGCAGGCTCGCCTGCCTCAAGCTCGGCTTTCAGCGAAAAATCTCTCGCATAGCCCGAAACGCCCTGACCGCTACTCAGCTCAAAATCGCAGTAAGTGTCTGCAGAAGCGTTAAAAACGTACCAGCCTGCCTCTTCTGGAACAAAGCGGAACGTAACGGAGCGGTCTTCGTCTGTGAAGGAATCCTGGATTTCCGTGCCGATAGTAAGCTCTATCGGCTTATCATCTGTTCCCAAAGGCTCCGTAAGCTCTTTTTGTGTGTCGGCAGCCGCCGAGGCGTTGATCGCGCTAAGCGGAATAACCGCGCAGATCATCAGTACAGCAAGCAGAACCGAAATGGTTTTCTTAAACATAATGTACCTCCATAGTATTAATTTTTATTATTTAATTACAATTATATAGCAATTTGTTATATAATTCAAGTGAAAAACACTATATTTAAGCGGTTATAATAAACAAATATCGCACTATAGTTTTGTTAAGAATGCCGTTAAAAAAACAAGCCGTACCCGAAACCGGGCACGGCCTAAATGCATTTCTTTATGCGGTAAGAATTCTTTTTGGAACAATAAACTCCATAGCGTTTTGAAAATTGTCGATATCAATCGTCTTTACGGGCTCGCAGCGCTCGCCGTCAAGCGACCACGCGGTTTCGTCCTCGCTCTCGAACCTGACATGCGAGGCATGGAACATCTCGATTCCGTCGCCCG
The DNA here is from genome assembly GCA_900315195.1 of uncultured Eubacteriales bacterium. Lineage (GTDB taxonomy): Bacteria > Bacillota > Clostridia > Oscillospirales > Acutalibacteraceae > Ruminococcoides. The sequence goes on along the minus strand of OMYD01000057.1, from coordinate 626 downwards.
AGTAGTTGCCCGTTATCAGGGCGCGCGCGGTACGCCTGAGCATTCCCGGGCTTGAGGGCTTTTTAACAAGCAGAACCTCGTGCTTGCCGTCCGAAAGGCTTATGTCGTTGCGGCTGTAATGAAGCATTCCGCCTATGGTAGTTGAGTTGCTTACAGCCCCGAAGATATATTTACCGCGGCAAATCTCGCCGCTTTCGTCATAAACTTTCATTCGGTGGGACTTGATTGAGGGCAGCTCTTTAAGGCTTTCTACAATGTAGGCTAACCTGCCGAAGCGGTTTTTAAGGATCTGCGGCGTCCTAAAAGAGCTGTCGGAAAACGCGCCGAATGAAGCGACATAGACAAAGCAGCGGTTATTCATTGACGGGTACAGTCGGGGAGACAGATCCTGCGGCGGCGCAGACCGGAGGGGCACCTCAGAGTGATCCCTCGCAGGCGCAGCAATCTCATCAGGAAAGCGCTGATGGCGAAAAAATGATCTGTGTCTTCGTATGCGGCGCAGTGAACTGCGAAGGAGTCTATGAACTTCGCGAGAATTCCAGAGTGATCGACGCCGTCGCGGCGGCCGGGGGATACTCGGAGGACGCCGACACATCTTACGTCAATCAGGCGGAGAACTATTTTAA
>OMYD01000056.1 GCA_900315195.1 uncultured Eubacteriales bacterium | reverse complement strand
ATATCAAAGATTTTCGGAAAAATAAAGAGGAATATTAAAAATAATTAAAATTTGGTGAATTGTTCTTGCTTATGTGAAAGCTATGTGATAAAATGAAATTAGAACAATAAAAAACTAATGAAAGGCAGGAGATACTAATGAAAAAAGCGGCGGCTGTTTTTCTTTCGGCAATAATGGCGTTCGGCTGCGTGTCGGCGTCGGCGGTAAGCGCTGCCGAGACCGAGCCCGAAGCTTCGGTCAAGCCCTCGGCGTTTGCCTCTCAGGCGGCGCTGTACGCTCACGCGGTTTCAGGCTCAAACGACACCGAGGCCTGGCAGGCTTGGCAGAGCGTGCATGATGAAAGAATGAGCGAGTCAAACTCAAGCGAGAAATATTTTTTCCTTCCCGCTTCGGCGGATACCGAGCAGGTTGACGTTTACAACGGCTTTTCGTCCGCGGTAACGCTTAACGGAGTTACCATCGGGGCGGGCGAAACCCAAACCGTGCCGTACAGCGCTTCTCAAAGCTACAGCGTTTCGGCAAGCGGAAAAACATATACCTTAAAGTATATGAAATCAAATGCCGAGGCCGCGGTTTATGTCAATAATCCCGACGCCGACGGCAACGGAACCGACCTTATGTCATACCTCAACGCCGACAAGGAAAACAAGGCGACCGCTACGGGCGCTGTTGTCGGAGCTGACGGCAAAATTGACAACACAACCATCAAGAAAATCAAGGGCCGCGGCAATACCTCGTGGGCAAAGCCGAAAAAGGGCTATAACATCACCTACGATAAAAAGGTGTCCGTAGCCGGCATGGCAAAGAATAAGAAATATTCGATCCTGCCCAACTATCAGGACGATTCGCTCTCGCGCAACCGTTTCCTGTACGACCTTTCCGACGCTGTGGGAATGCCCTACGCGTCTGATTCGCGCTATGTTGACTTCTATGTAAACGGCTTCTACTGGGGCTCTTATCAGATGACCGAGAAGGTTGAGGCGGGCAGCCTTGTAACCGATGTGTCCGAAACCGACTATCTCAACGAGGACGGCACAATCAAGGACGACTTCTCGTTTATCGCCGAGGTTGACGCAAGCGCGGGCGACGGTGATTACTATGTAACCTGCGACGGCGGCATTAAAATCACAATCAAGTCCCCTGAAATTGACGCAGGACAGTCCGGCTACGATGAGGTTAAGGCGTATGTTGCCGAAAAGTTCAACAAGCTACTTTCAACCTGCCGCACGGCAATCCGCAACAGCTCAACCTCAATAGCGGATTTGATTGACCTCGATTCCGCCGCAAAGCTCTATCTTATTAACGAGCTTGGCAAAAACTGGGATTCGGGCGTTTCAAGCACCTTCCTTACATATAAGCCCGACGAAAACGGCAGCTATAAGTTCTTCGGCTCGCCCGTCTGGGATTATGACAACTCGCTGGGCAACGCGGTGGGCGTAAGCCGCGAGCTGAGCAGCATGGGCGTAAGCGACTACGAGAAGTACACGGGCTGGTGGTGCCGCTATAAGGGCAAGAGCAGCAGCGAGACCATGTCGTATAACATCATTAACAACCTTGCGCGCAACAAGGAAGTTCAGGCGGTTGCGGCTCAGGTTTGGTTTGAGGACTTTATGCCCGCAATCAATCATTTCAGCGGCAAAACCGACAACCCGTATGTTTCGGATGAGCTTTACTCCGCCGATAAGTATTTCGGCTATATCAAGGACAGCGCCGAAATGAATTACAAGAGCGGCTGGCTGCTGTGCACAAGCAGTTGGATCGCATCGCACAGCTCAATGAAGAAGGCAAGCTTTGATTTCTTCAAGGGCGTGTATACCGAAGCGTCCTCAACAACGCGCTATGACTCCAACTATACTGATATGTTCAACTATGCGCGCGATTGGATGATAAGCCGCGCCGCGTGGCTTTCAAATCAGATGTACGCCGACTACAACGGCTCAAAGGTTCGCTATGACGTTGACCGCAGCGGTGTTTTTGACATCAACGATATCACCGAGGTACAGCGCTACTTAGCTGAGTTTATTGACCTTGACGCGCTTCAGTACGAAATAGCCAACATCAATCTGGATGATAAGCTTTCTATCACCGACGTTACCGCTCTTGCGAGAATAAAGGCGGGCTATGTTCCTGAAGAACCCGAGCCCGAACCCGGCGACAAGCTTATTGCGACCTTTGTAAACACCCTTGACTGGGACGGCACAATCAACGTGTATTATTACGGAAGCGGCAATTTCCCGTTTTCATGGCCCGGTACAGCGATGACACAAATCGCCGATATTGACGGACACAACGCCTATTCGGTTGAGGTTCCCGATTATGTTGAAGTCATTATCTTCAACAACGGCACCGTCCAGACCGATAAAATATCGTTTGACAGAAATTCGCACACCTACCGCGCTATTGATCAGATAAACGATAAGGGAAGATACCTCTACACAATTGAATGATAATAATTATTAATGCTTCGGCTCAGAACACCTTGCGGTTTTGAGCCGATTCTTTTTGAAAAAGCATTGACAGAAAAACCGCTGTATTATATAATGAATAAGTAAAAATATATAATTTTGTCGAAAAAGGAGTGTATATTATGGCGCTTTATGACGAAAACCTGTTAAAAAGCGAAGAAACAAAAATCAAGGACTGCTACGCCAAAATCGGCGAGCGTTACTATGCCGCCCATAAGGACGACGATAACGCCGAATTTCCCGAGCTGATAAGCGCAGTTAAGGCCAGCGAGAAAGCTATTGAGGATCACAAGGAGGCTGTGCGCAAGGCTGAGGAGCAGGAGAGAATTGAGCGCAGAAACAAGGAGCTTTTGGAGAAGGAGCTTATGCTCTGCCCGAACTGCGGCGCCGAGATTTATTTTAAATCAATCTTCTGCAACTTCTGCGGCTTCAGGGTAGTGGCTGAGCAGCCGATTGCTTCTGAGCCGGTTACTGCTGAACCGGCAGTTGAGGAGCCCGCAGTTGAGGAACCCGCTGTTGAGGAGCCTGTTTTTGTTGCGCCTCCTACAAAAGAATATAACTCCGATGATAAAGCGCCCGTGCAGCCCGCAAATAAGATTTGCTCAAAGTGCGGAGCTGTCCTTGATGACGAGTGCGTGTTCTGCACCGAATGCGGCGCTCCTGTTGAGGCTGACGCTGCTCCGGCGCCGGTTTATAATCAAGCTCCGATAAGCGACAGCGTAAGATTCTGCACGGAATGCGGATTTAAGGTCACAGACACCGAGGCTGTTTTCTGTAACAGCTGCGGCTCGCGCCTGCCCACAGCGGATGTAAACGCGTCCGTGGCAAACGCGCCTGTCGGCAAGACATGTCCGTCCTGCGGATTTACGACAACCGATCCTGAAATTCTTTTTTGCATTGAATGCGGACACAAGCTTTCATAATTCCGCAGGAGAATTAACATGGTGAAATTCTGTGGTGTCTGCGGTTCACAGTTAAACGAGAGCGGAGTCTGCCCGAAATGCGGCTCCGCTGAGCAGGATCCTTTAACTAACGAGGAACCCGCTAACGTTGTATATCCTAGACATAAAACGGTGGCTGCGGACATAGGGGACACTGCCGCGGAAAAGAAAAATGAGGATAAATTACTAATTATCACGGCAGTTATGCTCGCGCTCTGCGTTCTGAGCGGGGGTGTTTTTGCCGCGTTTTCTTTTAATTGGTTCGGACTCGGAAAAGCGGTAAAGGGGCCGGCCGGCAAAGGCGCGGCGGCTTCCGCTGCTGCTGATAACAGCCGCGCTCTGCCCGACGAGCCTTACGATGAGCCCGATGACAGTGAGAACGTTTATTTTCAGGCACAGCCTCAGGCGTTTGTGAGGTCGTCCTACGGAAAAATAACCGGCGGTCTGAATCTGAATTTGATTCACGGCGCGCCATGCCCCGAGGAGCAGGCGTTAATCCGTACTTCAGGCGGCAAAAGTATAAGCCTTCAAAGCGATATGGCATCAGACGGCGACGTTTTCTACGGCTTTGTAAACGGCGGCGACGATTTGCGCAAGGTTACTCTTACAGGGGCAACTTCCGCCTATGATGAGGTCTGGGCAAGCGCCGAAACAATGAAAAACAGCGTTCTGGGCTATTCGTATGAGGGAGAACCCGCATACGCGAAGGATCTTGAGAATTTTACGGTTGACGGCGATTATGTTTATGCCCGCGTTGCCGCTCACGACACCTATCGAGAGAAACACAAGGCGCTCAATTACCGCCTTGTGAAGATAAACAAAGACAGCGGAATAATTGAGCTTGTCGGAGGCGAGAATGTGCGCGCAACGTGCTTTTTGATAAGCGAAGGATGGATTTACTACGCCGACAACGGCTATACTTACAGCGTTGAAAAAAACGAGTACAGCTACAGCGAACGCCGCGTGGGCCTTTATAAAATGCGCACGGACGGCTCGGGAAAGGTTCTGCTTAGCGGCAGCTTTTCAGGTTATAAGGGGGACTTTGAAGGAGAGCGGATCGGAAACGCCGGCGGGCTCTCACTCTGCGGCGGAAAGCTTTATTACCTGTTTTTGGAAAACGGCAAGTCGTTTTTGTGGCGCATGAATACCGACGGCACTCAAAATGAAAGAGTGTCGGATATTTCCGCCGATAACTACGCAATTGATATACGGGAAAATACCGTATTTCTGCGTAGCGGTACCTATGGCGCCGCCTCATCCGCGGAGCACAGCCTGTATCGGCTCGACTTGAATACAAAGGCAAGTCAGCCCATGAACATAAAGCTTCGGGCAAACACCAACAGAATGACGGTTTCGGGCGGATATCTGTATGTTGACGACTGCTTCCGAGACTTTGAAAACAAGCGCCTTACGCGCATATACATAAAAAATGATAACAACAGCGTTCAATGTCTGCTGAAACGGTCTTATTCCAAAATTGCCCCGGATGCTGAGACAGGGCTTGAAAAAAGAATTGAGGAAAAAAGCCCTGAATACCGTTGGGCTGAGTACCGCGGCGACGTCGCGCTGTAATAATAAAAAAGGAATGAAAGTATGAAAATTAGCAATAAGGTTTCACGCGTGGTGCTGGCGGTGATTATTATAGTCAGCCTGTCAGTCAGCTTTATCTTTATGGCGGTCAAGCAGGGATATCACGAGGATGAGCTTCTGACCTATAACCTGGCGAACTCATCAAAGCAGCTGGGCGTTGACGGCGAATGGAACTTGCCCGATGACTTCAACGAATATCTTACCGCGGGCGAACACCGCTTCGACTACAAAAACGTATACGACAATCAGGTTATCGACGCGTCGCATCCTCCGCTCTATTACGCGCTGGTGCATACCGTGTGCTCGTTCTTCCCTGACGTTTTCAGCCGCTGGCTTGCGTTCGCTATAAACGTGGTTATGATGACCGGCTCGCTTATTCTGCTTTATAAAATAGGGAAACGAGTCACGGGCAATAACCTTTACGCGCTGATAGGCGTCGGGGGCTACGCGCTTAGCATAGCCTGCATAACAACTACAATTTACCTGCGCATGTACGCTTCGCTCACCTTCTGGGTGCTTGCGTTCCTGTACGTCACTCTGCGCATGTATGACAGAAAGAACGAAATCAAAATTCCCGACTGCGCGCTCCTGCTCGTAACGGTTGTGGCAGGTGTGCTTACGCAGTACTATTTCATCCTCTGCGCGGGTCTGATCGGTCTTATTATGCTTATCTATAAAATCAAAGACCGCTATATCAAGAGCCTTATTGTTTATGTGGCTGTGGCTTTTGCGGGCGCCGGAATAGCGCTGGCTGTTTACCCGTACATCATAACAAACGTACTGGGCGGCAACCGCGGCTTCGGCTCGCTTAAAATGGACATCGATACAATCACCATAGTTACATATCTGGGCTACAAGCTGCTCTGCTATGTAAAGCTGCTCGCCAAGGATATGTTCCTTGGGCAGGGTTGGCTGCTTGGCTTGTGCACGGGCTTTTTGATTGCGTCCTACATCTGCATGCGCTTTATCAAAAAGAAAAAGCTGCCCCGAAAAGCGTGGTTTATCATCGTTCCGGGCATTGTATATTTCTTCTTTATTTCGCTTGTTTCGCCCTTCAACAGCGACCGCTATGTAATGGCGTGCCTGCCGTTTGTTTCGCTGATATTCAGCTTCGGCTTTATCAAGGTGGTAAGATTTTCACGCGTCGGCAGAAAGAGCAAAAAGTCGGTGCTTGCTGTTCCCGCGTGCATTGTCGCGGCAAGCGCCTTGGCGTTTGTGCCGGTTAAGCCGTTTTATATTTACGGCGAGACCAATCTTTACGATACAGAAACCGACAACTGCGTATTTGTCGGCACGGCGATGATGGAGTGGAACAAGTGCATAGACAAGTTCATGAACTACGACAGCGTAATGATTGCAAAGACGACCGAGATGTCCAAAACCCTGTATAACGAGCTTGACGAGTTTGCGCAGAGCAGGGGAGTTATCACAAACGGAAAGGTCGGAAAGCTTGCCGAGAGCTTCATGACCAACGGCGACGTCGACCGCAAGGAAAGCGACAGCATTGACAAAATGACATCCGACGAAAAGCTCAGAGGACTGAGCGAGGTTACGGTTTACATCTCGCGCCTTGCCGACAGCGACTATGTAATCAATAAAATTACTAAGAACACAGACCTCAAGCACTACGAGATGATTCAGAAGGACAGGCAGTTTGAGGAGTTTTACAACTGGTACGACTATTTTGTTGAAACCGAGTCATACTGTAATGTTTACAGATTCTATAAATAACCGAAGGGAGATACAAATATGGCTAAATTCTGCGGAAAATGCGGCTCGCCTCTTGATGAAAGCGGCGCCTGCCCGAAATGCGACGCTCAAATAGTGATCAAAACCGAAAAGACAACTGCAGCTGATGAGGTTTACGCTCAGCCTGCTTATGAAGCCGCGCCGGGAGTTCAGCCTATTGAAGCTCCCGCGCCCGCGAAAAAGGGCATTCCGAAAAAGCCGATAATAATAGCGGCTGCCGCGGTCGCTGTGATCGGCGTACTGGTGTTCTGCGCGTTCTTCTTCCACTGGTTCGGCCTGGGCAAGTCCGGCGGCGGTATTGCCACCTCACAGCAGCAGTCGTTTGTAAAAACCTCTTACGGCAATGTTTACAGCGGACTTAACATAAGCGAGGTAAGCGAGGAGCCGGCTAATATTGATGACATGACGATAACCTCCGGCGATGAGGCGCTTAAGCTGTACTCAACGTCAGTCGCCAAGGACAGCGATACCTTCTACGGCAGGAACGGAAGTAACCGTGACCTTGTCAAGATGACCGTTAATGGTAAAAACTCAGGCGAAATTGAGCCGTGGGTAAGCGAGGAACAGCTTAAAAACAGCGTTTTAGGATCAGACGGCGGCAAAAGGTACGCGTATGATATCGGCGGCTTCTTTGCGGACGGAGATTATATTTACGGCTATGTCGCAGGCTCTCCCGACTTCAAGGCAAGCCACTACGACCTTAACTACCGCCTTTTCAGAATAAGCAAAAGCGGAGATGCCATTGAATTTGTCGGCGACGAAAGCGTGCGCGCCTATGAGTTTGTAGAGAGCGACGGATGGATCTATTATGTCGACAACGGCTATACCTACGAGAGCGGCAGACCCGATTATGATACAAGCCGCGTAGGCATTTACAAAATCAAGACCGACGGAAGCGGCAAAACAAAGCTTTCGGGCGATTTTGAGGGCGAAAAGGGAAGCTATAAGGACAGAAACTACGGCAACGCCGCGGCTTTGACGATAAGCGGCAGCAAGCTTTACTTCCTCGATTTAACGAGCGGCGAGTCACGTCTTGCGCGCATGAGCCTTGACGGCTCCGGCGCCGAGATCCTTACCCGTGAAAAGGCGGGCAAGTACACGATTGACGAAAAGAACGACGTCATTTATTACATAGCCACCGATTATTATAACGTTTCCATGGATGTGAAAACGCTCTGCAAGCTTGACCTCGGCACCAAGGAGGTTGAAGTCTGCGAAAACGTTCAGGTCGCCACCTTGTTCTACTCAATGACATATGACGACGGATACCTGTATTTTGACTGCGACGGAACTGTTATGAACGGCAAGTATAAGCGCTTCAACGTTTCGTCGGGCGAGCTGCAGAGGATCAAGTACACCGACAACCGAGTGGTCGAGTATGACGATTACGGCTTCGAGAAGGTGGTCGGCGACGGAGGCCGCACGGTTTGCTGGGAAAGCACGGGCAGCGACAAAATCTGATTTATGACAATAACCGAAAGGTGAAAGGAGAGACTATGGCAAAATTTTGCGGAAAATGCGGCTCGCCTCTTGATGAAAACGGCGTGTGCCGAAAGTGCGGAGCTTCCGTTTTGACCGAGGCGGATAAAACAGACAAAAAGCCTTTTCACGATAGCGCGTCCGCGCCAAAGAAAAAGGGCTTCCCCAAAAAGGTGATGATCATAGCGCCCGCTGCCGTTGTTGTCATCGGCGCTCTGGTGTTCTGCGCCTTCTTCTTCCACTGGTTCGGCTTGGGTGCGCAGAGTAAAAAAGGCATTGTGACCTCTCAGGGCAAGGCGTGCTTTGACACGTCATACGGAAAGTATTACCGCGATATCAACATCGAAGGCATCGGCACCGAGGATAAGGTTCCCGACGGAACCCTTATTGATGATGAACTGAAAAAGGTGACTTTGCTTCCGAGCTGCGCTCAGGACGGCGACACCTTCTACGGAAAGCATGAGATATCGGAGCAGCTCTGCAAATTTACCGTTACAGGCAAAGACACCGCCTGCAAGGTTGAGCAGTGGGTAAGCGAGGAACAGCTTAAAAACAGCGTTTTGAAAGTTGACGGCAATGTGGGCTATGAGTACGCTTACGGCAACTTTATCGCCGACGGCGATTACATTTACAACCGCGTAAACTCGTACAAAAGCAAGGAAAAAGAGCGGTACGGGCTTAATTACCGTATTTTCAGAATAAGCAAAAGCGGCGATACTATTGAGTTTGTCGGCGACGAAAACGTGCGCGCAAGCGATCTTGTTGTCAGCGACGGCTGGGTTTATTATGTCGACAACGGCTACACGGTCATGGACGATAAGGTGAAGCTCGACGAAACACGCATAGGTATTTATAAAATCAAGGCGGACGGAAGCGAAAAGACAAAGCTTGTGACTGCCACCGCAAAGCAGTATTATATCAGTAAGTCAGAGCCGTACAGCTGCGCATGCGCATTGACTGTGTATAATGGCAAGCTTTATTATCTCTTTAATTCAGGCGATGATTATCTTCCGTATTGCGTGGATCTCGACGGCTCGAACCAGGAGCTTCTCTGCTCACGTGACGCGTACGCGTTTGCCATTGACGGCGAAAACAACATGATGTACTTTTTGGCTTCCGATAAAACAGGCAGGGTTTTGGTAAACAAGCTCGATTTGGAAAACAGAAAGGTTTTTGAATACAACATAAAGCTGCCGAAAAACGACACGGAAATCAAAATTTCTTACTACAGCGGATATTTATATATTGTTACAAAGGACTTCCGCAGGATGGATGTTTCGTCGGGTGAGACTCAGCGCTTTGAAACAAACACTGATAAAGCGGCGCTTTATGACGACGACGGCTTCCAAAAGGATGTAGTTGATTATTCTTCGACATGCCGCTGGAAAGTGATAACCTAAAAAAGCCGCGCGTTTGGCGGCTTGACAAAAACCTCGATTTGATTTAGGATAAATAACGGAAATGGACTATTTGGAAACCGAAAAGGGGAATGAAAGTGATTGACAGGGAAAAACGCAAAAATGAGCTGGGGCTTGTATTTTCGGGCGGCGGCTTGCAGGGTATAGCGCATATCGGCGCTGTACGCGCTCTTTATGAGCTCGGAATCCGTCCGCAATATGTAGCGGGAACAAGCTCGGGCTCGGCTATGGCGGCTCTTACGGCAATGGGCTACAGCGCCGACGAAATGCAGGCGTTCGCCGAAAAATACTGGACGACCCTTGCCGATTTCAGGCCGGTGCCTATCGTAAAGGAGCTCGCGTCGCTTAAGTTCAGCAAAAAGAACCAGAAGGACGGCCTTAAAGACGGAGAAATAATTTCCGATATTATTAAGGAGTCGATGGACGCTAAGGGCATTAAGGGCTTTGAAGATCTGCCTATAAATCTGTCTATCTGCACAAATGACACCTACACCACTGATGAGTGCATTTTTACAACGCTCGACGAGGGGCTCAAAACAGATCATATTCACTACATAACAGGAGCTCCGCTTGAGCTTGCGGTGCGCGCGAGCATGACCTTCCCGGCGATTTACACCACATGCAGCTACAAGCAGTATAATTTTATTGACGGCGGTTCCAAGGATAACCTCCCGACAAAAATCATGCGCGACATGGGTGTGGGCAAGGTACTTGCGATTGCCTTTGACGTTATGGATTATGTGCCCGAAACAGGGCTTGAGGGTATGCTGAAGGTTGTTTGGCGCGCGCTCGACCTGTATTCGGTAAACAGCACGCGCGAATCCAAAAAGCTCGCCGACTACGTCGTTGAAATCAAAAACAGCAAAACGGCTATTTTCTCAATGGAGAATATCGATCTCACCATTCAGGAGGGCTACGACTGCGTTATGAAGTGCAGGGACGACTTGGAAAATTCAGCAGAACAAGGCGGAGGACGCAGGAATCCTGACGGATTCCGAGGACGACAACGCAGTTATGCGGAATTTAACGCAACAGATGTTAAAGGGTTTTATTGGATATTAGTATAAATAATGATGAATACATAAAAAGGCTCAGTCCCGCTTTGGGGCTGAGCCTGAATTTTTATATGTCAATTAAAACTTGATTTTTTCGGCTATATACGCGTTGAGCTCGTCGATCTTAACGCGCTCCTGCTGCATTGTGTCGCGGTCGCGCACTGTAACGCAGCCGTCCTCGATCGAATCGAAGTCGTAGGTTACGCAGAAGGGAGTACCGATCTCGTCCTGACGGCGGTAGCGCTTTCCGATTGAGCCTGTTTCGTCAAAGTCTGTCATAAAGTCCTTGGACAGCATATCGGCGACCTCGCCTGCCTTCTCACTGAGCTTTTTGCTGAGCGGAAGCACCGCTGCCTTGAAGGGAGCAAGCGCCGGGTGCAGGCGCATAACGACGCGGGTGTCCTTTTCGTCGATCTGCTCCTCGTCGTAAGCCTCAACAACGATTGCGAGGAACAATCTCTCTACGCCGAGCGACGGCTCGATAACATAGGGAACATAGCGCTCGTTTGTTGTCTGGTCAAAGTAGTCAAGCGCCTTGCCGCTTGTGTTGATGTGCTGGGTGAGGTCGTAGTCGGTTCTGTCAGCAATGCCCCAAAGCTCGCCCCAGCCGAAGGGGAACAGGTACTCAAAGTCGGTCGTAGCCTTTGAGTAGAAGCTCAGCTCCTCCTGCTCGTGGTCGCGCAGTCTGAGGTTTTCGGGCTTTATGTTGAGCGAGTACAGGAAGTCGCGGCAGAAGCTGCGCCAGTAGTCGAACCACTCCAAATCTGTGCCGGGCTTGCAGAAGAACTCAAGCTCCATCTGCTCAAACTCGCGCACGCGGAAAATAAAGTTGCCGGGTGTGATCTCGTTGCGGAAGGATTTACCTATCTGGGCAACGCCGAACGGGACCTTTTTGCGGGTTGTGCGCTGGATGTTTGCAAAGTTTACAAAAATGCCCTGAGCGGTTTCGGGGCGGAGGTAAAGCTCGTTTTTGGTGCCCTCGGTAACGCCCTGGAAGGTCTTGAACATCAGGTTGAACTGACGGATGTCGGTGAAGTTATGCTTTCCGCAGTTGGGGCAGGGGATGCTTTTTTCCTTGATGTAGTCCATCATCTGCTCGTTTGACCAGCCGGCTACGTTTGTGCCGTCAAAGTCCTCGATGAGGTTATCGGCGCGGTGGCGCGTTTTGCATTCCTTGCAGTCCATAAGCGGGTCCGAGAAGCCGCCCAGGTGACCGGAGGCTATCCAGGTCTGGGGGTTCATAAGAATAGCGGAGTCAAGGCCGACGTTGTACTTGTTTTCCTGTACAAACTTTTTAAGCCATGCCTGCTTTATGTTGTTTTTAAGAGCCATGCCCAAAGGACCGAAGTCCCAGGTGTTGGCAAGGCCGCCGTAAATTTCGGAGCCGGGGTAAACAAAGCCTCTGCCTTTACACAGGGCTACTATTTTGTCCATGGTTTTTTTCTGGTTTTCCATATTATTCCCTCACTTGTTATCGGTTTATCCTATAAATTTTACTATCTATTGCCCTCTTTGTCAAGTGTTTATCGCGGTATAAAAGGGCTGATACCGAAATAAAAACGGTAATATAAGCCGTCAAACCGCAGCATATCAGGTCGTTCACCCCATTTGCACCGCAAAACGGCTTGCCAAATAAAACAAAGCTTAAAAATTCATTACAAAATTTCTAAAAAACTATTGTAAAAAATATTATTTTGAGATATAATGTAATCACTCAAAATATGAGTTACTATAACAAAGGAGGAATTTAATGATGAGAAAATCATCAAAGGCCATTAGTCTGGTACTTTCAGGCTTGATGGCAACTTCGTGCTTTAGCATGGTAGCTGCTTCCGCTGCGCAGGTTGACGCCGATTCTACGGGCGTTATGACTGCTGCCGAGAGACAGGCCGCGGGACATCAGCTTGTATTTTTCCAGTTCCCCTCAAGTGCTTGGGGCGACAACGCAAGCGTAAAATACAACGCTAAAAAGCATACCTGCAACGTTTTCTGTAACTACTATGCTTATTACGGAAACAAAGGCGAAGTAAAGGAAAGCTCTTGGGAGGCTCCTTCGACCTCGATGTACAAGGACGCTAAAGGCGACAGCCTTTACTACTTCGACATCACCGAGTCCGGCAAGGGCGAGTTAGAGGAAGGCGCTGACTACGGCGTTCTGTTCTCAACAAAGGCAAACGCCGGCCAGGCAGACCTGCTTCAGCCGAACACCGACGGTTACCAGACCTGCGATATGTACTTCAATACCAATTGCCTTGGTACTACATATCACATTCAGACTCCTGTTGCTACACGTGAGAATACCGCTAACTCTCAGAAGATCGACTACCTCGGCACCAACGACGCCGCAGGCCAGTCTGTTAGAAAGGTATCTACCCTCTGCGCTTATATCGACGGCGAAAAGGCTGGCAACTCTCCCGACGCTCTGGAAATGGCTAACGCTCTCCAGACATATCTCCCCAACTCCGTAAACGAACCCTCATTCACATGGGCAAAGATCAAGCCCGTTATTGAGAAGTTCGGCGCTTCCGCTCAGGATGTTTACAATCTGTACGTTGAGAAGTACGGCGCAAAGCACGACGAGGGCGTTCAGTATGTACACGTTGACGGCGCTGACGACTTAAAGGCTGACGGCACCCTCAAGGATTGCTACAGATACACCTCTATCACCACAAAAGAGATCGACGAGGCTACAGGCGTTGAAGAAGAAAAGATCACAAAGTATCCCGACTTCGACCTCGTTAGAGAAAGACTTAACCTTCCCGACGAGCCCGTTGTTGTTGACATTGACAGCGTTGCGGCTACAATGGACGGCGAAGTAAAAGCTACTGAGGCTCTGCCCGTAGTTGCAGGCGCAGTTGGCGGAAATTACTCTTCCGAAGCTGTTTGGTCTCCCGCTGATGAAACTGCGGCTTACAACACCGAGTACACTCTTACAGTAACATTTACTGCTGACGAAGGCTATCAGTTCACAGACAAAACAACCGCTGCTCTTGATGACAAAGCGTTTGACAAGGTTGAACTCGCTGACGGCAAGCTGGTTGCTACCTCTACATTTAAAACAGAGGAAGAGCCCGCTCCTGCCGACACCTTCATCGTAGCAGGTACCCCCGCTGACATCTTCGGAACAGCTTGGGACGGCACAAACGAAGACAACAAGATGACCGCTAATGAAGACGGCACC
>OMYD01000068.1 GCA_900315195.1 uncultured Eubacteriales bacterium | reverse complement strand
CAGCTCGGCAACGGATTTAATGCGGTTATTAGCGTACAAGGTAGACCAGTTTGTTTCGGTTTCATACCATGACAAGTCATCAGGCTGTACATAGATAATTGCGTTATTATTGGTAAACGAATTCGCGTTGCCTAATGTTGCCCGTTTGCCCATAATAACGGTTGTTAATTCCGAGCAACCCCAAAATATCTGTTGTCCGGTTAATGCTGTTACGCTTTGAAGAAATATTCTTGGCAGCCAGTAACATCCGAAAAAACAACATCCGTTTATTTGTATTGTTTTAGGAATTTCAATCGTTGTTAATCGGGCACAATTTCTCATAGAGTTGGCACCTAATGAAGTTGCATTTATCCTGTGAGGGTATCGCCGCTATTCTTGTCGGCATTTCGTCAACCGTCATAACGCCGCCGTTGTCCTTGCCCTGAACAGCTACAGCAATAGCCTGCAATTTTGCATCATCAATTACTCTGGTTGCCATATTGCACCCCCTGAGTTGTCGGCAGTAAGCCTAATACGATATTTGCTATGTCGGACTTGTCCTGAGCGGTTAAGATGTAGTCGGAGCCGTTGACACCATTGCTGATATTAGCCGTTGTTGTTCCGTTCTTGTCGGTTATGCTGACAGTAGCTCCTGTTGCTGTCTGTGTAACGGTTGCTGTTGGACTTATGCCGTCAGTTCCCGCCTGTCCTTGTGGTCCTATAACACTCTCACCTGTTGTAGTAACAGTCGAGCCATCAGACAATGTAAATGTGATTGTGCCGTTTTGATTTACCGATGCTGAAGAAACGTTTACACCGGCGCCGACTTCACCGGGTGTTTTGCCGTCACCCATATCTTGAACGCGTGCCAGCTCCTCCTCAACCCGCTCAAGCAGCTCCGGAATCGTCCCGCCGGATTCAGGCAAGATATGTGCCATTTCCAAAATAGTTCCGCGCACATACACCGTCAGCGGGTACGGCAGCGTAAGCACTTTATCGCCGCTGACAATCTTAACCTCAATGTACATTTGGCCTGTACGGTCGCTTAAAACGTCCAGCGGAATTAAAACCACATTGTCGTCTGTAACGTTGCAAGCAACGTTGTCATTTACCAGCTCCCGATTTTCCGACACAAATCTTGCGGTAGCCGAGCTTCCGCTTATATCGATCGGGGTGTTCTGATTAAAAAGGTGCAGCTCAATTTTTCTTGTGCCGCTATCCTCGGTGTGAATTACCGAGCTAAGCTCAGGCGGGCTCATACGGCTTATGTTATATTTGATCTGTTTTGCTTTTACATTCACGCCGTTCCCTCCAGATTACCGTTAATGTATGTCGCAACAGCAGTATAGCTTTGATTATTAGCCATGCCGCCTCCGAAGCCTGTGAAATAACAGAATGTAAACAACGTCGGAGCAGTAGCCGGATTAACGCCTTCACGATAGGTTTCCGAATTACTGCCATTGTAAATAACATAAGAATTTGTTGTTAAGCTGCCGATATAATCAGCATGGCAGTTGTGAAATTCGTTCTTTGAATTCGTGTAAACAACTCTTGATAAGTAGTTCGTGCTGTTTGCACCGGCGTCTAACAGTGAAAACTTGCAATTATAGAATTTCATAAAAGAGTTTGCATGGCTGTTTGTTGCAGCACATTTTTGCAAGTCGTTAAACTCGCAGTTGAAGCATTCAACGGTATTGTCAGTGCACTCGGCAACTTCCGAGGTCATCGAGTTCGCACTGAAGTTTAAAACTGAGTTAGTAAAGTTATTGATTTGACAGTTTTCAAACCTAACATTTGTAAAAGATCCGTTGGTTGTAACCGAGTTATACTTTTGCATGCTCAACAGCTTTTCGCCATCATTAAAACGTGAATCTGACACAACTAATTTGGCGTGTCTGTCAAGCGCAATCACCTTGGCTTCGCCGGTTTCCCATTCATATTTAACATTATTAAACGTAATATTATCGAACTCGCAGCGTGAGTAACGTCCGGTATAAATCATAGGGCAGTAAAAAACAGAATCAGATACCGTTCCGTCAACATAATCACCGGCGTTAATATCTTCAACATAGTTTTCATTTTCTATGTTGTTCCAAAACTGAATTGCGCTTCCGCAATATCCGTCCGATTCATAATAAAGCTTTGAAATATGTATATCGTGGCAGTCATGAGCAACATAAATTCCGTGGTCGCCTAAGCCCAGGCGCTCCGCCATCTTAATACTGCAGCCTTTAATCTGCGCCCGCTCAAGATACAGCAAATCAATTGAAGTTGAAGTGTTTACTGATTTAATATTTTCAATTGTGAAATCACGGTTGATTTTTAGAGTTACTCCATCATCTTCTTTAACGCTATTAATAATATTAGTGGCGATATCGAATCGAAATCCGTCAAACGATATATTTGATAAAGTAATATAATCGCAGCCGTAGAATGTAAAGCAATGAACATTGCTGCACTTGCCGTTTCCGGCCGTATCTTCCGTGTCACTCGGGTTTCCGTAACGTGTATGTGTTCCCTGTGCGACAGCATATTGGTTGCGGGGGCTGTAAAAGTTGCCGTTTAAAAGCGTCAAGTGCTGACAATTTTTAAATTCGATTACTTTAAAAATGTCCGGATATTCGCTGCTGCGAATAGTAATTTCAGAAGAACCGAAATCAATAACGCGGTCGTGTAAGTTCGTAACGGAGATTTGATTGTTGATTTTATAGTTGCCGTTAAGCTTCAGCGTTAAATTATGAGTTTTTAAATAGTTAAAAGCGTTTTGTATCGCCGTGCTGTCATCCGTTACGCCGTCGCCGACAGCTCCGAACATCTCAGGTGTAACAAATCCCAGCGTGCCCAGAACAAGCTTATCTTTGGAAAGCGAGTTATCCTGCACGGTTGTTGACAGCTCCGGATGAGCGGCAAGGTAAACCGAAACGCCGTACATCACGGCGTCGTTGAGCGCCGCCATCAGTTTCTCATACGCCGACAGCTCTACCGGCTCGCCGAGCCAAACTCCTCTGGCAGCGCTTACAGGCAATATATTAGTCGAAATTGTGTGAGTAACGTTGTTTGAGTCTGTGTAACTTCCCACAACGCCGAAAAAGAACTGAGTTATTCCGCTGCTCAGCAGCCCAACAGGAATGTTAAATGTATAAATTCTCGTTGATGAATACGCAACCTCAACCGTCTTAATGTCGTTGGCGCTGACAAAAAAACCTGCTGAAATCAACGCGCAGTTGTCCCACTCACCTTCCGAAAACTTCACGCGGATCTGCGAGTAGTTTCTTTCGGTGTTCACCGGGATAAACCCGTCTTTTAAAATCAGTCTGTTATCCGTGACTATGAAATTCAGCACGTTGCTCATTTTATCACCTTCCTTTATTTTATTCTATCAATTTTTATATCAAAAAGGTGTCAGTGAAAAGGAGCGGCTCACGCCGCTCCCCTTATTTTTTATCTATGTATTTCTTAACATACTCATCATACTTTTTCTTCAGCTCCTTACCGTAAATGCGCTCAAGCTTTTCCTTTGCCGCCTTGTACCTTTCACCGCTGACGCTGTAATAATCGTTAAAAAGCGGTTTGGTGTAGCTAAAGGACTTTATCTTCTTATCGATCTCCGCTTCGGCCTCAGCCGTGTTCTCGGCCTTTCCGTTGGCAACCATCACGCGCGCAAGCTCGGCTTTGGCAATATCATAGCTCTCGCTGTCGCCGTTCGCCAGGGCGTTAAACGTATCCTTGTAGCTGTATTCCGACTTCTCCTGACCGCTGCCGCCG
The DNA here is from genome assembly GCA_900315195.1 of uncultured Eubacteriales bacterium. Taxonomy (GTDB): domain Bacteria; phylum Bacillota; class Clostridia; order Oscillospirales; family Acutalibacteraceae; genus Ruminococcoides. The sequence goes on along the minus strand of OMYD01000068.1, from coordinate 4,593 downwards.
CTGCTGTTTGATCCGGTGCCGCTGTCATCATCTTCATCGGTGCTATCGCCTTTTTTGAGTTTATTCACCAGCTTTTTAACAGCAGTTTCAGCAATTTCATTGTCGCCGACCTTTTTCTTCAGCTCATCACACAGCGTCTTGTATTCCTTTAGATCCCCGTCATACTTCGCCTGAGCCGCGTTCTGAGCAATCTCCGTATTCATAACGCCGACAACAAGCTTATTCTTAACCGCGTCTTTAGCCTTATCCTCGGTCTTACCTTGACTCATGTACTGGTCTACCCACATACCGCGCAGCATCTCAGCCCTCTCGGTGTTTCCGCTCTCATACGCTTTGAGAATATGATTGGAAATATTGTCAGTTTTCAGCTCGCCGTAGTTATTTACAGGAAAATCGCTTATTTTTTCCTTAACGTTGTTGTATGCGCCTTTAAACAGCAAGCTCAGATTTGAATATGGAATACCAAAGATTTCCGAAAAGCTTCCGGGCACATCAAGAACCTTCCAAAACACTCCCCACGGATCCGCTTTAGCTTTATTTGTTCCGTTGAGCTGGTCGTTCAGTACATTTGCTGCCTTTGTGAATTTCGTAAACCAGTCGTTTACAAGTGAGATCTCTGTTGCCTTGGTTAAATTATTCGCGCTTAATTCTTGTTTTTCAACAGAATCGCTTATGTCGTTAATAGCGGGAATCACCCAGTCGCCGCCGATAGGCGCCACAGCGTTAATGCCGTTTGAAAACATATCCCACATAATATGCGGCGCTGCAGACTCAAATGTGATCTTATCGTCCTCGTCGCGGTATCTGTCAGCTCTGTGTCTCAGCATAGCCGCCATCAGCGTCATAAGGCTGAAAACAATGTTCGACGAAACCTGCGACGAAACCGCCTTGGCAAGCTTCACCGCACTCTCTTTATCGTGTTTTGTAACAAACTCGCTCGCCGCGTCAGCCAGTATGCCCATATTCTGCATCGGCTGTGTTTTAAACGGAAATACGAATCTTTTTAAGCTGTTGCTTTTCTTCTGGAAGTCAGAGCGGTGCAGTTCGTCATACATCGGCTGCGTGTCCTCTATGATCGTATCGTAAAGGCTTGCTACTTCCTTCCAATATTTCTCACTGCCTATTTCGCCGCCGTTTTTCTTATACTCGCTGTTCACATGGCTTTTGGTTGCTTCCCATAACGCCGCCGTTGTCGCGCAGTCCATCGCCTGAATCCACTTTGCAGGATTGGCAGCCGTCGGCGCTCTTCTCGCAAGCTTAGAGCCGTTCAGCGTGTCGGCGACTTCCTGAATACTCATGCCTTTTCGCCTCCGGTAATGCTGCGCGGTATATCTGTCTATTTCTTCAACGGTTTTTTGGTAAAAATTCTTTGATAACTTGCCGTCTGATTTTTTGCCGATAAAAAATTTCCCCAGCCCTACGCTCAGATCCTTAGCGCTCAGATAAAGCCCCGCTGTCGGATAACTTGCCGCCTGTTTAATAAAAACGCCAAAGTTGCCCCCAAGCGCGGTCTGAATGCGCTTGGAATAAAGGAAATCCGCAACCGCCGACGCGCGGCTCTTTTCCCGCGTTCTTCCCGCCTCAAGCGCGCTTATGGTGTCCTCAATATACTTAACGCTCTGACTTCCGAATGTTTCGTTAAGCGCCTTTTTAACACTGTCAGCCTTATTCCACGCGCTGCCCTCTGACGAAAAGTTAGTTGTCCCCTTAAACATTCGCTTAAAGTTCACAAGCGGAATATCAAGGCCGTATAGCTTGCCGGTCTGCGATATATGTCTGTCAATAACGCTGTTAAGGCTTTCAATCATAATCGGCTGAGGCGCGTGAGGAACAATGTGTTTATAGCTGCCCGCTCCTTCAACGGTAAAGTCAAACTTGAGCGACTGAATCTCTGCCTTTGAAAAGTCGCTGTCAACTCTTACGGGAATATAATATTCGCTTTTGGCAACTTCTCTGTGCCTTGTAACAAGAAACGTTTCGTTAATAGCGTCTTTCGCGACCTTGTTAAAGTAGTTTTCCGCTGTCCGCATGTATTCTTTTTCAAAATCGTTCATGCCTTTAACTATCTGCTCGATAAGGTCTGAGCTGACGGGAACATTCCTCGCGTTTGCCCAGGCGGCGCCCTTGCCCTTTGCAACCTTCATCGGATCCGCTACAACAATTCCGCCGCGCTTCATATGGTTCATATTGCTGCGGCTCTCGCGCTTCCATGTCATAAGGACTTGCAAAGCCTGCATTCTCGTCATTTTAATATGATATTCCTTGCCGTCGACAAAGTAATCGTAGCTGTCTATTTCGGTACATGCCTTTTTAAACTCGTTATCGTGCTTTTCCATAAGCTCGGCAAACGGCTTTTCGGCTCCCATCTCCCAGAACCACTGCTTTCTCTGACCTTCGTTCAGCGCGTAAAACAGCTTATACAGCTCCGAATCCTTATTGTAATTTGCCATCAGATTTACGGCTCTGAGTGGGTTCATCATTTCCTGCGAAAATCCCGCAAAGATTTTTCTCGCCCTTCTTCCGTTTATCTCTCTGGTCTGAGCTATAACCTTATCGCTCGCTTCACGCGCGGTCATGCCGTCTTTTCTCAGCAGCAGCTTTCTCGAATCTTCAATTCTTCCGACTATTTCGTCCACAAGCTGTCTCAGCTCGGCTATCTCGTTGTTGCTGAAGTTGTTTCTGTTAAGCTTCTTTGTATTGCCCTCGCTGTCAACCTCGGAGGTGGTGTTAAGCCAGTCAGCAACATTCTGCAGGCTTGCCATGAATTCTTCGTCAAATGCTTCGTTAAAGTCGCCGCCAGACCTTTCGCTTTCGGGGCGCAGCTCCTTGCGAACATAGCTAAGCATATCCTGCATTTTCTGCGCGGCAACCGAGCGGCTGCCGGCGGTGATCGCTCCGCCGAGCGCTTCAACCGAATCAAGAAACTGCTTGTTTTTCAAAATTTCCGGCGGAATGAATTTCTCATTCGTCGGATTCATAATCATTGTCCGCAGCTTTGACATCTGCCTTTTCACCGCTTCAATGTTGTTCTGTGACTTAACGCGCTGTTCATACTGCCGCCTGTAGTTTTTAGTGTCGGATCTGACGAAAGCTTTAAGCGTTTCATAGTCCTCCTCAACAAGTGCCCGCTTGTTTTCCGACCGCTGCATCCTCTCTTTCATTCGGTTAAACTGCTTGTTATACTTCTCAAGCTTCGCGTCATAAACAGCCTTGCGCTCTGCAAGCGCCTTCTGACTGTTTTCTTTCAGCTCTTTCAGTACTTTTCTGTCAATGCTCTTTTGCTCTGCGGCTTTTTCAGCCTTTGCCCTCATCGTTTCGGCGATTATATCAAACGCCATGTCCATTGCGGCGGTATCGTAATTCTCCCCGTATTCGCCGTTTAAATACGGATTCATAAATTTCGGGCGCACATGGTTTTCGATCACGTTGGCAAGCCAGTTTACACCGTCAAGGCTGTCGGGACGTTCGCCGTTCTCAAATAAGGAGCTTCCTCCGTACATCTCCTGACTTCCGGTAATATGCTGTATAGTGTCGATTACATCTTCCATGTAAACGGGGTGCTTGTATTTGCCGCTGTCCTTTTCAAGAGCGAAATTCACATATCCTTTAAACTGTTTTCTCAGCGCCTTTAAACTTCCGTCGTAGTCGCCTAACACCTCGCTTTCCATATACGGAGTAATCAATATCGTATCGCCGCGCAGAGCGTCCGTAATGCTTTTCGCAAGCTGATTGTCAACTTTGCCGTAATTTCCGCTGTATTTAAGAAATTTCTTGCATTCACCCGCAAGCGTATTTATAAAGGTGCTGAATTCTCCTTTTTTGCCCGAAACATTTGAAAAAAATTCTTTAACCTTTGCGGCAATCTCGCTTTGAGCCTCCGGAAAATTCTTAGCGTGAATATCATAATTTCGCATAACGCGCTTGGCAATCTTCTCAAACTCACCGTCGGCAAGTCTGATCCCGCCGTAGCCTTGCAGCGACCGCTCCGCCATGTTGCTCATACTTGAATACAGCCTGTACACAACCATGTCGGGCGAATCGCTCTCAAGCAGCTTTTCAACGTCAATTTTGCGGCTGTCCTTCTCCTTCAGCTCGTCTTTCGCGATTTCTTTATACGTTCTGCCAAATAAATCGTCCGGGTTGACTTCATCCGACTCTCCCTTTACCAGCTCATCAAACTTCGCGTCATACGCGTCATCCCACAAAGCCTGCTCGAACTCCTCGTCCTCATCAAAATAAAACCCGTCGTTTTTTGAATATCGGATGTCTTCATCACGAATTTTGCTGTTAGCGAAAGTCCGTTCTGCAACCTCGTCAACCATTCTCTGCGCGGCTTCCATGTCGCCGCGTTCAACAGCTGAGAGATAGTCGCGGTCTTGGCGATTTAAATATTCGTCAATTGCCTTGTTAGAAAAAGTGTTCTGTGAACTGTTGCTTTTCGCAAACCTCTCCCCGCTTTTCCTGCTGCCGTACTCCGCCTCATTCTGCTTTGCCGCTGTAACAAGCTTATTAAACTTATCGGCAAGCTGTTCCAGCGCCTTAACGTCATCAAGCCACGGCTGAGCCTGCTTGTTATGGCCGTACGCCCTGCCG
>OMYD01000055.1 GCA_900315195.1 uncultured Eubacteriales bacterium | reverse complement strand
CATGACGATTTGCGCCAGCCCATCAATTCCGCGGCGCAGATCAGTGTAACCGCAGGCGATGTAGTAGTTTTTGATATTCGACAAATCGATCATGACTGCCTCAAAAATGATACTGCGGCGGCTACAACATCCGGCTGCGTGTTCACCGGAATTTCGATGGTTGTATCAATGGTCTTGATGACGATGCTTTGCGCTTGTCCGACAGCGTATTCTGCCGGTGGCGTGAATTGTACAAGCTCAGGCTGAGTTGCTTCGGATCGCACTTGTTCAACCGCAGCTTCTCTAAGCCTGCGCAACCGGTAGTAATACGTCTTGGCGGCAATACCGACCTGCCTCCTCGCGTTCACGCACCATCGCGCTCCATTGGCTTAACCTGACCTGCCGCCTTATTTCCATAATCCCGTTCATGTAACCACTCGCTTTCTTTTCTCAAAAAGTGCAATTCTGTCCATTGCACTTTTTGGGACTGTTTTTCCCATCTATTATCTCACGAATTTTTCAGTTTTGATAGAGGGGTGGTTGTTGTGCGGTTACGAAAAAGGAACAGTCCCGCAGACTTTGATTGCTGCGGTTACTGATAATGAATCAGCAACTGTTCCTAACAATAGGGTACCACACCCTTCTGAAAATAATAGCAAATCCGAAATTGAGTTTGCAAAGAAAAATAAGCAAGTATAAAAAAACGTAAGTCCTGAATCTCACAGGGTATAGGCTAACATTTGACAAACATCTGACTAATAATCTCTTGGATTTTGCTTAGTATTTGCATAGTATTCTTAGTGTATTTGGCTGAATTTGGCTGTATTTTTACGTTTTTATAGTAAAACAAAAACCGCACAGAAAAAGTCAATTTTTGACTTTCTCATGCGGTTTCTGCGTTGGAGCTAATGAGGGGACTCGAACCCCTGACCTACTGATTACGAATCAGTTGCGCTACCGGCTGCGCCACATTAGCAAAGCTTACTATGGTATTATACTCCATATTTTTATTTTTTTCAAGTCCTGATTTTAATTTCCTTTTAAAGCATTTTTTTAATATTCTCAAAACTTTTCGGTTTTCCATTGTCATTTAATGTCATATATGGTATAATAATCCCGAATTGATGTCTTTTCGAAAACATATATGGGAGGAAGGTAAAATGCGAATAAATACGATATTTCGCGCTTTTGGTATAGTTCTCACTCTTTCGGCTGTACTTCTTATGTCGTCGGCTTGTTCGCTTTTCGGCGGTTCAGGTTCGTCCTCGGAAACCGAGGGAACTGCTAAGGCTACCGACGCTGCCTCAATCCGCTTACTTAAAGTGACGGTTAAGTGCGGCGATAATAAAAAATCTATCGCAATGTCGGGCGGCACCGTGGATCAGGCTGTGAAAAGAGCAGGATATAATACGGAAAAATACAATGTTGAACCCGATTTGAATACTAAGGTTACAGACGGAATGACAATCACTCTCACTGAGAAGATTCAGGACGGCTTTGTCACCGAGAACGGCAAAACATACTATTATATTAACGGTGAAATGCAAAAGAACGCTGTTATCGGCAGTGAGGAAGAGGGCTTTTATTATGCGGGAGCCGACGGTGTAATCGATTATGGCTACTGCGACGGAATAAACTATAACGGCTCGGACTGGAACGTAATCAACGGAAAGGCTAGCCTTGCGGAAAGTAATTCTGACTTAATGCTCAACAAGGCTTTGAAGGCCGTTGCAAAATGTACAAAAAGCAGCATGACTAAGCAGGAAAAGCTTAAAGCGGCCTTTGATTACATAAAGACAGCCTATCTTGAGGGTGTTCGCCACGACCCGCCTTACAAAGAGCTTGACTGGCCGATTATTTACGCCGAGGATATTTTCGTCTACGGCAAGGGCGATTGCTTCAGCTACGGAGCGGCTTTCGCGTTTATGGGAAAGGCTATTGGCTGTGAGAATTGCTACGCCTGCAACAGCGGCGGCCACGGCTGGGCTGAGATTGAGGGTTTGGTTTATGACCCCGAGTGGGATATGCACTATCCAAAATACAACCATTTCGCTGTTGACTATGATAACAATGACACCGACGTAAATTATAAAAAGGGTATTGAACCGGGTGCGGATTATATGCACGTTCCTGTTTAAAAATATTCATCGGCGCTGATTCGTTTTTTGAATCGGCGCTTTTTTCTTTTTTATTTTTTCAACAGACTTGATACCGCGAAAACAAAGTGCTATAATATTATGAAGTGAATTGCGTAAGGAGGTTATCTATGAGCAAAAAAGCAGCAAAAAGCCAAAAAATAACCCCAAAAAGCCAAAAACCGAGAGCGCTGCTGCAAAAGCTGCTAAAGATAATTCTTCTTTAGAAATAAAAACGCCTGCCGATGAGCACACGGTTTTTCTAAGGGTTAAAAAGGCTTATGAGCAAGCCGCCCAAAAACGTGAGAATTACAAAAAATACGGCCCTCTTGCTGTGCTGATTTCGGGCTTTGTTTATTCTCTTATAATTTACTCACTTAAAATCACGTTCAGCGTAATAGGCAAGGCGCTCGCTGTAATTATCCTTATTATGCAGGACGCGGGATCGGGCGGCACGTTCCCGATAGAGGTTCTGCCGGCTCCGTTCAAGATAATTGCGACGTTCCTGCCGTTTAAATACGGTATAAACGCCCTGCGCGAAACCGTTGCGGGAGTTGACGCGGAAAATTATCTGAAGAATCTGGGTGCGCTTATGCTCTTTATAATTCCCGCGCTTGTGCTCGGGCTTCTGCTCAGAAAGCCCTGTATCAAGATTATCTCTTTCTTCAACGGAAAAATTAAGGAAAGCGATTTAGTAATCTAGGTTTATATATAAGTAAGTTAATCGGAGGTGAAGCTATGCAGGACATGATTAAAAGAATTGTGGAGGCTGACAGCCAAGCAAAAGCGCTCGACGAGGCCAACAAAAAGGCCGCCGAGGAAAAAAAGCGCAGAATCGAGGAGGAAGCCGCCGCTATTTACAAGAAATATATGGATCAGGCTCAGGAAGAAGTTGAAAAAAACGACGCTTATCTTGAAAAACGCAACGAACGCAAAATAAAGGAAATATCCGCAAAGCAGGAATCGGCGCTTATTAAACTGAGAGCCGACTACGATCAGAACCGCGACAGATGGGTAGACGAAATCGTCAGCCGTGTTGTAAGCTGACTTAGGAGGTGGCTGTATGTCCGCAACATCTTACGCCGTTTTGGCAAAGGCGCGGGCTAAGTACGGAAAGTTTCTGACTGACCGTGACTACTCAAACCTTATTGCGTGTCAAAGCGTAGCCGAGGTAATGGTTTATTTAAAGTCGCACACCCATTACGCATCGGTATTATCCGACGTCAACGAGCGTGACGTGCACAGAGGCTGGCTTGAGCTGCTTTTAAGACAATATCTTTTTGACGAGTTCGATTCGCTTTGCCGTTACGATTCAAGCCTTAGTGCGGGTTTTTCGCGCTATGTGGTTGAGAAAACCGAGGTTGAGCAGATTGTTCGCTTTATGATTTTGCTTAATGCCAATTCAACCGACAAGTTTATTTTTCAGTTTCCCGCTTTTTTGTCAAAGCATACCGAGATTGACGTTAACAAGCTTGCCAACGCCCGCAACTACGATGAATTTCTTGAGGCGCTTAAAAACACCTCATATTACGCGATTCTAAAGGACTTCTGGCCGGACGAAAAGGGCAGGCTTGCTGTGTCGGATATTGAAAACAAGCTTTACGCCCACGTAATGAGGCATATGCATGAGCTTATTAAAAAAAAGACCAAAGGGCAGGAGCAGCGCGAGCTTCTTTCGCTTTTCCACACAATCAACGATTACACCATTTTTTCAAGGATTCTGCGCTTGAAAAAATACTATAATCTTCCGCCCGAGGTAATCAAATCGAATATGCTGTCCGAGTTCAGCTCTCTTTCTCCCAAGCTGATTGAAAAAATGTGCGAGGCTCAGTCCTCCGCCGAAGTTTTCGGGATTATGCAGAGCACGGGCTGCGGCAGATTAATCGGTAAAATAGGCTATACTCACGCTAGCGACATCACACCGCGCGTGCAGTACAGGCTGGCAAAAAAGAACATTCATTTTTCCAACAATCCATCGGTTGTGATGATATCGTTTATGCTTCTTTCGGAAACCGAGCTGATGAACGTAATCGGTTTAATTGAGGGTATCCGTTATCAGCATGACCAAAAAACAATTCAGTCATTAATTATTCACTGACTGTAATAAAGAGGTGAGCAGACTTTGGCAGTGTCATCAATGCAGGCCGTGAACGTCATCGGTTTAATGAACCACATCGATGAGGTAATCACGGTACTTGGTGAATCAGGTGTGTTCCATCCCGACGAGGTAATAAATTTTTACCCCGACGTCAGGGACTTTACGCACTTGCAAACAAAAAACAACTACGCCGAACCTCTGACCAATCTTAAATCCGTTCTGAATCAGACAAAGCGCAGCTTTCCGCTTAGGGATGTAAGCGATTTCAGCCCTTCGTTTGAGGAGCTTGATAGCTTTTCCACAACAGTAACGGCGGACATCGACGCCCTTATCGACAAGCGTGAGGTATGCCGCGCAAAGCTTGACGAAGCTGAGAAAAACCTCAGTGTGTGCCGTCACTTTTCGGGGCTGGATGTTGAGATTGAAAAGGTAATCGGTATGAGGTACATGAAGGCGCGCTTCGGCAGACTGCCTAACGACAGCATAATGAAGCTTGAAGCGTATAAGGACAACGAGTATGTTGACTTTGCGGTATGTACCAAGGACAAAACCCATAGCTGGGGTGTTTATTTCGCCCCTAAGGAGGAGCTTGAGGAGATTGACAAAATCTTTGACGGATTGTATTTTGAGCCGACCGATTTGGTAGGCGACGACGAAACTCCCGGCAAGAAAATTGAGGGTTATGAAAAAGAAATTCCGTTGCTAAAACAACAGCTTAAAGACGCTCAGGCCGGGCTTGACAAATATATTGACGATAATTATGAACAGATCACTCGCTATTTGTCAAAGCTTGAGGAGCTTTACCTATACGCCGGTATCCGAAGTAAGGCGCTGCAGCACAACAACAGCTTTATTATTGTGGGCTGGGTGCCTGCTGAAAACGAAAAGCAGCTAAAGAGCAGACTGAAAAAAATCAGGAGCGTTGAGCTTGACTTTTCCGACGCTAAGGGGGAGCTTGACAAAAACCCGCCCGTCAAGCTTAAAAACTGCTTTCTGGCAATGCCGTTTGAGTTCTATACTGGCATGTACGGAGTGCCCAAATACAACGAGATTGACCCGACGCTGTTTGTCGCGATAACGTATACAATAATCTTCGGTATAATGTTCGCCGATTTGGGGCAGGGCTTTTTTCTTGCGATTGCAGGTATGCTGATGTGGAAGCTTAAAAAAATGCCGATCGGCAAAATCCTGTTCCCGTGCGGAATATCCTCAATGGTTTTCGGAACGGTGTTCGGAAGTGTATTCGGCTTTGAGCATGTGCTCGACCCGATGTTTAAGCTGTTTGGCTTTGAGGAAAAGCCGATTGAAGTAATGGCTTCACAGAACATCAACACAATTATTTTGGGCGCGATAGGCTTAGGTGTATTTCTGTTGATTGTGGCGATGTTCTTAAACGTTTACACGTCGCTTCGGCAGAAAAATGTCGGAAGGGCGCTGTTCGGTACAAGCGGAGTAGCGGGATTTGTTTTCTACGGTTCGCTGGTGTTCGGACTTACAGCCGAGATTTTCCTGGGCATACACGTCATGACGCTGCCGTATATTCTGGGACTTATTGTACTGCCGTTTTTGCTTATTTTCTTTGCCGAGCCGCTTGGAGACTTGGTAAATGGGGAAGAGCACTGGCAGCCCGAAAGCTGGGGCGGCTACATTGTGGAAAATCTTTTTGAGTCAATTGAGGTCCTTCTCGGCTATGTTACAAATACAATGAGCTTTTTGCGTGTGGGCGCGTTTGTGCTGGTACACGCGGGCATGATGCTTGTTGTGTTCGTTTTAGCCGAAACCGTAGGAGGCGCGGGCTACTGGGTTGTTGTTGTAATAGGCAACGCTCTTGTAATGGTGCTTGAGGCGCTTCTTGTCGCGATTCAGGTATTAAGGCTTGAATATTACGAGATGTTCAGCCGCTTTTATTCGGGTGAGGGCAAACCGTTTGAACCCGTTAAAATAAATTTGGAATAATCTTTGGAGGTTTTATTTATGTCTGTTTTCGATTTTTTATTTATGGCTTTACCCGTAACATTTCTCATTCTTTCCGTACTTATTGCCGTTAAGGCTGTGTCACACGGAAAAAGCAGAAAAAGAACAATTCTCATGCAGCTCGCTTCATTTGCTTTTGTATTCGCGGTATGTCTTATCTGCCCGTTTGCCGTAAGCGCGGCTACAGGCGACGCTGCGGCGGCTTCTTCGGGCGCTGACGGAATGGCTTACATAGGCGCTGCGGCAGCAACAGGTTTTTCATGTATCGGCGGCGGTATCGCCGTAGGAAACGCGGCTCCCGCGGCTATCGGTGCTACAAGCGAGGATCCCAAGGCGTTTGGTAAAGCTATTATTTTCGTTGCCCTGGGTGAAGGTATCGCTCTTTACGGTATGCTTATTTCTATTATGATTCTTTCCAAGATTGGCTAAGTGATTTAAAATGAAATTCTATTTAATCAGTGATAACGTTGATACCAAAATTGGGATGCGCTTTGCAGGTGTTCCCGGGGTTGTTGTCCACGAGGAAGAAGAGGTAATGCGCGAGTTGATGCAGGCGATGGAGCGCGACGATATAGCGGTTATTCTTATGACTGAAAAGCTTGTGTCGCTTTGTCCCGACATTGTTTACGACCTTAAGCTCAACCGCAAAATGCCGCTGATTGTCGAGATTCCAGACCGTCACGGCAACGGCAGAACAAAAGACAGCATCACTAAATATGTTCAGGAAGCAATCGGCGTTAAGCTGTAGAAGCTGAGAGGTAAACTTATGCCAGAAAATAAAACCGATAATTTTTTAAAGGCTATTAAAAGATACGCCAATGCCCAGAAAAGGGCGCTGGCAGGCGAGGTAAAGCAGCTTAAAACAGAGCGCCTTAAAGAGGCTGAGGCCAAAGCAAAGCTTGACAGCGAACGCCTTAAAAAGGAAAAGCTGACACAAACCCGCAACCGCCAGACCGCGCTTATAGCGTCAAAAGCTCAGGAAGGGCAGAGAAAGCTCTTTGTTGAGCGCGCCGCGATGACCGAGGAAATCTTTAAACTTGCGGCGGAAAAGCTCTCCGACTACACTAAAACCGCTGAATACTCCGAAAAGCTCAAAAACAGCGCAAAGGCTGTGGCTGAGGTCTTTGAGGGATGCGACTGTGTTCTGTATCTGAACGAGCGTGACCTTAAAGCTGCCGATGAGCTTAAAGCGTTCTTTAGCGGAAAAACAGAGGTTAAGGCGGACAAAACAATTAAAATCGGCGGCTTAAGAGGATATTGCGAAAGCAAGGGAATCATAGCTGATGAAACCCTCGACACCAAGCTTGAGGCGCAGCGTGAATGGTTTGTTGAAAACGCAGCGCTTTCCGTACTTTAATGCAACCGAAAGAGTGAATGAATATGAATAATAATGTAATTTACGGGATAAACGGTCCTGTTGTAACCGTAAAAGACACCGACAGCTTTGAGATGATGGAGATGGTGCATGTCGGAGAACAGAATTTGGTAGGCGAGATTATCGGAATTACAGATAAACTCACCACGATTCAGGTTTATGAGGAAACAACAGGTCTTAAACCCGGCGATCCCGTTACGGGCACGGGCGCTCCGATGAACGTTTTGCTCGGCCCCGGTATTCTTGATAACATCTTCGACGGAATCGAGCGTCCCCTGAAAGCTATTGAGGAGCAATCCGGCTCTTTTATAAGCAGGGGCGCAACCGTTTCGCCGCTTGATACCGACAGGCTTTGGAACGTTACTATGAAAATCAAGGTCGGCGACAGGCTTGAGGGCGGTCAGATTTACGCCACACTTCCCGAAACGCCTATTATCGAGCACCGCCTTATGGTACACCCCGAGCTTTCGGGCGTTGTAAAAGAGGTAAAGCCCGACGGCGATTATAAAATTCACGACACCGTCGCCGTTATCGAGGACGACCTCGGCGAAAGGCACGAGCTGACTTTATGTCAGCAGTGGCCTATCAGAACCGCAAGACCCGTTAAAAACCGACTTACTCCGTCAATTCCGCTCATCACCGGACAACGCGTTATGGATACGCTTTTCCCGATTGCCAAGGGCGGCACGGCAGCTATCCCCGGAGGCTTCGGCACGGGCAAAACAATGAACCAGCACCAGCTTGCCAAGTGGTGCGACGCCGATATTATCATCTATGTCGGCTGCGGTGAGCGCGGCAACGAGATGAGCCAGGTCCTTGATGAGTTCTCGGAGCTTATCGACCCCAAGTCGAACCGTCCCATGACCGACAGAACCGTGCTTATCGCCAACACCTCAAACATGCCCGTAGCGGCGCGTGAGGCGTCGATCTACACCGGCATTACACTCGCTGAGTACTATCGCGACATGGGATACCATGTAGCTATGATGGCTGACTCAACCTCGCGCTGGGCTGAGGCTCTGCGTGAGATTTCGGGCAGACTTGAGGAAATGCCCGCTGAGGAGGGCTTCCCCGCGTATCTGCCATCGCGTCTGGCGGAATTTTACGAGCGCGGCGGACGCGCTGACGTACTGAGCGGAGGAGAGGGAAGCGTCACACTTATCGGCGCGGTTTCACCTCAGGGATCTGACTTCTCGGAGCCTGTTACCCAGAACACCAAACGATTCACCCGCGTATTCTGGGCGCTTGATAAGGCTCTCGCGTACGCCAGACACTATCCCGCAATCAACTGGATTAACAGCTATAGCGAGTATTTTAATGACCTGGATCCATGGTTCAGAGAAAACCTGGGAGAGGACTTTATTGAATACAGAAACAGCATAAGCGCACTTTTGCAGGAAGAAAGCTCGCTTATGGAAATTGTAAAGCTTATCGGTTCGGACGTTTTGCCCGACGACCAGAAGCTTGTAATTGAAACCGCAAGGGCGATTCGCGTAGGCTTTTTGCAGCAGAACGCTTTTCACGCTGAGGATACCTATGTTCCGCTAGAAAAGCAAAAGCAGATGATGAAGGTTATTCTTCACCTTCACGAGAAAGCAAAGGAAATCGTAGCTCAGGGAATACCAATTTCCAAAATACTTGAGCTTGGACTTTTTGACAAGCTGACCAAGATGAAATACGACATTCCGAACAGCCGCCTTGAGATGTTCGACGAATATAACGCCGAAATCGACGAAAAGCTCGGCACTTTATTGCAGTAAGGAGGGAACGCTTTGATTATTGATTATGTAGGCGTAAAGGAAATAAACGGATCGCTTATTGTAATGGACGGCGTCAAGGGCGTTTCCAATGAAGAAATTGTAGATATTAAGCTTGAAAACGGCACAACCAGACAGGGACGCGTTGTTCAGATTGAGGGCGAGAGAATCGTCGTTCAGGTGTTTGAGGGCACCAGACGAATCAGCCTTAAAAACACGCGCACCCGCCTTACCGGTCACCCCATGGAAATGCCGCTTTCACCCGAAATTATCGGCAGAGTTCTCGACGGTGCGGGCAGACCTATCGACGGGCTGGGAGATATTTTTCCTGTTAAAAAGGCTAATATTAACGGCACTCCGATAAACCCCGTATCACGCGTGTACCCAAAAAACTACATCAACACGGGTATTTCAACAATCGACACGCTTATGACGCTTATACGCGGGCAGAAGCTACCCATCTTCTCCGGTTCAGGTATGACGCACAATGACCTTGCGGTTCAGATTGTCCGCCAGGCTAAAATCAGCGGTGCGGACAGCAACAACTTCGGCGTAGTTTTCGCCGCTATGGGCGTTCAGAAGGATGTTGCCGAGTATTTCCGCAAGAGCTTTGAGGAGAGCGGCGTTCTCTCTCGTGTTGTAATGCTTTTAAACCTCAGTAACGACCCGATTATCGAGCGTACACTCACACCGAGATGCGCCCTGACAATCGCCGAGTACCTTGCTTTTGAGCTGGATATGCACATCCTCGTTATTATGACGGATATGACTTCCTACGCCGAGGCGCTTCGTGAGTTTTCCTCGTCAAAGGGTGAGATTCCCGGAAGAAAGGGCTACCCCGGTTATCTGTACTCTGACCTCGCCTCACTTTACGAAAGAGCGGGCATGATTAAGGGCAGTCAGGGTTCGGTAACTCAGATTCCGATTCTCACCATGCCAAACGACGACATCACCCATCCGATTCCCGACCTTACAGGCTACATCACCGAGGGTCAGATTGTTCTCGACCGCACGCTTCACGGACAGGGCTTATATCCGCCCGTAAGCGTATTGCCGTCGCTGTCGCGTCTTATGAAGGACGGTATCGGCGAGGGCTTCACACGCGGCGACCACCAGTCGCTTGCAAACCAGCTTTTTGCCTCATACGCGAAAGTTATTGACGCAAGAGCGCTCGCGTCGGTTATCGGCGAGGAAGAGCTTTCGCCGATTGACAAAAAATATATCGAGTTCGGCAAGCTGTTTGAGTCGCGCTTTGTAAATCAGGGCTTTACCGAAAACAGAAGCATTGAGCAGAGCCTTGACCTGGGCTGGGAGCTGCTTTCAACGCTGCCAAGAGCCGAGCTTGACCGTGTTGACGACGCGATTCTCGACATTTACTATAAAGGTTAAGAGGGTGTAGCTATGGCTGTACAGGCAGTGCCCACCAAGGGCAATCTGATGAACGCTAAAAAGTCGCTCGCTCTGGCTAAAAACGGCTATGAGCTTCTCGACCGCAAGCGCAACATCCTGATACGCGAGATGATGACGCTTATCGACCACGCCAACGCCATTCAGGAACAGATTGACGGCGCGTATGAGGAGGCTTACTTCGCGCTCCAGACAGCAAATATTTCAAACGGATTCTGCGAAGATATTTCAAAAGCGGTTCCGATTGAGGACGGCCTGCACCTTGATTCGCGCAGCGTAATGGGTGTTGAGATTCCCATTCTGACAATTGAGGAGAGCGAAAACTGCAATTATCTGCACTACGGCACGCGCACAACCAATTCCGCTGTTGATAAAACGTTTATTCTCTTTACCAAGGTTAAGAATCTCACTGTTGAGCTGGCGGAGATTGAAAACAGCGTTTACCGCCTGGCCGATTCGATTAAGAAAACGCAAAAGCGCGCAAACGCCTTGAAAAACATTATGATTCCGCGCTTTGAGGAGACGGTTAAGTTTATTACCGACGCTCTGGATGAAAAAGACAGGGAAGAGTTCAGCCGCCTTAAGGTTATTAAGCGCAAAAAGCTTAGGGAAAGCGCTGATAAAGATTAATTATTTATTATTTAGGCAGGAAGTCGGCTTTTTCTTCCTGCCTGTTTTATTAAAATTAACTATTTATATATTGCTTTTTTCGCCGTTTTAAAATATAATAGTATTAAGAATAACTTATTTAACCGTAAGGAGGATTATATGAAAACTGTTATCAAGATAATTTGCTCAGTATTACTGGCAGCCGGAATTATTGTTGGTGCAATACCGGTTTGCGCTGCTGCCGATTATGTATATATCCGCGGTGACGCAAACGGTGATGGTGTAATTACAATTAAGGATGTTACAACTGTTCAGCGCGTTGTAGCTCAGCTTCAGGAGGATCCCAAAGGAGAAATAACAAGACGCGCAAGAGTTACGTCCAAGTATAATCTCAGTATTTCAGACGCAACTGCTATACAGTCGTATCTCGCAGAGTTTGAAAACGTTTATAAGATAGGAAATGAAGTGCATTACGACCCGTATGAGCTTCCTTTCATACCTAAGTAATTGCGCAAAATGTTGAGGTAAAAAATGAAATTGGTAGACGTTACCTGCAAAAGCTGCGGAGCGCAGCTTCATATTGATGGGGAGCGTAAAATCGCGTTTTGTGAGTATTGCGGCGCTAGGCTTTTAATTGATGACGAAGTGCGGCATCTGCAAATTGACAATGCCGAAAACATCGGATATGAATTTGAAAAGGGGCGTCAGCGTGCTCAAAAAGAGGCTGGAGAGCAGTATTATCAGAAGGCTTCCTACATTCCCGAGCCTGCCCCTAAAAAGAAAAACAGCAAAATGGTAT
>OMYD01000052.1 GCA_900315195.1 uncultured Eubacteriales bacterium | reverse complement strand
GCTTTTTTGAGGATCTGTGTACAAGCTCCGAGCTGAAGGCGATGTCGCAGCGCCTTGTTGTTGCCAAAATGCTGACCGAAAAAAAGGTGTACACCGAAATCGTAAAGGAAACAGGCGCTTCAACCGCTACCATAAGCCGCGTAAAGCGCGCGCTTTTTGACAACGACACCTACGGCTACACGCTGGCTCTTGATAAGATCGCCGAGAAAAATGGGAAGCTATAATTCTTTTGCGGAGTATTATGACGAGCTGATGGAGGACGCGCGCTATCCCGAGCGCTGCCGCTATATTCTTCAGACAGCCGAGCGCTTAGGGCATAATATGGGCAGAACGCTTGACCTTGCCTGCGGCACGGGCAGCCTGACGCTCGAGCTGAAAAAGAGCGGAGTCGACGTGTTCGGAGCCGACGGCAGCGTTGAAATGCTGAGCGAGGCAATGCAAAAGAGCCTGCGCGAGGGCTTTCATATCCTCTTTGTCAACATGGATATGCAGGAGCTTGAGCTGCCTGAAAAAACCGACACCTGCGTTTGCACGCTCGACAGCATCAACCACCTGATCGACGAAAATGACGTGCAAAAGACCTTTGACGGCGTTTCAAGGTACATGAACGCGGGCGGGCTGTTCATTTTTGACGTCAACACGGTTTACAAGCACCGCGAGGTTCTTGCCGACAATGTGTTTGTGACCGAGAGCGAGCGGGTTTTCTGCGTCTGGCAGAATTTCCCGCGCGAAAACAATATCGTGGATATATCCCTCGACTTTTTTGAGGAGGAAAACGGCGTGTACTACCGCCAAAGCGAGGACTTTTCGGAACGCGCCTATTCCGACTCAGAATTGCGTGTAATGCTCGAAAAGGCGGGCTTTGAGATAATTGCCGTCTGCGGCGATTTAAGCTTTGAGCCGCCGCGTGAGGACGAGCAGAGGGCGATATATGTCGCGAGAAAGAAACATTAAGGAATGATTGATATGGATAAAATTATACGCTGCATTACAAGCGACGGCGCGGTGATGGCGTCGGCTATTGACGCGTCCGACATTGTGTTTACCGCAAAAAAGGTTCATCACCTAAGCCGCAGCGCCACAGCGGCGCTTGGCAGGCTGCTGTGCGCCACCTCTATTATGGGCGCAATGCTCAAGCAGAAGGACGCAATAATAAACCTTCGCGTAATGGGTGACGGCGAGCTGGGCGCGGTTGTCGCTGTTTCGGACAGCAAGGGCAACGTGCGCGGATATGTAGGCGACAGCGATTGCCCCACCGAGTATTACGCAAACGGAAAGATCAACGTCGGCAAGGCTGTGGGCAAAAACGGCACGCTGAGCGTTATGCGCGACTATGGCTCAGGCGACCCGTATATCGGTCAGACCGAGCTTGTGAGCGGCGAAATTGCCGAGGATATAACTAATTATTTTGCCGTTAGCGAACAGATTCCCACAGTATGCGCGCTGGGCGTGCTGATTGATAAGGAGAGCGGCGAGGTGCTGCTTGCCGGCGGCCTGCTGATTCAGCTTCTTCCCGGAGCGGGCGAGGACACAATTGAGCAGCTTGAAAAGAACGTGTCAAAGCTTGAGCCTGTTACTACCATGCTCGCGAAGGGCATGAGCATTCTTGATATCTGCAAAACCGCGCTTGAGGGCTTTGAGGTTGAGGTGCTTGACGAGTACCCGGTAAACTATGTTTGCACCTGCTCGCGCGAAAAGCTTGAAAGGTATTTCTGCACCATGAGCGACGAGGACATTCGCTCGATGGCTGACGAAAAAGGCGTAGCGGTTGCTAACTGCCATTTCTGCAATAAAAAGTATATTTTTACCAAAGCCGACCTTGAAAAAATAATTGCGGAGAAAAACGCATAAATAAGCCGTTTTTGTGGTAATAATTTGTCGGGGGTATAAAAAAAGCAAAAAACTTTTTTAAAACCCCTTGACAATTTAGGTATAACATGGTATTATAGACAAGTCGCTGAGAGATAAGGCGAAACGCTGAAGCGACATAGGCACGAGTTGGGAGCTTAGCTCAGCTGTGGCCCGGTAGTTCAGTTGGTTAGAACGCTAGCCTGTCACGCTAGAGGTCGACGGTTCGAGCCCGTTCCGGGTCGCCAAATTTGCCTCTGTAGCTCAGTCGGTAGAGCAGGGGACTGAAAATCCCCGTGTCGATGGTTCGATTCCGTCCGGAGGCACCAATAAAATGCGGATGTAGCTCATCTGGTAGAGCGCCACCTTGCCAAGGTGGAGGTAGCGGGTTCGAGCCCCGTCATCCGCTCCAAAAAGAAAGACACCCATAAGGGTGTCTTTTCTTTTTGGTTTGCGGATAGGGGTGTGACGGCGACCGTGCCCGCCGTCAAGGCGGGTAAAAACGTCACGGTGTGAGACGTTTTTAGGGAGAGCGTAGAAGGCGGAAAAGCTAAGCGCACGCCGCATAAAACGGGGCAGGAGCGAAACGGAAGAAGGAACATAGTCATCCGGGAACGTGACGTTCCACCCAAAGCCGCCTTTGGCCGCCACGCGGCTGGTAGCGCGCCTTTGGAGAACATGAAATAATGGATACGCTTCTGCAGCGGCGCGACTTCACTCGCGGGGCAGGAGAGTTTGTTTAATGCAAACGACTGATTCGCGTAGTGTCCTTCGGCTCAGCCGACCGCTTTTGGAGAACTTGAAATAACAAATATGTTTCCGCAACGGCGTGCCTTCACTTGCGGGGCAGGAGATTTTTTGTCGCGCAAATGCATGATTCGTGTCGTGGCTCAAGCGTCACGCTTGCGCGTAATGGGCAGTCATCAATTAAAAAAGACACTCTTTTGAGTGTCTTTTTTAGTGTTTTATTTATTTCGTTAAAGCTTGCTCAGTTTCTCTTTTGCCACGTTCGCTATCTCGGTGCGGCACTCCCAAATATTTGTCCGCGAGGCGTTGTCGGTAAGCTGCTGAGGGTGCCGTTTGACCTCCGTGAATTTTATAAACTTTGGGTGCAGTTTTCTATGCACTCACCAGGAACAGGCGCGTAATTATGCCCTTCGTCACGCACTTGCTCGCAGCGCTTGCAGATACATCCGTCCCATTTGTGACCGAAAAGACAACTTAACTTCATAGCTTTCTTCATATCTCTGTTTATTCATGGGAAATAATTTCCGTCAGTGATTCCACGGTATCTTCAATTGTACTGTCGGGCGTTACGCTGACGGTTATGTCGGCGTAACGCTCATAAAGCGGCTTGCGCTCGCGGAATACATCGGCTAGAGTTTCGTTTGGGTGAAACACTATGCCGCGCGTTTTTATATTTGTGACGCGCCTTTCGATTTCCTTGAAAGGAACATCGATATATATCACCTTTCCCATTGTTTTAAGATGTTTCATTGCCTTTTCGCTCAGTACCATCGAGCCGCCCGTGGCGATAACCGTATGGTCGGCAGACAAAGTGCTGCCGAGAAGCTCCTCAAGAGAGAGGAACCTGTCCAGCCCGTCCTCGTCAAGTATCCTCTGCAAAGGCTTTTGCGCTTTGCGGCTTATGAGCAGATCGACGTCCTCAAACATATATCCAAGCGCTTTTGCGAACAGAACTCCGACGGTGCTTTTTCCCGAACCGGGCATACCGATTAAAATATAATTGTTCATATCACAGAATCCTGATATTCAAAGAGTCGGTGCTTGAGGTGGGAACTGTTTTATTTGATGACAACAATACAACTGTGTCGCCCTTTTTTACAATTCCCGTGTCAAGCGCGCGCCGCATAGCCTGCTCGGTGATTTCGTCAGAGGTGAGCAATTCCTCGCCCATGAGAGCGGTAATGCCCCAGTTAAGGCAGAGCTTGCGGCAGACAAGCTTGGAGGTAACAACAGCTATTACCGGCACGTTGGGGCGGTAATGAACCATCGCGCGCGCTACACGTCCCGTTGCGCTCTCAACGATAATAGCCTTTGCGCCGACAGTCTTTGATATGTCCTTGGCGGCGCGGCAAATGCTTCCGCGGAATATGTTTGTGTCTTTGATACCGTACTTTTCGACATAATTGTGAAGGGCGGCAAACTCGCCGTTATCCTCAGCCTCGCGGCAGATTGAATCTAGCGCCTTTACGCTTTCAAGGGGATATTTGCCTGCAGCCGATTCACCCGACAGCATAACCGCGCTGGTGCCGTCGTAAACGGCGTTTGCGACGTCGCTTATCTCCGCACGGGTCGGGCGCGGAGCCGTAGTCATGCTCTCGAGCATCTGTGTCGCGGTGATAACATATTTGCCCTTCGCTACGCATTTGCGGATAAGCGTCTTTTGGATTTCAGGCAGCTTGATAAACGGAATCTCAACGCCCATATCGCCGCGCGCTACCATTATTCCGTCGGCGTAGTCGATAATCAGATCCATGTCATCAACGCCGCTCTGGTTTTCGATTTTAGCTATGATCTCAACATGCTCGTAGCCGATTGAGTCAATAAAGTCGCGCAGGGTGCGGACGTCCTCGTGATTGCGGACAAACGAAGCCGCGACTACGTTGCCTCCCTGTGAAAGACCGAACTCGATGTCGCGCCTGTCCTGAGCGCTTACATACGGCATATTGATGTGATAACCCGGGATATTAATGCTCTTGCGGTTTTTAAGCACGCCGCCCTTGTTTACGGTGCAGACAATGCGGTCGGGTCTGACTTCCTTGGTGATAATGGAAATAAGTCCGTCGTCGAGCAGAAGCTCTCTGCCGATAGCGTCAGCGCCGTCACGCAGGAAAATATCGACAAGCTTGGGGTAGGAGATAGCAACGCCCTCGCTGTTGCCCCGTTCCTTTTCCTTGTAGAGCGTGAACTCCTCGCCCTCTTTAAGCACGGCTGAGTCCCCCTCAAAGGTTGTCACACGCACCTCGGGTCCCTTGGTGTCAATCATAATCGCGACGTTTTTTCCGCTCTCGTCAATAGCCTCTCGGATAGTGGCGAAAACGCCTGTAAGAGATTCATGCGTTCCGTGGGACATGTTAACTCTGGCAACGTTCATGCCGGCGTCAATCATCTTGAGAAGCATCTCCTTGGTGTTGCACGCGGGGCCTATTGTACAGACAATTTTTGTTTTTCTCATTTTATCGCTCCCTCTGTTTTAGAATATAATACTTTGTTATTATTATACATTATCTCTGCACAAATTTCAATCGGTTTGTTTATAAAAATACCATTAATTAAACAAAAATAAGCTGATGCTGCCGCTTGATCGGCAATATCAGCCCGTTTATTAATTATAGAGAAAACACTGTTGCCGCCTTTGATGAAATACTGTAAAGATGAACGTTTTAAAAGGCGGCGCGGGCGCAGCGTTACGACGTTTTCTTTTTACCTGTGTTTATTCCCAGAATTACAAATACCACGCACAGCATTATAATAATTCCCGAAACGGCAAGTCCGACATATGGCATTTCCAATGCTTTGAACTCAATTGAAATCCATGAAAAAGAGTTGTATTTTTTTTCCGCCTCAACAAGCAGCTTTACGGCGTAAAGCACGCCGATACATCCGGCGGCGTTTACAATTGAGGCGACAATGCCCAAAGTAGCCGCCCAGATACGCTTTCGCAGCAGCACCAGCACAATGAACGCGAGGTAAAGCACAAGACTGATAATAAATATATACGAAACAGCAATTGCCGCTGAACGCCCCTGCAGAAATTTTTTGTTAATATCCGAGGGAATATAATTATTGATTCCGAATACGTCGTCTGAGCCCGTGACAAATGTTACGGGGTTTTCGTTCTTATAAAAACGGTCAGCCAGATCAATCAGATCGAGCTTGCCGTTTGAAACGTTGTTGCCGAAAAACATATAGCTGTAAGACACCCATTTATAAAACGGGATAATAAACTGTAAAACCGACACCGCCGCCGCCAAAAACGCCGTTATCAGAAACGGCAGACGGCTTCTGTATAATCTGTCGTTTTCTGTCTCGGAGGCGCGTTTGCCGCGCCTTACGGTAACGCGCGCGCCCTTTTTTGAGGCGCGTTTTTTCGGGGCGGAATTGCGCCTGCGGATTTCGGAATTATTATTTTTTTGGGGAGATTTTTTTTGCTTTTGCGGTTTAGAGGATTTCAGTGGTTTGCCGCATTCCTGACAAAACAGCGAATCCTTTTCGTTGATTTCACCGCAATTTTTACATTTCATAGCTTACCTCGAAATTTGCAGTTGATAAATGTTTTATTTGATTAATCATAATTATCGGGGGGAAATCAGCAGCCTTGTATAATTAGAAAAAATTAAGCAGATGTATCGAAAGCGTAAATCCCGTGATAATAAAAAACAGAATTAAGGCGATCTTCCACTTGCGCTCAACTACAAGTCCCGCAAACTCGCGCAAAAAAGCGTTTGGAAAAAAGTACCACTTTGTTTTTGAGGCAATTCCCTGCACCTCAAGATTGTGTTTTTTAGCCAGAACATAGCCGCGGAACACATGATAGTTGGTGGTGGCAAAGCCAACCTTTACGTTGTCAAGCGAGCCGGCGTCGGATTCGATTTTGTCCCTTGAAAACTTAATGTTCTGGTCGGTATTTACGCTCTTGTCTTCCTTGATGATCTGCTCGTCTGAATATCCCTGCTCAACAAGATAGCGCCTCATTGACTCGCTCTCTGATATGATTTCATCAGATCCCTGTCCTCCCGACGGAACAAACTTAGCGTGTGTGCCCGCCGCGGCAAATTGTTTCCTTTCAAAACTGACCGCCGCGTCGATTCTGCTTCTGAGGATAGGGGTGGGCTTTCCGTCAGACATTACGCGGCATCCCAGAATAATAAGATAGTTCAGGTCAAGGCTGGCCTTACGCTTAGCGGCGAGGAACGCGCTGAGAACGGTTGAAAGCAGCAAACACTCCAAAAAGCTGAGAATATATGAAATCGAGAAGCTTACAAATACCGCGGTAGTCAAATCAAAATCAATAAGCAGATCAAACGAGAAGTAAATTGAAACAAGTCCTAAAAACCATATAAACGCCAGAGCGATTCCAAGCATGTTATAGGTACGGATGCCCTCGTGCCGCAAAAGCGAGATATTGCTGACTGCTATGGCTACGCAGAACATAATCATAAACGGAGCGGTGAGCAGCGACATTTGATAGCCTGTGTTAATCATGTCGAGCAGAAAACCGCGGAAGAAATTGTAATTGTTCATACCCAGAATCGAGAAAAACAGTAAAAACGCGTTGAAAAACGCAAGCCCCCCGTAGGCTACCATGCTGTATGAGAATTGGCGCTTTATGACGCATTCAATAAACGAATACACCATTACCGCGAATGTCAAAAAGAACCCTGAAAGAATAAAGTACTCAACCTCAATAAAGCCGTCAAAATTCAAAGAAAAAGAAGAAATAATTGTGCCGAATGGGGTTACATGAAGTGAGACCGGATATGAGTATTTGTCGGTTGCGATCGTGACATTCGTGTCGCCCTCTTTTCTGGAGTCAAACTCAACGCAGATATCTTTGCCGTCGCAATAAATTTTTCCGACATCCACAATACCCTCGGGTTGGGGAGTTACCTTTATTTTATCCTCTATCTCGGAAAAAGATTGCCCGGGGTCTAAAAGAGCTTCTTTATTAATGCTCTCTGTGTAAGAGTGACCGTGAAAAGTTATATAAACCAATGAAGCAATCAGCAAAAACGCAGTCACGCTTCCGAGCATTATAAATCGTCTTTTTATCTTCATACTTTTCCACCCCATTTATTTTATAATTGTAACACAACAGGTACACACAAATCAAGTAAAACCATTCAAAAATAAAAAACCGCCGGAAAACCGACGGCATAGAAATTATATTTTGTGGAAGCAGGTATCTTCGGGGTCAATTTCGCGGGTTTCAACGGTTTTGCCCGCGTCGTAGCGGAACATAAGCTCCTGGCTTTTAACGCTGACCTTGGCGCCCTCGGGGATTGAGCTGGTGATAAACGCGTTACCGCCGATGACAACATTCTTGCCTATTACCGTGTCGCCGCCCAAAATAGACGCTCCCGAGTAGATAGTCACGTTGTCGTGAATGGTGGGGTGACGCTTTTTGCCGCGCAGGTTCTGGCCGCCTCTGGTGGAAAGCGCGCCCAGTGTTACGCCCTGGTACACCTTAACGTTGTCGCCGATTTCGGTTGTCTCGCCGATAACAATGCCCGTGCCGTGGTCTATGAAGAAATACTTGCCGATTGTGGTGCCCGGATGAATGTCGATACCCGTAAGGCTGTGGGCGTGCTCGGTCATAATTCTTGGGATAAGCGGAACGCCCAGCAGGAAAAGCTCGTGGGCGATTCGGTTTGAGAATATAGCGTAAAGCCCGGGGTATGTGCAGATGATTTCATCCTTGTTGTATGCGGCGGGGTCGCCGTCGTAAAACGCCTGAATATCGGTTTCAATGTATTCCCTGATTTTCGGAATCTTTTCAAGAAAGGCAAAGGTCACGCGCTCGGACTCCGCGGCAATTTCCACCGCGGTGCTGTTTTCAAACTTCGGGGTGTAGCGCAGAACAATAGCGGTCTGCTTTTTTAAGTTATATATAATGTCCTCAAGCAGAATGGAAATGTTGTTGCGCACGGTAAAGGTGCGGTAGTTGCTGTTGCGGTAGTAGCCGGGATAGATTACAACCTTCAGCTTTTCAAGAATGTCGATTACAACGTCCTTTTCGGGGTACTCGAATATTTTGTTTTCGTCGATTGTGCGCCCCTTGGAGTAGTCCTCCATCAGCAAATCAACAATTCCGCCGATTTTTTCTTCCATGCCGTTTGCCATAAATATCACCTCGTTAGAGATTATGCGTTTTTACGATTCAATATTAGCATATTTTCAGCAGTATTGTCAACCGGCAGCGTGACGGTCGTTGCCGCGACAGGGCAAGACGCGAATTAAATGCTTGAGATTGACCAAACATGGTGACCCGCGAGATATGAACCGATGTTGCCGAAAGCTCTATGCAAAAATAATTCCAAATTCCTCATTAATTTACCCTTATCGCTCAATAATCCCAATCCACCTAAGGACAATTAGGAATTTGTGACTATTGAGAAAGCGGCGGCGTTATATTATTGCAATTAACTCAAAAACATGTTACTATAATTACATCAAAACGCATGGAGGTAACTATGGCTTCTTCAAAAGAGTATCTGGATTACATTCTTGAACAGCTCGGCTCGCTTGATGATATTTCCTCGCGCCCGATGATGGGGGAGTACATTATCTACTATAAAGGCAAGGTGGTAGGCGGGATTTACGACAACCGCTTTCTGTTAAAGCCGACAAAATCCTCAAAGGAGCTTTTGTCCGACGCGCCGTTTGAGCTGCCTTATGAGGGCGCAAAGGAAATGCTGCTTGTAGAAAACGTTGAGGACGCGGAGCTTATGGAAAAAGTGCTCAGCTCAATGTATGACGAGCTGCCCGCCCCGAAGAAAAGGAAAAAGTGATACCGCAAAAAACAGCCCCCGACACTCCGTCGGGGGTCAGTTGGTTTATATACTGATTTTATCTACCGTATAGCCCTTGTCGCTAAGGAGTTTAACTATTCCGTCATCTCCCAGAAAATGTGCTGTTCCAACGGCAAAGAACACAGACTTTCCGTCCTTGATAAAGCTTTCCGCCTTTTCCGCCATTCCTGAGTTGCGGTCGGTGTACATCGCCTTTTTGTATTCTTTGACCGCGTTTTGCTGCTCGTCGGTCATGCCGTCGTCAAGCTCCGTTTCGTCAAGAGCCAGCTCTTTCAGTTCAGCTTCATCTCCCGAAAGCCACGCCTTATACAGTTTATCAAGGCTTTCCTTTGTGGCGTTCGGCTCTTTGAAGAACGCTTCAAATTGAAGATTGTACCATGTGTCGGAGAAATTGTTAGTCATCTCGATCTGAAATTCAATCGACTCAACCTCAATAACTTCCTTGTTTTTTTCTGAGGCGTAACTCAGCAGCAGGGTATCCATAGCCTTACTTGTGTCAATGCCGGACTTGTTTATTTCGTTTTGCGTTACCAGCTGGTTCCAGAACGAAGGATTATACAAATCGAACGCCGCGTTGTATTGCCCCGCGTTGGTAAGGTATTTAACGCATTTGTCGTAATTGTCGCCGCTGAGGTGATCCTTTATAGTGGTGCCGTCGGTAAGCAGCATGCTCTGCGCGACCTTTTGCTGACGTGCAAAGTCCGCTTGATAGGATAATATATCCGCCTCAACAGCCAGCGCGTCGCAGCTGTCAACCTTTTCTTTCAGCTTGTTCATCACCTGGTCGCTTTGGATGCCGCCCGCATGAATGGTGCCGAACAGATAAACTGTGTTGCCCTTTTCGCCCGTGACCTTCCAAAGCAGAGGATTTGGTGAAGATGTATCGAAGGCTTCGGTCGTTGCCGCGGCTGTTGTTTCAGCTGCGGAGCTTTCGGGCGCTGATGATTCTCCGCTCTGTTCGCAGCCCGTAAACAGCATTGCCGCCGACAGTGACAGCGCGGTGATAAATACAAACGGTTTTTTAATGCGCACTCAAAATATCCTTTCTTACAAGATGAGGGAACCATTTTGAGGCTCCCTCTGATTTTTATTTATTCTTTACTACCTCGCGGATAACCTTGGCGATATGGGGCTGGGTAAGACCGAACTTGTCAAGCAGCTCCCAGGCGGGGCCGCTGTAGCCGAACCTGTCCTGAACGCCTATGCGCGTAACCTTTACGGGGCACTCGTCGGTAACAACCTCGCTTACGGCGTCCGCAAGACCGCCGATTACGTTGTGCTCCTCAACGGTGACGATTCTGCCCGTCTCCTTAGCCGCCTTGATGATGATGTCGCGGTCGATGGGCTTGATTGTGTGGATGTTGATAAGGCGGGCGGAGATTCCCTCTGCCTCAAGCTCCTTAACAGCCTTGAGAGCCTCGTTTACAACAAGGCCTGTCGCTATAACGGCAACGTCGCTGCCCTCGTGAAGTGTAATGCCCTTGCCGAGCTCAAACTTGTATGTTTCGGGGTCGTTGAAGCTGTCGATAGCCAGTCTGCCCAGACGGATATAAACGGGGCCGTCGTATTCGATAGCCGCCTTTGTAGCTGCCTTCATCTCCCAGTGGTCAGCGGGGTTGAGCACCATCATGTTGGGGATAGCGCGCATAATGCCGATGTCCTCAATGCACTGGTGGGTAGCGCCGTCCTCGCCGGTTGAAATACCCGCGTGGCTGCCAGCGATTTTAACATTGAGCTGGGGATAAGCAACTGAGTTTCTGATTTGCTCAAAGGCTCTGCCTGTAGCGAACATAGCGAACGAAGCCGCTACGGGGATTTTGCCCGACGCCGCCATGCCTGCCGCAACGCCTATCATGTTGCCCTCGGCAATACCGCAGTTGAAGAAGCGGTCGGGATAAGCCTTCTGAAAAACACCTGTTTTTGTGGCTGCCGCAAGGTCCGCGTCAAATACCACGATATCCTTATTTGTTTCGGCAAGCTCGCAAAGAGCCTCGCCAAAGCTTTCTCTTGTAGCTTTTTTTACTGTTTCAGCCATCAGCACGCGCCCTCCAATCTGTCAAGTTCAGCCTGCAATTCGGCTGTAGCCTGCTCATACTGTTCTTTATTCGGGGCTGTGCCGTGCCAGCCGACCTGGTTTTCCATGAACGAAACGCCCTTGCCTTTAACGGTTTTTGCGAGAATAGCGGTGGGCTTGCCCTTGACGGTCTTAGCAAAGTCAAGCGCGTTCTTGATCTGTTCAAAGTCATGGCCGTTGATTTTAACTACCTCAAACCCGAAAGCCTCAAACTTTTTGTCAAGCGGTTCAATGCCCGCGACGTCCTCAACTGTGCCGTCGATCTGCAGACCGTTCTGATCCACAAAAAGTACAAGGTTGTCAAGCTTGTTGTGAGAAGCGAACATAGCCGCCTCCCAAACCTGGCCTTCCTCGACTTCGCCGTCGCCGAGTACGGTATATACACGATAGTCTTTTTTGTCAAGCTTTGCGGCAAGCGCCATTCCGCACGCTGCACTTACGCCCTGACCGAGCGAGCCTGTGCTCATATCCACACCGGGTGTATTTTTCATATCGGGATGTCCCTGAAGCATAGCGCCTACATGACGGAGATTAGTGAGCTCATCCCACTCAAAAAATCCCTTGAGAGCCAATACAGCATACAGGCTGGGGCAGCAGTGACCCTTAGAAAGCACAAAACGGTCGCGATCCTCCCATGAGGGATTCTTCGGGTCGACATTCAGCTCCTTGTAATAAAGGTAGGTGAAAATGTCAGCGGCGGAAAGAGAACCGCCCGGATGACCTGATTTTGCGTGGTAAGTGCCGAGAATAGCGCCCATTCTTGCTTTTGTGGCAAGAATTTGAAGCTGCTTGATTTCTGAACTATCCATTTATCTAACCATTCCTTTCCTCAGCGTTCCCAAAAAGGCTCTTTGGGCGCACTGATACAACTATATATATTATACACTATCCCGTTAAAATTTCAACAATCTTCGCGCCAGAAATTTATTTTGTAGTAAAATATCTAATATCGCACTTGAAACAATTAAGAAATGTGTTATAATTTATAAAGTGATTTTATCAATAATTTCTATAAAGAATATTGAGGTGAAAGCCATGCTTTTGACAGCCGACGTGGGCAATACAAACATCAAGCTGGGAATATTTGAGGGAGATGTTTTGCGCTATAAACTCCGTTTCGCTACAAACGATAAGATGACAAGCGATGAGTTCGCGGTAGAGCTTTACACATTCTTTCAGATTTACCGCATTGACTACAAAAAAATTGACGGCGCGATCATCAGCTCGGTTGTGCCCAAGGTTACCGATCCGCTCCGTGAGGCGATTGAGATTGTAACAAAAGCGCGCAGTCTGGTTATCGGCCCGGGGCTGAAGTCCGGAATGGATCTGAAAATCGACCGCCCCGAAACCCTCGGCGGCGACATCGTCTGCGGCTGTGTGGGCGCTTATGAAAAATTCGGCGGCCCGGTAATCGTAATTTTTATGGGCACGGCTACGGTTATCGCCTATGTCGATGAAAACTGCGTCTATCACGGCGGAATTATCGCCCCGGGTGTGGGTATCTCGCTTGACGCGCTTACAAGCCGCGGCGCGCTGCTTCCCGCGGTTGATATGCAGGCTCCGAAAAAGGCGATCTGCACCAACACCGTCGACTGTATCCGCTCAGGCGTGGTAAACGGCACCGCCTGTATGCTCGACGGAATGATCGACAGGTTTATGAAGGAAGCGGGCAAGGACTGTAAAATTATCGCTACAGGCGGACTGGCGCCGAAAATGATCCGTAACTGCACCCATCAAATTTCTTTTGAAGAAAATATAATTCTCGACGGACTGAGGAGTATTTATTACAGAAACAGGAAATAATGCGCTCTACCCGAAAGCAGGGAGAGCAGCAGGAGGTTATTTTATGACAAAAGGAAAGAAAAGAATGAACGAAAAAACCGAAAGATTAGCGGGGCTTGGAATACTGACCGCCATTATTATCGTGCTTCAGATTATATCAACCTTTGTAAAATTCGGACCGTTTTCAATTACTCTCACCCTGATTCCGATTATTGTCGGAGCGGCTGTTTACGGCGCGGGCGCGGGCGCGTATCTGGGCGCGGTATTCAGCGCGGTTGTTGTTATTATGTGCATTTCGGGCGGCGACCCCGGCGGCGCTATGGTCTGGAACGCCAATCCGTTTATATGCTTTGTTTTATGCATGCTCAAGGGCACGCTCGCGGGCTTTGAGGCGAGTATTCACTACACCGCGCTTGAAAGCAAAAACCGTATTGCGGCAAGCATTTCGGCGGCGTTCATTTCTCCGATTGTAAACACGGGCATCTTCCTTATCGGACTTATTATGTTCTTTAAAGATACGCTCAGGGCGTGGGCAGGCGGCACCGACGTGCTTTACTACATCATTTTCGGCCTGACAGGTCTTAACTTCATCATCGAGCTTTCGCTGAATGTTGTTCTTTGCCCTGTAATTGTAAGAGTTATTCAGATTGTGAAAAAAGATAAATAATTCGGATTGTTATGGAACATTCAAAAATTCTTGAAATACTGACGTCGTCAGATGAATATGTATCGGGGCAGGCGCTCGCCCGTACTCTGGGCGTAACGCGTCAGGCGGTCTGGAAGGAAATCAACGCCCTGCGCGACAGGGGCTTTCAGATCGAGTCGGTTCCGAACCGCGGCTATCGGCTCGGCTCAATGCCCGATTATCTTGTAGCCGAAGCCGTAAAGCGTGAGCTTAACACCGCGATAATCGGCAGTGAGCTTACGGTGCTTGATTCCGTCGGCTCCACAAACGACTATCTTAAACAGCTTGGAAACAACGGCTGCAAAAGCGGTACGGTTGTCGCCGCCCGCGAGCAGGTCAGCGGCAAGGGCAGACTGGGCAGAGTGTGGAAAACCAAAAAGGATGAAAACGTCATGTTCTCCGTTCTGCTGCGCCCGAAAATGGCGCCCTCCGAGGTTTCGGCTGTGACGCCCTTGGCGGGGCTTGCCGTCTGCAAGGCTCTAAGGGAGTTTACGGGGCTTGACTGCCGCATCAAATGGCCTAACGATGTTATTGTCGGCAGAAAAAAGCTCGTCGGAATCCTGACCGAAATGAGCGCCGAGTTTGACGCCGTTGAGTATATAATCATCGGAATAGGAATCAACGTCAATCAGTCGGAGTTCCCCGAAGAAATCGCGCATAAAGCGACCTCGCTTTTGCTTGAAACGGGCAAAAAATTCGATAAAAACAAGCTGCTTGCCGCCGTCCTCAATCAGATGGAGGCGGAGTTCATAAACAGCAATCTTGAGCTGTCGGCGGGCGCGCTTGAGGAGTACACCTCGCTTTGCGCTACTGTCGGCAAAACCGTGAGTTTTTCGCGGGGAGGAACAAAGCTGAGCGGAATTGCCGCGGGAGTTGCCGAAAACGGCGAGCTGATTGTTATGTTTAACGACGGTACCGAGTGCAGGGTGAACTCGGGCGAGGTTACGGCTCAGGGAATATATTAATACAAATAACAAAAAGGACGCAGAGTAAAAACTGCGTCCTTTTCATTATGATTGATAATCAGTCGATTTCAACAACGACCTTCTCGTCATTGCGGATAGCAACGGTGCGCGCGATGGTGCGGATAGCCTTGGCAATTCTGCCTTTTTTGCCGATGATTCTTCCCATATCGGGCTCGGCAACGTGAATGTGATATGTCACGGTGCCGTCCTCGGCGGGCTCGTCCTTATCAACGCTTACCGCGTCGGGCTCGTCAACAAGTCCTTTGGCGATAATCGCGAGTAATTCCTGCATTTCGGTATCCTCCGCGATTATTCGATAACGCCGTTCTTCTTAAGAAGAGCCTTGACTGTGTCGGTGGGCTGAGCGCCGTTGGCGATCCACTTCTTAAC
>OMYD01000014.1 GCA_900315195.1 uncultured Eubacteriales bacterium | reverse complement strand
GCCTTTTCGCCCATCTTGGGGAAGGTGTAAACGCGCTTGCGGATGTCGATAAAGCGCATCGCCATGTCGCCGAAGTCAACCTCGGGATGCTCGTAAAGTACCCACATGATTTTAGCCGCGTCCATAGCGGAGCCGCCGCCCAGCGCGATAATTACGTCGGGCTCAAACTTGCGCATAGCCTCGGCGCCGTTCTGAGCCGAAATCAGCGTCGGGTCGGGCTCAACGTCAGAGAATACCGTGTAGGCGATTCCCATTTCGTCAAGCTTGTCGGTAATCGGCTTTGAATAGCCGTTTTTGTATAAGAAGGAGTCGGTTACAAGGAAGGCGCGCTTTTTGCCCATTACATCCTTGAGCTCCTGAAGAGCAATCGGCATACAGCCTTTCTTTATATAAACCTTCTCGGGCGCTCTGAACCAAAGCATATTCTCTCTCCTCTCGGCAACGGTTTTAATGTTCAGCAGGTGCTTTACTCCGACGTTCTCGCTCACCGAGTTGCCGCCCCATGAGCCGCAGCCCAGAGTAAGCGAGGGGGTGAGGTTGAAGTTGTAAAGGTCGCCGATACCGCCCTGTGACGAGGGAGTGTTTACGAGAATACGGCAGGTTTTCATCTTAGCCGCAAATCTATCGAGCTTTTCTTTTTCGTTTACAATATCGAGGTAGATCGACGAGGTGTGGCCGTAGCCGCCGTCGGCGATAAGCTGTTCAGCCTTCGCTAAGGCGTCGTCAAAGCTCTCCGACTTGTACATAGCAAGCACGGGACTGAGCTTTTCGTGGGCGAATTCCTCGCTGATGTCGACTGATTCGACCTCGCCTATGAGGATTTTAGTGGTCTCGGGAACCGTAACCCCTGCCAGAGCGGCTATGGTAACGGGCTTCTGACCTACTATTTTAGCGTTGAGCGCGCCGTTGATGATGATAGTCTTTCTGACCTTTTCGGTTTCCTCGTCGCTGAGGAAGTAGCAGCCGCGAGCCTTGAATTCCGCCTTGACCTTGTCGTAAATTTTGTGGTTTACGATAACGCTCTGCTCGGACGCGCAAATCATGCCGTTGTCAAAGGTCTTTGAGTGGATAATCGAGTTGACCGCCAGTAAAATATCGGCGCTTTCGTCGATAATGGCGGGGGTGTTGCCGGCGCCTACGCCCAGAGCGGGCTTGCCGCTTGAGTAAGCCGCCTTAACCATTCCGGGGCCGCCCGTAGCGAGAATGCAGTCGGCCTCCTGCATAAGCATGTTTGTAAGCTCAAGCGAGGGAACGTCGATCCAGCTTATAATGCCCTCGGGAGCACCCGCCGCGACAGCCGCCTCAAGAACGATCTTAGCCGCCGCGATAGTGCTTTTCTTTGCGCGCGGGTGGGGGCTTATGATGATTCCGTTTCTTGTTTTAAGGCAGATAAGCGCCTTGAAGATAGCGGTTGAGGTGGGGTTGGTGGTGGGGATAACGGCGGCGATAACGCCGATAGGCTCGGCGATTTTCTTTGTGCCGAAGGTTTTGTTCTCCTCAATAACGCCGCAGGTCCTGACATCTCTGTAAGCGTTGTAGATGTACTCGGAAGCGAAGTGGTTCTTGATCACCTTGTCCTCCGCTACGCCCATGCCGGTTTCCTCCACAGCCATTTTGGCAAGCGGAAGTCTTGCGCGGTTAGCCGCGGTAGCCGCCGCAAGAAAGATCCTGTCGACCTGTTCCTGAGTAAACGTCGAAAAAGCCTTCTGCGCTTCTCTTACTCTTGCGAGCGCCGCTTCAAAGCTCTCCGCGTTCTCTACAATGGGATATTCTTTGTTGCTCATAAAATCTACCTCTTGTTATCATTTTGCGATTCAATGGTGTAAATCGATGGACTTTCGCTTATTTTCTTTTCATTTCTACGACCTTGTATTTGTGTGCCTTCGCGTATGAAACCGCGTATGAGCCGGTGTACGCCTTAATTGTAAGGTCGTTTGAGCACTCGTCAAAGGTGGTGTCGGCAATTTGGGTGATGTTCAAGGGGATTGTAACCTCAGCCAGATCGGCACACTGGAAGAAAACCTTATCATTAAGGCTTGTAAGCGTATTGCTTGCGGGAATTGTGATCGACTTTATGCCTGTAGCCGAGAAAGCGTTCCAGCCGATGTTCTTGAGTGTCTTGGGCAGGGTGATTTTTGTAAGCTTTTTGCAGTTCCAGAAAGCGTTGTTGCCGATCGTCTTTACGCCCTCGGGAATAGCGATCTCGGTAAGCGTCTGGCAGCCCGAGAAAGCGTACTTCTGGATCTCGGTAATGGTTTTGGGGAACTTAACGGACTTGACTTCCTTTTTCTGGAAAACGTTTGAGCCGATAACCGAAACCTTGGCGCCCTGAACTGTTTCGGGGATTGTTATATCTCCGCCCTTGCCATTGTACTGGGTCAGAATAACCTCTTTGTCATTGAGCCTGTAAAAGCCGAACTCGCCGTCCTGAAAATCGGGATTTGTTGGCTCGTTTCTATAACCGGGTTTGTTTCCGCTGTTGCCCGAGGTGTCGGCGCTGTTTGAGGAGTTGTTTGATTTCTTACAGCCGCAGCCTGAAGACGCTGCGGCAATGCCCGCGCACATAATAAGCGCGAGTGCTGCGCAAATAATTCTTTTCATTTTTAACTTTCCTTTCGGTATTTTGTAGCTGAAAATATTTTGGGAAATGCTGATTCGCCTGAATCAAACCCCAATTAAACCTATTATACTATAAAAGGCGCCGCGTTTCAATCGGTTTTTGATATTTTTTTAACGATTTGTTGATTTAGATGTTGGATTGTAAAAAAACGCCGCGAATCTCTCCGTGACGTTTTTTATATCTATTCTATTCTATTTCCGCATTTCTTGCAGAATTTTGCGTTTGTGGGGTTTTTATATCCGCATTGTGTGCAATAATAAAATTCTGTTTCTGAATCTGTATGCTCGTTTATCGACTGATTTGTTTCTACCTGTTTTGATTCTTGCATATTACAAATGTTTACGTTCTTTGTTTGTTGTGTATGCATTCTTTCGCTAATTCTTTTATATGTTTCTATAAAGAAAAATATAGAGTAAATAAAAGCGACAACGGTTATTATTAGTAACAGACCATTAAAGATTTGTGTGCCATAATATTCACTGAATCTAGTCTTGCGATATAAATCTTTTATTATTCGTTCTTTATCAGGGTCTATCCAATAATCCCAACTGTCATAGTGCTTAGTCCAAGTATAGTCTCTTGAAGTTGCTATATTTAACATATTATTAAATATAGAATAGCATACTATCGACAAAGCACCAATAAGAAAATACAGAGCATTGGTTTTAAAACTGAGCAAAATCAGAATAAAAATAATTAAAAGAATTACACAGAACCATACATACATAGAATCAGGTGGTCGCACATCTCCTTCGCTCATGTTTAAAGCGTTATTTGTTGTCCATTTATATGATTCATAATCATTTAATTGGTTAAACCATGTTTCCTCTTTGACAATACAGGGTGAAAACGCTGTAATAACGGCTGCAATGTACAAAACAAGCAGAAAAACATTTTTAATAATATCATTTTTAGAGATTGTATTACGTTTAATTTTTCTTTTACTTGCTGTTGTTGTAATCATAATGCTTAATCACTGTCCTTTTAAAATAGTATAACATATCATAACGGAAAAGTCAACTAATCGATTATAGAATATCTACTATAAGAATACACTAATCTAATACAATAAAATTGAGGTGTATGCTATATGAATAATATCGGGCAACGATTAGTAGACTTGCGTAAGCAGTACAAATTAACACAGCAACAGGTAGCGGAGAGAATTTGGGTGAACAAAGCTTCAATTTCCGCCTACGAGCTTGGAACGAGGCTGCCGTCCTACGAGGTTTTGATAAAGCTGGCAAGACTTTATGGCGTTACAACCGATTATCTTTTGGGAGTTTCAGAGCAGCACCGTGCGATTTCAGTTGTTGGCTTAAGCGAAAAACAAATCAGCATATTATTAACGCTTGCTGATGAATTGCGTAACAAATAATTAATGAAGAGTGGCGCTGGCTCAAAACTCAAAACCAGCACCATGCTTTGTAGGGCACGGTCTTGACCGTGCCGTGGAATGAGCACTATGGATAAATTTTTAGCCTGCGATCAGGTCAAGACCTGACCCTACAATACAAGGTGAAAAAATAATAGGGGCTTTGCTCAAATCTCAATCTCGAGTTTTGAGCCAGCCCCGTTTTTGGGGGTAATCATCTGATTTGCGTTGTGAAAGTCGCAATAGGCAAGCCTCCCCCGTAACAAGTGACGGGGGAGGCTTTGAAGTGAGGCGGTCGATATTATTATATAGAAACCGCAGCCATGATTTAAATACTAACTTGCTGCAAACAAGCGGAAACTTGTCATAACTCGATAATTCCCCGGAGAAAAATTACAACTGTTTACGAAACTGTAACCAATTACCTCAAAATAATTCCTGCTTGGAAATAATAGTTGAACAATTTGACTGAAAATACCATAGTCTTAAAAATATTCCCTGTAAGGGGTTGATTTTTCGTGATTTGGATGCTATAATTGTTACAAATTTGTTAATAAATGAGTTTTCAGTTGTAATTATTCGGTTACAAAAATACTTGTTCGTGAATTGGAGGTAATGAAAATGAACAAGATAAAGAAGATCATTGCCGCTGCGCTCAGCACGGCAACGATTGCAAGTGTCGCCGTCGGCGGCTCCAGCGTTACCGCCGGCGCTTCGGGTACGGGCGCGGGCCTTGCGGAACACGCGCTCAACGCGTACTACGAAGGATGGGATTATGTATGGGGCGGCACCTCGGTAGGCGCTGTTGACTGTTCTGGTCTTATCTGGATGTACTGCGGCGGCAACCGCATGAGCATGCTCTCCGACGCTCAGGCTAACGGCAGAGACTGGGGTTATGTCAGCAACGGCATTCCCAGAGTACACGGCCTCGGACTTTCACGTCCCAATCACGTAGGCGTATACATTGAGGACGGCATGGAAGTTGACGCTAGAGGCAGCGACTACGGCGTATGCTATCAGCAGATCGGCGAAAACGGCTGGAACAACTGGGACTGCTGGTTTAAGCTCACCGCTGTAAGCTATCCCACCGAGGGCTGGGAAAACTTCAACGGCAACTACTACTATTATGAGGACGGCGAGTACATTGTAAATACCGAAAGAACTATCGACGGTACAACCTATTACTTTGACTCCAAGGGTCACTCAAGCACAACACCCTCAAGCACATCAAGTTCTTCAAGTTCTTCAAGCTCATCATCAAAGACAAAGAGCAAACCCACCGTCTGGAGCAAGGGCTCAAGCGACGATGAGGTTGTAAAGATTCAGAAGCGCCTCGCGGAGCTCGGCTACTATGACGGCGAAATCGACGGCGACTTCGGCGACGCTACCGACGCCGCTTTCAGAGCTTTCCAGAAGGCCGCGGGTCTTACCGTTGACGGTATCGCGGGTTCGGACAGAGAGGTTCTTTACTCCGAACATGCTCCTTACGCTAAGTCGGAAACCGCGGAGCAGCCCAAGGCTGAACAGCCCGAGCAGCCCGCAGAGCAGCCCGCAGAAACCGAGGATCAGACCGAGGAACCCCCAGCGGCTCCCGAGGAAGAAACCCAGACTCCCGTAATCGTTATGGAGAAGGGCGAATTCAGCGACGCGGTCGCGAAAGTTCAGTCAAAGCTTTCCGAGCTTGGCTACTTTACACTTGAAGCTACAGGCCTTTTCGGCGACATCACAACTCAGGCGATCAGCGAGTTCCAGCTTGCCAACGACCTTGAGGTTACAGGCGTTATGGACGCCAAGACATACGAAATGCTCTTCAGCGACGATGCGGTTGAGGCCGCTCAGCCCGAAGAGGCAGCACAGCCTGAAGAAGAGCAGCCCGCTGAGGAAGTTGAAGAAACTCCCGCTGAGGAGACAACCGAGCCCGAGGAAACCGAGCCCGAGGCTGCGGCCGCGGTCGAGGAAGCTACCCAGGCTCCCGCGGTTAACTCAGGTTCAATCCAGTTCTCACCGGTAGGCAAGTCAAACAGCGAATACGCGGCAACAGCTTCAAAGAATGCCGCTCAGGCTAACGAGGTAACAGCAAGAGCGCTGGAGAAATCCTCATCAATCGTTCCCGCGTCTCAGACCGCTGAGGTCAAGAGAACAGCCAACATCTGGGTTTGGATGCTTCTGGCGGCTGCGGTTCTCGGCGTTGTAGCTTTTGTTTTCCTCATGGTAAGCAAAAAGCGCGGCAAAGCACAGAAGAGCACAGCTAAAAAGAAAACTTCAACAAGAGCTCAGCTGAACTCACGCTGGTAATTACATAACAAACGTCCCGCGGATTTCCGCGGGACTTTTTGTTTGACAACTTTATATGTGTTTGATAATATTGATTCGGAGGGTGATATTATGGATAAATCAAGACTCAGCCGACAGTTTGAGTTTATTCTGGAGGCGGACAGGGAAAAGTCAATTCTGCGGCGCACGCTGCACTCGGACGGAAAAACGCCTGAAAACGACGCCGAGCACGCGTGGCATATGGCGCTGATGTGCGTTCTGCTCAGCGAGTACTCAAACGAGGAAATAGACGTGCTGCGCACGATCTCGATGGTTCTGATCCACGACATAGTTGAAATCGACGCGGGCGACACCTATGCGTACGACGCTAAGGGGGCGCTGACTCAGCGCGCCCGCGAGGAAAAGGCGGCTGACAGGCTCTACGGGATACTTCCGCCCGACCAGGGGGAAAAGCTCAGGGCGCTCTGGGAGGAGTTTGAGGAGGGCAAAACCCCCGAGGCAAAATTCGCGCGCACGCTTGACTGCGTTCAGCCCCTTATGCTCAACAGCGCCACCAACGGCAAAACCTGGGTGCAAAACGGCATAAAGCTCAGTCAGGTTCTTAACAGAAACAAAAGCACCGCCGACGGCTCGGCGGTGCTGTGGGATTATTCATATGAAAACTTTATCCGTCCGAATGCGGAAAAGGGAAGGCTGATTGACGATCTGCGGTGCTGATCACTTTCCTTTTTTATAGTTTGCAAAATATCTTTCGATCGCCATAGTCGCGTCAAAAACGCTGTAATTATCACGGCCCGTGTCATCGTGATCCTCTGTGGTGATTACATCAACAACAGTGCCGTTGTCGGCGCGAATGAGCTTTACTGTGCTTGTCCTTTTGGTTGCGTCGTCAACTTTTTCATGCGTCAGTGAGTTTACCCAAATATGCTCGGAGTCCTTTTCCCAATCAAAGCTTATGGAAGCGATAAGGTTGATTTCGTCAATTTTCGTGGCGACTTCTTTTATATCCTCAAAAAACAGCGAATCGGGATAAGAAAATTCCTTGGTCTTTTCATTATAAAAAATAAAGCGAGGCTCCTCAGGCATCGATTCGGGAGAGCATTTGTCCGATTCGGTTGAAACAACAGAGGAAAACTTGTTGTTGAGTTCTCTTGTCATCGCTTTTTTTTGCGTTGATTTAATGTTGCTCAGCAATATGGGGGTTAAGGCGATCATCAGGATCCCGCACAGAACAAACAAAACAAGGCTGCCCTTACCGGCGCGGACCTGTTTCTTCTTTTTGTGCCGTATCAGCAGTACCGTGAAAATAATACCCAAAGCGGTCAGCGCAGCCGCAACGATCCAAAATATCAGCAGAACGGAAGCTCCGCCCTTGCCGAAGTCCGTTTCCACCGGGCTTACCGCTGCCACGATAATACAGTTTAAGCCCAAAGCGCAGAACAGATATGCGGCAAACCGCAGCCACGATGTCGCCGTGTCATGATTTGAGCCGGAGGGTTGCTTTTCGGCGGTTAACAATTCATCACTCATTGTCTTGCTCCATTGTGTTTACATATTTTTTTTAAAACTGAGCGTTATGCTGTCCTTGCCGGTGGTGAACTGAGTAAGCTTCACACCTGCCGAGGTCAGCATTTTTTTTGACGCTATCGTTGCGGCGGTGTCGGCGTATTTATCGTAGAGGTAAACAACCTCGGCAATCCCCGACTGAATAATAGCCTTGGCGCACTCGTTGCAGGGGAACAGATCAACATACAGCCTGGCGCCTTTAAGGTTTTTGCCGCGCGCGTTAAGAATGGCGTTGAGCTCGGCGTGAACTACATAGTTGTATTTTGTTTCCTCGCCCTCGCGCTCCCACGGGTAATCGTCGTCGGAGCAGCCGTAAGGGAAGCCGTTGTAGCCCGTTGACAGAATGATATTGTTGCTGTCTACAATACACGCGCCCACCTGAGTGTTCGGGTCCTTGCTGCGCTTTGCCGCCAGCAGCGAAACTCCCATAAAATACTCGTCCCAGCTTATGTAATCACTGCGTTTCATTGTATACCTCCTGAATTTATGTTCTATACAAAAAATTATATCATATAAATTGTTTTTTTAAAATACTTTCGGGACAGAAAGTGACTTAAAATTTAACTTTTTTTGCAATAATATTGATTTTTGCGCTTGTTTGGTGTATTATTTTGAATTGAGAAGATTAATAATACAGAGCGGGAGATTGTAAGAATCTCCCGTATGTCTTTATTGAATTGGAGAAGCGTATGAAAATTGTTATCATCGGATGCGGAAAGGTAGGAACATCCATAGCCAGAGAGCTTAACGCGGAGAATCACGACATCACCGTTGTGGACAACGACCGCAAGGCGGTGGCGCGGCTTTCCGAAACGCTCGACGTAATGGGCGTTGAGGGCAACGGTGCTACATATGAGGCGCTTGCCGAGGCGGGCGCGGAAACTGCTGATTTGGTTATTGCCGCCACGGCACGCGACGAGGTTAACCTCTACGCCTGCCTTATGGCGCGTTCGGCGGGCGTTCCCCACACAATAGCGCGCGTCCGCAGCCCCGAGTACACCGACGACCTCTACAGGGTCAAGGATCAGCTGCGACTTTCGATGTCTATAAACCCCGAGCTTACCGAGGCAATCGAAATCAGCCGCCTGCTGCGTTTTTCGGGAGCGCTTGAAATCGACAGCTTCGCTAAGGGCGCCGTTGAGCTTATAAAAGTGCTTGTTCCCGCGGGTTCGCCGATAAACGGCAAACGCATAAGCCAGATCGACACCTTAAACGGCAGGATCCGCCTCTGCACCGTAGAGCGCGGAAGCGAGGTATACATCGCAAACGGCGATACCGAAATTCAGGCGGGTGATAAGGTAACGGTTGTAGCTAAGCCCGAAATCGCCTCGCGCTTTTTCAAAAAATAAAGGCGGGCGCCAATGTAAGGATAATCGAGCGCAACCTTGAGCGCTGTCAGGAGCTTGCCGAGGCGCTTCACGACGCTATGATAATTCACGGCGACTGCATGGATCAGGAGCTGCTTTTAAGCGAGGGCATTGAGAACGCCGACGGCGTTGCCGCGCTTATGGACTACGACGAGGAAAATATCCTTATCTCGCTTTACATCAAGGAAGTTTCAAAGGCGAAGATAATCACCAAAATCAACAACGAGTCCTTTGACAATATCATCGAAAACCTGGGACTTGAGTGTGTAATAAACCCCAAAACACTTACAGGTGAGTACATAGCCCGTTATATCCGCGCGATGCAGAACTCGCTGGGCAGCAATGTCGAGACACTTTACCGCCTGCACGAGGACAGGGTAGAGGCGCTGGAGTTCCGCGCGAAGCAGAGCTCAAAGGTTATTGATACTCCGCTTTCAGACCTCAACCTTAAAAACGATTTGCAGATTATCTGCATTAACCGCGACGGAAAAATCATTCTGCCTCAGGGCGGCGACTCAATCAAGGCGGGCGATTCGGTAGTTGTAATAACAAAGCATAAGGGTCTTAGCGACCTTAACGATATTGTAAAGCAGCGCTGAGGTTCATTATGAATAAACGAATTATTGTATATATTCTAGGCTGGGTGCTGATTGTCGAGGGCGCGGCAATGCAGCTTTGCACAATCACATCCTTCATTTACCGTGAAAACGAGGGCATCTACTTTTTCCTTACGGGACTTGTAAGCGCGGCTGTAGGCGTGCTCGCCGTCAAGGTAAAAAAGAAAAAGAACATGGTGCTTTACCAGAAGGCGGGCTTCGCGGCTACGGGCCTGAGCTGGATTCTTATGTCGCTTGTGGCGGCGCTGCCGTTTTTCCTGAGCGGCGAGATCCCCAATTATCTCGATGCGTTCTTTGAGTCGGCTTCGGGCTTTACCACAACGGGTGCCACAATCCTTACAAATGTAGAGGGTTTAAGCCACGGAATGCTGCTGTGGCGAAGCGTTATGGTACTTTTGGGCGGCATGGGCGTTATCGTCTTTTTGCTGGCGCTTATACCCAAGCTTGGCGGCCAGCAGAACATCTACCTTATGAAGGCGGAAAGCCCCGGCCCCATAATCGGCAAGTCAATGCCTAAAATGCGCAACTACGCCACACTGCTCTACAGCATTTATCTCGGCCTTGTCGCGCTTGAAATCATACTGCTGCTCTGCGGCGGAATGGACTTCTTCAACGCCGTAAACACCTCGTTCTCAACCGCGGGCACGGGCGGCTTCGGTATTCACAACGACAACATGGCGGCGTATCATTCGCACTATCTGCAAACGGTAATCGCCGTGTTTATGATGCTTTTCGGCATCAACTTCTCGGTCTATATCCTCATCCTCGCCCGCAAATTCAAGCAGGCGTTCAAAATTGAGGAGCTGTGGTTCTACTTCGGCTTTATAGCTGTGTCCACGGCAATTATCACGTTCAGCGTCATGCCGGTGTTCGAAAACAATTTCGGCGAATCGCTGCACAACAGCTTCTTCTATGTTTCGTCAATCATCACCACAACGGGCTTCGGAATCCGCGACGTAAACGACTGGCCGCAGCTTGCCAAGGGCGTAATCCTGATAATTACCTTTGTGGGCGCTATGGCGGGCAGCACGGGCGGCGGCTTTAAGATTTCAAGAATCATAATTCTCGCCAAAGAGGTCAAGAAAGAGCTTTCAATGCTGATTCACCCCCGCAATATCCGCACCATTAAAATGGACGGCAAATCGGTTGACCACAACGTAACCCGAAACACCTCGGTTTATCTGGTGGTGTATCTGGCGATCTTCCTGGGCAGCTTTTTGCTGATTTCAATCGAGGGCAGGGATATGGTTACAAGCTTTACCTCGGTCGCCGCGACGCTCAACAACACGGGCCCGGGCCTTAACGACGTAGGCCCTGTGGGCAACTACGCCGATTTCAGTGTGCTGTCAAAGCTGGTGTTCATCTTTGACATGATCGCCGGCAGACTTGAGCTGTTCCCGATTCTGATCCTTCTCACCCCTTCCGTTTGGAAGAAGGCGTAAACAGAAAAGCGGATTTATATCAAACTTCTCTATTACATTCGTAGGGGCGCACCTGTGTGTGCGCCCTGAAAACGTTTGAGCAACTTCGCGCCGCGGCTCGCGGGAACACACATTTTGTTTTATGTAATCGTATGATTCGCGTATTGTCCGTCGCGCCACGCGACCAAGACGTGTCACTATCAAGAGTTTGAGTGTCCATAACGGATTTGCGTTACGGACACTTTTTATTTGCTTTATACTTTTATTTATGATAAAATAAATACGGCGATACTAATGGCTAAAACAGTCGAAAAAGATATTTATTAGTTTAATGTTGATTTAAAAATTGAATAATTCAATTTCTTGTGTTAAAATTATTTTAACGGAGGTGTTTTTTTATGATGTACCCCTATCTTACTTTTGATGATGAAACCGAGATTGTCCATTCTGAAATGCTTGAGGATAATACTGTTAAGGTTTATATTGAAAAGCCCGATGAGAAAGACGGATTTCATTACGCAACCTGTTACCTTCCCAAATACGATTGGACGGATGTTTTCGGATTCAATGAAAATGAAATTAAAAAATTTCAGTCTATTATCGAAAACAACGCTCATTTGATTATTGAGCTTTCACAAAACGGAGGATTTGATAATGCCTCAGGTTTTTAAGATAGGCTCTTATTGGGTTTATTTCTGGGCAAATGATAATAAGCCGCTTGAACCTGTTCA
The DNA here is from genome assembly GCA_900315195.1 of uncultured Eubacteriales bacterium. Taxonomy (GTDB): domain Bacteria; phylum Bacillota; class Clostridia; order Oscillospirales; family Acutalibacteraceae; genus Ruminococcoides. The sequence goes on along the minus strand of OMYD01000014.1, from coordinate 28,046 downwards.
CGTTCATATTGCAAAAGTAAAACCAACTGCAAACGCGACAAAGTTTTGGATTACAAAATCAGGAAAATGCCTGCTTGCAAACAACAGCTCGGATTATGACAGTAAAACGCTGAATTACCTTAGCAAAGCGATAGAGGCTAACTATAGTATTGTTATAGATAAATGGCTCTCTTTCTTCGGAGAGATTACCTATTTTTGCTGATTCATTAGTCCGTTATGAACATTTGCGCGGGTTTTAGAAAGCGTTATAAAATGAAAAAACTAACCTCGATTATTGTAGTGGCGGCGCTGTTTGCTTCGGCGCTGTGCGCCTGCTCCTTAGGCAAAGGCTCCTCGGATCCCGATGAAAAAAGCCTCTCGTTTGAGGCCATGGATACCTTCATTTCGGCTAAGCTTTACGGCGCCGAACAGGAGACCGCCGATAAAATTGAATCTGAAATAAAGCGGCTTGACAGCGAGCTTTCGGTTGTAAACGCCGAGGGCGAAAACAACTATGTCTACAGGCTCAACCGCGACAGCTCTGCCAAGGTGTCGGACGACGTCGCCGAGCTTGCGCGGCAGTCGCTTGAGCTGTGCGAGAGCACAAACGGCGCGCTTGACGTCACGGTTTACCCGTTTATTGAGGAATGGGGCTTTGTGTCAAAGGACTACAAAATCCCCTCAAAAAGCCGCCTTGCCCAGCTTCTTCCGCTCGTTGATTACCGAAACGCGGTTCAAAGCGGCTCAAAGCTGAGCTTTAAAAAGGACGGCATGAAGCTCGACTTCGGCGCGGTGGCAAAGGGCTACGCCGCCGACATGGTGCGCGGCATTCTGAAAGATAAAGCCTCCTCGGCTATCGTAAACCTCGGCGGCACTGTTCTGGCGTACGGCAAAAAGCCCGACGGAAGTCAGTGGCGCGTGGGCGTTGCCGACCCGGACAACAGCGCCTCATACATGGGAACGCTGAGCTGCGCGGATAAGATTATCGCGACGTCGGGCAGCTACGAAAGGTGCTTTACGGGCGACGACGGCAAGACATACAGCCATATTATCGACCCCAAAACGGGGATCCCCGTTGACAACGGAATCCTTTCCGTGACGGTTATTTCAAACAGCGGAGCGCGCAGCGACGCGCTTTCGACCGCTCTGTTCGTAATGGGGAAGGACGGCGCGGAAAAATACTATCGTGAAAACAAGAACTTCGATTTTATCATTCTGACAGCCGATAAAAAGGCGTATGTAACCGCAGGCGTTTACGATGATTTCAAGCTCGCCGACGGATACGATTATGAGATATTTAAAGTAGAATAGATAATAATAAGGTCGGGAGCAGATGTCTGTTCCCGACCGTTTTATTCGTTATTGTCGCCCAGATCCCATTTCGGAATGTAGTCTTCCGCGGCCGACGACATATCCTGGGTAAAGCCGTCGAATTCAAGCTCATACATAACGCGCTTAACCTTTTCGTACTCGCGGCGTGTAATTTTTCTGCCGAGCTTTGGGTCGCCTTTAGCCTCGCCGCAGGGCACATACTGGCACATAAGGCTTAGAAGAATCTCGTTTTTGAAATACCGCTCCAAAAGCTCCAGCACCGCTATGCTGTTGCGCGTGTGCGCCGGAAGAATAAGGTGCCGCACAATTACGCCCTTTTTAATCATGCCCTCGTCGTCATAAACGGGCGTTCCTACCTGGAAAATCATCTCCTGAATCGCGGTTGTCGCGGTGCGGGTGTAGTCGGGCGCTGATGACAGCTTTTTTGCGAGCGAGTCGTCGGCGTATTTGAAGTCGGGCAGGTAAACGTCTATAAGCCCGCTGAGCATTGTAAGCGTTTTGGGGGAGGTGTAGCCGCTGCAGTTGTAGACTATCGGTAAATTCGGGCGGTAAATGCTAAGGCTCTCAGCCACCGCCTCAACAAAATGGTCGGCGGTAACGAGGTTGATGTTGTGAACGCCCGCTTCCTCAAGCATTTTGTAGCCGTCTGCAAGCTGCTTAGGGGTAAGGGTAACGCCCTTGCCCGTCATTGAAATCTCATGGTTCTGGCAAAAACGGCATTTCATTGTGCAGCCCGAGAAAAACACCGTGCCGCTGCCGCGCGTTCCGCTGACGCACGGCTCCTCGCCGAAATGAGGGGCAATACGCGCCACAACGGGCAGAGTGCCCATCCGGCAAAAACCGTTTCCCGAATGCTCGGTGCGTACAGCGCCGCATTTTCGCGGACATAAATTGCATATCATTATAATCACCAAGAAAATTATAACACATTTTTCGCTTTTTTCAAACAGAAAAATCGGTCAGATAGTCCTCGATGATATCCTCAAAATGACACGGCTCTATTTGCAGTTCGTTTAAAAGCGCGGCCAGCGCCTCGATGTCGCGTCGGCTGTCGCAGATTTTGGGCACGCGCATAACTTCGGCGCCGTTTTCAAGCAGAACAATTCCGTATTCCGCCGAGCGCGCGCCATTTTCCTCAATAATTCTATAGCTTTTCATACCCCACCACTTTATGTGAAAACATATCACGGTTATATAATATCACTATTATTCTTTTCAGTCAATATGTTTTAAAAGAATTATGAAAAAATATTTGCAATTTATATTACTATGTGATAGAATCAGTTTAATTCAGCTGCTTGCGGGCTGAGTTACCGTCCTTACGTTGAGAGCGGAACCGACTTGATTGGTTGAAAAAATACTCACAAGCTTTTGTGAAATTCGTGTCTGTTTGCGAAAGTGAGTGCAACGACAGGAGGGTTCTTATGATTTCAGTAGAGAACCTCAGAAAGGAATTTAAAAAAACAGTAAAAGACCCCGGGCTCAAGGGCAGCGTAAAAGCGCTGTTCCGCCCAAAAACCGAAAAAATAGTTGCGGTAGATAACATAAGCTTTTCGGTTCCTAAGGGCGAAATCCTGGGATTCATCGGGCCTAACGGCGCGGGCAAAAGCACCGTCATTAAAATTTTAACGGGAATTCTTACGCCAACCTCGGGCAAGTGCACAATCAACGGCAAAAACCCGCGTGAGAACCGTAAAAACTACGTAAAGGAAATCGGTGTTGTGTTCGGCCAGCGCACCCAGCTTTGGTGGGATCTGCCCCTGCGCGAGACCTACGGCGTGCTCAAGGAAATCTACGAGGTGCCCGAGGACCGCTACCGCAAGCAAATGGCGTTTTTAAACGAGGTGCTTGATTTGGAGCCGTTCATCACAAACCCCGTCCGCACCCTCTCGCTCGGCCAGCGCATGCGCGCCGACATCGCTGCGTCGCTGCTGCATAACCCTAAGGTGCTGTTCCTCGACGAGCCGACAATCGGCCTGGACGTTGTTGTAAAGGACAACATCCGCCGCGCTATCGAGTACATCAACGAAAGGGAGCAGACAACGGTTATTCTGACTACCCACGACCTTGCCGACATCGAGCAGCTCAGCAAGCGCATAGTTATGATTGACAAGGGGCAGAAGGTGTTTGACGGCGCCATTGCCTCGCTCAAGTCAAAATACGGTCAGATCCGCGAGTTCAACTTTGAAACCGACACTCCTTCTCTTGTTACGGCTGAGGATTACGCCCGCCGGTTTTCGCTTGATATTGACGACTGCGGAGTTGATACTGACGGAAAGTCGGTTAAGGTGCGCTTTAACAGCGCCGCGGTGCCTGTGTCGGAAATGCTGAGCTACACGCTTTCAAGGGTAAATGTCAGCGACATTTCCGTAAAGGACGCCGACATCGAGGAAATTATCCGCCGTCTTTACAGCAAGGGGGTAGAGCAGTGAAGCGCAGACTGAAAATCTACACCCCGTTTATCAGCGCGGGTATGCAGGAGGTTGCCACCTACCGCGTAAACTGGATATTCTACATGCTGGGCAACGTTGTGGTCTGCTTTGTATCCTACTTTATATGGCGCGCGGTTTACGCCTCGGGCGACGGCGGCGCCATGAACGGCTTTACTATGCCTCAGATGATTGTGTACATAGTGCTTGTCTTTCTTACCAACACAATGATAGCCAGCGATGTAAGCTATGTAATCGGCGAGGAGGTGCGCGACGGCGCGATATCCATGCGGCTTTTAAAGCCCGTCAGCTTTAACGCCACCTTTCTTTTTCAGGAGATAGGCAACAAGCTTTTTACCGAGTTTATTCTCGCTCTGCCGCTTATTTTCGCTGTAGAGGTTATAAGAACGGCCTTTTCGGGCGAGGTTCAGTTCGATGTGCTGCGGTTCTTTCTGTTCTTGTTCAGCGCCGCGACCGCGTATCTGATTTACTTCTTCTTTAACATCTGCTTCGGATTTGTGGCGTTCATTACTAAAAACCTGTGGGGAGTAAACACCACCAAAAACTGTATTGTCAGCTTTTTGTCGGGCGCGGTTATTCCGCTCAGCTTTTTGCCCGCTCAGATGGAAACGGTATTTTTAATGCTTCCGTTCTCCTCGCTCAACTACACTCCCGTAATGATTTACATGGGCAAATACAGCGGCCCGGAACTGCTGTTCTACCTTGGGCTGCAATTGTTTTGGGCAGTGGTTTTCTTTTCGCTTTCAAAGCTTTTTTGGAAGCTGATCTCACGCCGCCTGTGCGTACAGGGGGGTTAGCATGAAACAGATAAAAAGAATGCTGCGCATGCACCGTATTTTTGTTGCCCAGGAGCTAAAGCGGATGATGGAATACAAGGGCGACTTTATAATAGGAATCATCGGGTTCCTTGCCGTGCAGGTGTCAAACCTGCTGTTTCTGTGGCTTGTTTTCCGCCAGATCCCGAGCCTAATGGGCTGGAGCGCCGCCGAGATAGTGTTCATCTACGGCTTTTCGCTTATTCCGAAAGGGCTTGACCACCTGCTTTTCGACAACCTGTGGGCAATAGGCCACTTCATTGTGCGCAAGGGCGAATTTGATAAGTATCTGACGCGCCCGATAAACACGCTGTTCCACGTTATGGTTGAAAAGCTTCAAATCGACGCTTTGGGCGAGCTTATAACGGGAATCGCTCTTGTAAGCATAACCCTGCCTCAGCTCAGTATTGAGTGGAGCCCGCTTAAAGTGATACTGGGGATCCTTGTAATTCCGTTCGCGGCGCTGATTTACACGGGAATCAAGACCATCACCGCCTCGATCGCGTTTTGGGCTAAGCGCAGCGGAAACATAATTTACATGTTCTACATGGTGAACGATTTCGCGAAGTACCCCATCACCATTTACAACCGCGTTGTGCGCGATGTAATTACATACTTTATTCCGTTCGCCTTTACGTCTTACTACCCCGCGGTTTATATACTCCGCGGCGAAAACCCGCTTTGGTGTATCGGAATGGCAGTGCTCATAGGCGTTGCGCTTATGGCGCTGGGAGTTATAGTCTGGCACCGCGGCACAAGAGCCTATGAATCGGCAGGCTCATAATTAATAACCTTTAGGGAAGCGGCTTTATACGGCCGCTTCTTTTCTTTTATGACTATACATTATCAACAAAAACAATTGATAAAATTTGTATTGCCCGAAGCACGATAATTCTAATATAGAAATATAGCGTTGGCGGTATTTGATAAAATATTATCATCAAATAATAATATATTATTAAATTTAACACATGGGAGTGATAATATGAAATTCAAGAAGTCCATATCGTTGTTGCTTACCGCGATAATGGTAACGGGCTGCGCCACCTTTGCGGCAAGCTCTGCCGAAATGGACAGTGATTCTGTCGGTTACTCAAACCAGAGTTACCTTGAAACCGAGGCGGGCTCCGCCTCGGCAACCAACGATTTCGGCGCCACCTATTCAGCGGCTTCAACAACATGGAAAACATGGTCACCGGCGGCAACGCAGGTAAAGCTGAAGCTGTACAGCAAAGGCTCCGACGCTGAAGCGGGCGCGGCTGTTCTGGGCGAGCACGATATGACCATGGACAGCGCGGGTATATGGTCCGTTACGCTTCAGGGCGATTACAAAAACGTTTACTACACATACCTTGTTACCGTTAACGGCAAAACCAACGAAACCCAGGACGTCTACTCAAAGGCGGTAGGCGTAAACGGCGCGCGCTCAATGGTAGTTGATCTTGACTCTACCGACCCCGACGGCTGGAGCAGCGACAAGCACGTATTCCAGAGCACTCAGACCGAGTCGGTTGTGTGGGAGGTTCATGTGCGCGACTTCTCGATTTCCGCCAATTCCGGCGTAAGCGAGGAGAACAAGGGCAAGTACCTGGCGTTTGCCGAGGGCGGCACAACGCTCAACGGCACCCCCGGCGAAATGTCAACCTGCATTGACTACCTTGTTGAAAAGGGAATCAACACCGTTCAGCTTCAGCCTGTTTACGACTTCGGCTCGGTAAGAGAGGACCTTCCTTCATCGTCGTCAAACCGCAACTGGGGCTATGACCCCGTAAACTACAACGTTCCCGAGGGCAGCTACTCATCTAATCCTTATGACGGAAACGTAAGAATCAAGGAATTCAAGCAGATGGTTCAGGCGTTCCACGACAGGGACATTACCGTTGTTATGGACGTTGTATACAACCACACCTATTCATCCGACGGCTCGTGCTTCGGCAAGACCGTTCCGGGCTACTACTTCAGAATGACGTCCTCTACGGCGTATTCCAACGGCTCGGGCTGCGGCAACGAAACAGCCTCCGATAAGAAGATGTTCCGCAAGTACATGATCGACTCATGCAAATACTGGGCTGACGAGTACCACATCGACGGCTTCCGCTTCGACCTCATGGCTCTGCATGACATCACCACCATGAACAATATCCGCTCCGCTCTCGACGGCATGTATTCCGACAACTCAGGTCAGAAGATCCTGATGTACGGCGAGCCGTGGTCGGGCGGCACCTCCCAGTGCCCCTCGCCCTGCACCCAGTCAAGCGCTTCGTCGCTCAGCGAGCGCGTAGGTATGTTCAACGACACCTACCGCGACGGAATCAAGGGCAGCACCGACGGCGCTGACGGCAACTTTATTCAGGGCAGCGAGACCAATACAAACAAAATCGTAGCGGGCGTAAAGGGCAAGAGCTTCTCGGCAAAGGCGCCCTCTCAGACGATCGCTTACGCCGACGCGCACGACAACCTTATCCTCTGGGATAAGCTATGCAAATCCAACAGCGTCACAAACTATACGGGCACAAATACAAATGTTCAGAATCAGCTCATCGGCGCAATGACGCTGCTGCTGACTTCAAAGGGAATCCCGTTTATGACGGCGGGCAGCGAAATGGGACGTACCAAGAAGGGCGACTCAAACAGCTATAAGTCAAGCGACGATATCAACCAAATCGACTGGTCAAGGGCAAAAAGCATGCCCGCGCTTCCTCAGTGGTACAAAACCCTTCTCAGCGTGCGCAAAAACCTGACTCTGATGAAGAGCAACAGCTTCACCACCAACTCAACCCTGACATGGCCTTCAAGCTACGGCCACGTTGTAGCCTACACATATAACAACTCTGCATCGGGCGAGTGGAACAAGGTCTGCGTGCTTTACAATAACGATACAAAAGGCTGGACTATCTCAAACCTCGGCGCTTCAAGCTGGACGGTAGTCGCCAACAGCGTATCGGGCACTTCGATCTCCGCTACGGGCGCCGACATCAACGGTATAGCTACGCTCAATTCAAGCTCGGTATTCGTTCCCGCCAAGGGCTCGATCGTCCTCATCAACGGACTTAGCAACAGAACAGTTACCGATTCCTTCGGCACGCTTGTTGTTAACCATGTAACCGAGAGCGGCACCGTTTTAAAGACTCAGAACGCCAAATACCGCGCGGGCAACACCTTCCGCGCAATTCCCGACAGCACAATTCTGTTCAGCCGTACTCTCAAGAGCACAACGGGCGCAACCTCGGGAACCGTTGCGGCAAACAGCACAAACACCGTTACCTTTACCTACAGTGACAGTGCTGTTGCGGAGGGCTACCTCACCGTTAAGTACGTCGACAGCAGCAACAAGTCGATTAAGGATTCAACGACACTTCACCTCAAAGCAGGCGATTCCTACAGCGAAACCGCGCCCGCAATTCAGGGCTATGAGCTTGATACCGACAATTATCCCGCCGAAACAATCGGCACATTCGGCGGCACCGACAAGACCATCACATTCAAATACAAAACAATCGGAACAAGCTCAACAGTCCACTACTACAACAGCTCAGGCGCGTCAAGCATTTATATGTACGCCTATAACGACAGCGGCGAGATATTCGGCAAGTGGGACAGCGTAACCTCCAACTCAAGCGCTAAGCTTGTTGCCGATACCCAGCTCGGCGGAAGCTGGATGAAGGGTACGATACCCGCTGGCAGCGCGTATGTTATCTTCCGCATGGGAACCGTTCAGGAGCCCGGTCAGGGCGAAAGCGGCTACCTTGTTTCGGGCGAAACCTGGATCAAAAACAAGGCGGCAACCTTTACATCCACGGTAAAGACAAGTCATATCAACGTTAATACAGGTCAGAAGATTTCTGCCGACGTTGTGACAACATCCGAAAACGTATCGTCAAGCGCTCAGTATTCAACATCTGCGCTTGCGGGCAGAACCGACGTAATCGCTCCTTCAAACGCCTCGGGCAGCTACGCTCCCGGTGTGATCAACGTAGTGTATCTTTACACCGACGGAAGCGTTCCGATCTCTACCGAGCCCACCGAATCCACAGAGCCTTCAAGCGTTGTAAAGCGCACGATCCTGCTCGGCGACGTCAATCTTGACGGAGTTCTTACCGTTAAGGACGTTACCCAGCTTCAGAGGGCGATCGTAAGCCTTGTTACTCTGACAGGCGACGCGCTCTTAGCTGCCGATACAGATCAGAACGGAGCCATTAACATCAAGGACGCGACAAATATTCAGCTTTATCTTGCTGAGTACGAAAACCACGCTCAGGCAGGCGAATACATTGAGGTCGGCGAAGATCCTACCACAGAGCCGCCCACAACTCAGCCGCCCACAACTCAGCCGGAGCCCACTACTACTCAGCCCGAGCCTTTAACAGTGCCGGAACCCGAGACAAAAAACTACCAGTTTACCAACAATTTCAATTGGGGTTCGGTTTACTGCTATGCATGGGACAGCGAGGGAACATATTTGATCGGAGCTTGGCCCGGCTCGAAGATGACCGACGCGGGCACAAACGACTACGGAGAAAAAATTTGCACCATCGACATTCCCACAAACGCCGCTTATGTAATATTCAGCAACGGCTCAGGCACTCAGACGGTTGACATTCCGTTTGATTCAAGCGTTCACGGCTGGTACCTGACCGGTACCTGGACAAACGGCAAAGCGGATGCCGCAAGCTGGTAACACAAGTAAAAACGCATAGTTTTTTAAGGCAGCCCGGGGTTTTTGCCCCGGGTTTGTTTTACGCCTTGAATCAAGCGCTAAAGTTGACTGTATTGACGGCGGACAGGCTTGCAATTGTCAGAAAGATATATTATAATGGATAGTGGAGTTTTATACTAATCCCTGATAGAAAGTAGACTTGTATTTGCGAGGATATTTTCCGCTAGACGAGGCAGAGGACGCCGCAAGGCCGGCGCCTTGCAAGGACGACAACGAAGTATTCCGGAAAATAGACCGCAAAGACTGTCAGCTTTTTATTAGGTATTAGTATATAATAAGGAGAGGTGTTTGTATGGAAAAGAAACGCGTCAGTGTGCAGATTGAGGGACGCAATTATGTCGTGATCACCCCCGAGGACAGGGCGTATGTTTATGAGGTTGCCGACGAGGTGACCGAGTGCATAAGACGCGCCGCTCAGACGGGACGCAACCTCGATACCCGCGACTGCGCGGTGCTTGCCGCGCTCGACTTTTGCGACGACCGAAACAAGGCAGAGCGCAAAAACAAGGAGGTTGTCGAAAAGGCTGACCAGATCATCCGCCAGTCGGCGGAGCTTGCCAAGCAGTGTCAGGATTACAAGGCAAAGCTGGCGGCGGCAATAAACGAGAATACAAACCTCACCAAACGCGTAAAGGCGCTTGAGGACCAGCTCAGGGTAATGCTGAAGGAAAACGAAGCCCTCAAGAAAAACACGGATCTGAAGCCTCTTGAAAATCAAAAGAAGTTCGAAAAGGCGATCCGCGACAAAAAGACCGAGAAGATGATGGGCTATGTTCCCATGCGTCAGTACTCGCTTTTTGAGGAAAATGACAGCGATCCTAAAAACAATAAAAAACATGGAAAAAATTGAAATATTGGCTCCGGCGGGCGGCTTTGACAGCGTAACGGCTGCGGTGCGCTCGGGAGCGGACGCGGTGTATGTCGGCGCTAAGCGGTTTTCGGCACGAGCCTCGGCGAAAAATTTTGACGCCGCCGAGCTGAAGCGCGCCGTCGCCTATTGCCACATTCACGGCGTTAAGGTCTACCTGACCGTAAATACAATCGTTTTTGACGATGAGTTTGAGCGGCTGGCGGAAACTATCCGATCGGCTGCCGCGGCTGATGCGGACGCGCTCATTGTCCAGAATATGGGCGTGGCAAGGCTCGCAAAGCAAATCGCGCCCGACCTTCCGCTTCACGCCTCAACCCAGATGAGCGTCCACACCGCGTCGGGCGTGCGCGCTTTGTACGAAATGGGCTTTAAGCGCGTTGTGCTTTCGCGCGAGATGAGCCGCGACGAAATTAAAAAGGCGGCGCAAATTCCCGTCGAGCTTGAGGTGTTTGTTCACGGCGCTCTTTGCATGAGCGTGTCGGGACAGTGCTATTTCAGCGCGATGATTGGCTCACGCAGCGGCAACCGCGGCGCCTGCGCCCAGACCTGCCGCCTGCCGTTTTCGGTTAACAATCAAAAAAACGGCTACGCGCTAAGCCTTAAAGACAACAGCCTTATCGCTTATCTTAACGAGCTTCAGTCGCTCGGCGTAGCCTCGGCGAAAATCGAGGGACGTATGAAGCGCCCCGAGTATGTCGCGGCGGCTGTAAAAGCGTGTGTTGAGCAGCGCGATTTCGGCTTTATAACAGACAAAACAGCCGGGCAGCTTCGCGGTGTTTTCGCGCGGACAGGCTTTACCGACGGCTACTACACGGGCAAACGCGGCAAGGGAATGTTTGGCACGCGCACCCGTGACGACGTTGTCGCCGCCGACGAAAAGCTGCTTGCCCAAATCCGTCAGGGCTATAAGGACGAGACTCAGGACGTCAAGCTGACGGGCAGCTTTTCCGTAAAAAAGGGCGAGAGGGCAAAACTGATTCTGTCCGACGGCGTAAATTCGGTTGAGGTTATGTCCGACGCCGCTTCTGAGCAGGCGGTCAGCGCGCCGCTGAGCGCCGATAAGGTCAGCGCTCAGCTTGGCAAAACGGGCGGCACGGCGTATTGTGTTTCCGATTTGAAAATCAGCGTTGAAAACGGCGTTTCAATGCCGCTTTCCGCTATAAATACCCTAAGGCGAGCGGCGCTTGAGCGGCTTGACGCTATGAGGGCAACAGTACATAACTATAAAATCAATGATATTGAAATACAGCCTGCGGTTCCGTACATAAGCGCGGAGCACACCGTAAGGGCAAGAGTTCCGAAAACTAAAATCGGAGCGGCTTTTAAAGATTGCGGGCTTGTTTTTGTACCGCTTTTTTCTGATATCCGTGAGCTTGAGCGGCTGCTTGGCGATGGATATCCCGCGGGTGTTGAAATTCCGCGCGGAATGTTCGGTCGCGAGGAGCAGATTGACAAACAGCTTATTCGCGCAAAGGAAATCGGCGTAAAGCACGCGCTGTGCCATAATATCGGCGCGCTGTATCAGGCAAAAAAACTCGGTTTCACGCTTCACGGCGGCTTTGGGCTTAACCTGTGCAACACATACGATTTGCTGTGGGCTGAGGAGTACGGAATCGAGGATGTTGAGCTCAGTTTAGAGCTGAAATTTGACAAGATGAACCGTCTTGGCGGCAATATCGGCAGAGGCTTTGTAAGCTACGGTTACCTGCCCGTAATGCTGTGCCGCAACTGCCCCGCCAAAAGCGCGGGCGTTGACTGCAAATCCTGCAAAAATCAGTCAAAAATGACGGACAGAAAAGGCAAAAGATTTTTGCTTCGCTGCGACGGAACATGCACTGAGGTGCTCAACTGCGTGCCGCTTTATATTGCGGCAGAGGAAATATCAAAAACTTCAACATCTTTCCACTCACTGCGTTTCAGTGTGGAAAACTATGTGGAAAACGTTGAAAACACAGCGGTTTTTAATGACTTTTCATTGTTAAAAGGCAATTTTACCCGCGGATTATACAGGCGCGGCGTTGAATGAATGCTTTAGCACGCTGAATTGAGCGATTTTTCAGTAAGCGAATTATTATTTTTTGCTTATGGAATAAAGAATTTTTTTAATATTCCCTTATGTAATTACTTCCGGGAATTATTATAAAGAAAATAAAAAATCCTGCAAAAACTAAAACAAAGTGAAGGAATGAAAGGCATGGAGTTAAAAATTAAAAAGTTGAGAGATAACGCGCGTATACCAAAGCGCGCTACAGACGGCGCCGCGGGCATGGACTTGTACGCGTGCATTGACGAAAGCATTACGCTTGATCCGGGGCAGCTTGCCATAATTCCTACGGGCATCGCTATCGAACTGCCCGACAACACCTGCGCCGCCTTCCTTTACGCCAGAAGCGGCTTGGGCGTAAAGCACGGAATCTGCCTTTCAAACGGCGTGGGCGTAATTGACAGCGACTATCGCGGCGAGGTCTGCGCGGGACTTTGCAACGTGTCTGACAAGCCGTATGTGATCGAGCCTTATGAGCGCGTGGCTCAGATGGTTATCGCTCCCGTGCTCACTCCCGATATTATCGAGGTTGACGAGCTTGGCGATACCGACCGCGGCGAGGGCGGCTTTGGCTCGACGGGTAAAAAATAATACTAATACCTAATAAAAAGCGGACAGCCTTTGCGGCCTGTTTTCCGCAATACTTCGTTGTCGCCCTTGCAAGGCGCCGGCCTTGCGGCGTTCTTCGCCTCGTCTTGCGAAAAATATCCTCGCAAATCCAAGTCTACTTTCTATGAGGAATTAGTATAACTGTCAAGAACAGACATTATTCTGTTGAAATATTTTATTCTCATCGGTATCATACTAATAAAGATGTAAAGGAGCCGAAAGCATGTTTTCATTTTCTAAAGAAATAGGAATCGACCTGGGCACTGCCAATACCCTGGTCTGCCTCAAGGGCAAGGGAATAATTCTTCGCGAGCCGTCGGTTGTCGCGGTTGACATCCGCACCGACACCGTTTTGGCGGTTGGCTCGCAGGCTAAGGATATGATAGGAAGAACGCCTACCTCAATCGTGGCGGTTCGCCCGCTGAAGGACGGCGTTATCGCGGACTTTAAAATCACCGCGAAGATGCTGCAGCATTTTATCAGGAAGTCTGTAAAACCGGGCATTTTCAGCAAGCCGCGCGTAATAATCTGTATGCCTACGGGCGTTACCGAGGTTGAGCGCAAGGCGGTTGAGGACGCGGCGTATCAGGCGGGCGCGAAGCCTCCCGTTATTCTGATTGAGGAGCCCATGGCGGCGGCAATCGGCGCGGGACTGCCTGTGGACGAGCCTACCGGCAGCATGGTTGTCGATATCGGCGGCGGCACAAGCGAGGTCGCGGTAATTTCGCTGGGCGACATCGTTTCCGCGTGCTCGGTAAGAGTCGCGGGCGACAAGTTTGACGAGGCTATCCTGTCATACATTAAAAAGCACTACAACCTTCTTGTAGGCGAGAGAACCGCCGAAGACATCAAAATAAAAATCGGCTCGGCTTATCCGTATGAAAACGAGAAAAGCATGGTCGTAAAGGGACGCAACCTTGTAGACGGCCTGCCCAAGGACGTTACAATAACCGCTGCCGAGGTAAGAGAGGCTCTTGCCGATCCGCTTAACACAATCGTTGAGGCTATTAAGACCACGCTTGAAAAAACTCCTCCCGAGCTTTCCGCCGACATTATCGACCACGGCATTATGCTGACGGGCGGCGGCGCTCTGCTTAGGGGAATCGATATGCTGGTCATGCAGCAGACGGGAATGCCCGTGCATGTGGCAAACCGTCCGCTGGACTGCGTTGTCGACGGAGCGGGCAAGCGGCTCGGCAGGGCTGTTGCCAGCAAATATAAACACAACAGAAGTTAAAAGCCTATGCGTATCAGAAGAAGAAAAACGAACCGCAATTTAAGGGCGCTTGTAATCACGCTTGTAATTCTTGCGGTTCTGGGGATTTTGTCGCAGGCTGAAAACTCGCCCGTTTCAAGCTCAATCAACGCGGTCAGCAAGGGGCTGTTTAAGCTTACGGCTTCGGCCGCGGCGAGCGGCGATTCGGCGTCGCCAGAGGAGCTTGCCGAGGAGGTTGAAGCCCTGCGAAAGGAAAACGCCGAGCTGAGAAAGCAGCTTGCGGATTATATGGACGTCAAGGACGAAAACGACAAGCTCTGGAAGTACTATAACCTTAAAAAGGAAAATCCGTCGTATGAAATCGCTCCCGCAAACGTAATCAGGCGCGATGTAAACGATGACTTTTACTCGTTTACCCTTGATGTGGGAACCGGTGTGGGCGTGCATGTAAACGCTCCCGTTATTACCGAAAACGGTCTGGTAGGCTGGGTTTGTCAGGCGGACGCGGCTACCTGCAAGGTAAAGACTATATTATCGCCCGACACAAAGGCGAGCGTAAGCGACAAGCAGAGCAAGGACAGCGGAATTCTGAGCGGCAGCGTGTCGCTGTGCGACCAAAACCTTACCAGCATGAACAAGCTCGCCGAAAATCACAGCATTAAAAAGGGCGATATGATCGTAACCTCGGGCACGGGCGGAGTTTACCCCTCGGGGCTGCTTATCGGCGAGGTTCATTCGATTGAGTTCAATAAATACGACGCGTCGCGTGACGCGATTATCAAGCCCTATGAGGACGTGCGCACAATAACCTCGGCGGCGGTCATCACTGACTTTGACGTGAAGGGCAAGGTGGTAACGAGCGATGAAAAGAAAAAGTAACCGCGCGTTTTTCCGCTATTTGGCTTTCGGCTTCGAGATTCTGCTGCTTTGGGTGCTTCAGAGCACGCCGAAGCTTATGCCCGAGGTGCTGGGCTCAAAGCCGTTCTTGCTGCTTGCCGCGGTGCTCTCGTTCGCGGCGTGCTCAAAGGCGGTGCCTGCGATCGTGCTGGGAGCGGTTTGCGGAGCGCTTTCGGATATTTCGGCAAACGGCACGGTGGGCTATTTTTCGGTAGCCTTTACGCTTGTTTGCTACGCCGCGGCTATGCTGCTGAATACATATTTAAACCGCAACGCCCTTACGTCGGCAGTGCTGGCTCTGGGCTCGATTGTCGCGGTTGTGGGACTGTACTTTTTGCTTTTCAGGGTGTTTGCCGGCGTTCCCGACAGCGGCGCGCTGTTTGTAAGGCATTATCTGTCAAGAATCGGCTACACGGCTCTGGTATTTTTCCCGCTTTATTTTTTGAACCGCTTTATATCATCAAAAATGGTATAACTCAGGAAGGAGTGAATGGATATGCGCAAAAGTCTGCGCGGCAAAACGCCGTTTGTTATCTGCGCCGCGGCGGTGCTTTTGGCGGCGGCGATATTTACATGCCGTCTGGCGGACTGGCAGCTTATTCACGGCGCCGAGTACAAGCGGCTTTCCGCTCGCTCCACAAGCTTTAACGTTGACACCATGCCCACGCGGGGCGAAATCCTCGACCGCGGCGGAGTTGGGCTGGTCACGAATACCACGCATTATAAAATTGTTATTGACAAGCTGTACGCCGACGAAAAAAGCCTTGACAGCACGCTTCTCAACCTGATCGGAATTTTGAAAAATACGGGCAGCAAGTACAACGACGTGCTGCCGATTACGATTTCAGACGGCGGCTATGCCTTTAAAAAGGACTCCGACGAGGAAATTGAAACCCTAAAAGACGAGCTTGACGCGGACGATGACGCGTCGGCAAGTCAGTGCATGGCGCTTTTGTGCAAAAAGTATAATATCGACGGCAATTTAAGCGACGAGCAGAAGCGCGCGCTTGCCTCGGTTCATTACAACATGGAGCTTGAAAACTACTCAAACTCACATCCGTATGAATTCGCCTCGGATGTAAGCCGCAGCGCCGTCAGCGCGGTGAGCGAAAATACTCAGGGCGTAGGCGGAATCGACGTTCAGACGTATCTTGTCCGCGCCGCTCAGAACCCCACGCTTGCCCCGCATGTGCTGGGCGCTATGGGCGCTATTTCCGAGGAGGAGTATGACAAATACTCAAACGAGGGCGTCAAGGAATACACAATCAACGACACCGTGGGCAAGTTCGGAATAGAGCGCGCCTATGAGGAGGAGCTAAAGGGCGAGGGCGGCACTAAAATAATCCGCCGAAACTCCGACGGCACCATCGTTGATACCGTTGAAACAATCAACTCAAAGCCCGGCAACACGGTTTACCTTACGCTTGACAGCAATATTCAAAAGGCTGCCGGTGCTTCGCTTGAAAAAAATATAAAGGCAGCTCAGGCCGAGGGCAAGTCGGAGAGCGAGGAAAAGGGCAAGAAGCTCTTGGGCGAGGACTGTCAGAGCGGTGCCGCCGTAATGCTTGACGTCAGCGATTTTTCGGTGCTGGCGGCGGCAAGCTATCCTACATATGACCTCAACAAATACAGCGAGTACGGCGATTATTACACCGAGCTTGAAAATACCAAGACCGTGCCGATGTTCAACCGCGCTTTTTCGGGAACCTTTGAGTGGGGCTCGGTGTTTAAGCCGTGTGTTGCCATGGCGGCTCTCGAGGAGAAAATCATCACGCCTGACACCGAGATTTTTTGCACGCAAAAGTACGACTACTACCCGTCAAACGTGGTAAGGTGTATGCACCGCCACGAAAATGTAAACCTGCGCGGCGCTCTTGCCCAGTCGTGCAACTACTACTTTGCCGAGGTCGGCAGAAGAATGGGAATAGACACCATGTACCTCTACGCCGAAAAGTTCGGTCTGGGCGAGTACACGGGCGTTGAAATCGAGGAGTCAAAGGGCACTCTTGCGGGACGCGACAGCGAAAAATGGATGCCCGGCAACACGGTTCAGGCGGCTATCGGTCAGTCGGACAACGCATTTACGCCGGTTCAGCTTGCGACATACGCGGCGACTATAGCCAATAACGGAACGCGGCTCAAAACGCATATCGTAAGCAAAATCACCGACTACGAGCGCAAAAAAACGCTTGCCGACTATTCAAAGCCAGAAAAAGTCGACGAGTGCGGCGTGTCGGAAAAGAATATCAAGATCGTTCAGCAGGACATGCTTTCGGTTACTCAGAGCACCGACGGTACGGCTAACTCGGTGTTCGGAAATTATAAGGTGAAGGTCGCCGCTAAAACGGGTACGGCTGAAAACAGCGGTTCCGACCACACTACGTTTATATGCTACGCACCCTATGACAAGCCAAAGGTCGCCGTAGCCGTTGTGCTTGAGCACGGTGTTAAGGGCAAGTATTCAATGCAGGTGGCAAAGGACATGCTCGACGCGTATTTTGCCAAATGATTTTGCCGCATTTTAAGGCGATAGCAATATTACTAAAATAATCAATAAATTTTTGTTTGATAAAACTGAATACTTTTATTGCATTTTACAAAAATTTGTGTTAAACTGAGTAAGAGGTAGTATAATATGGACAATGTAATCGTTGTCGCTTCCGGAAAAGGCGGCACGGGCAAGTCGACCGTGTGCATTTGCCTTTCGGTGGCGCTCGTTAAACAAGGAAAGAAAGTTTTGCTGATTGACTGCGACTGCGGTATGCGCGGCCTGGATATCATGCTTGACATCGAGCAGGATATTCTTTTTGACGCGTCCGACGCGGTTTGCGGCAACTGCAGCTTCGGCGAGGCGATTTACAAAAGCCGTCACAATAAAAACCTCTTTTTGATGGCGGCGCCCTTTGACGCCGAAAATGAGCTGAGTCCGTCTGTGTTCAAGCAACTTGTAGACTCGGTAAAAAATAACTTTGACTATGTTATTATTGACTCTCCCGCGGGAATCAGCTCGGGCTTTGTAACCGCCGCGGCTCCTGCCGACAGAGCGCTTATTGTCACCAACGCCGAGCCCACAGGCGTGCGCGGCGGCTTAAAGGTGAGGAAAAAGCTTGAGGCGCTGGGAGTTAAAAATCTTAGGCTTGTCATAAACCGCTTTGACAAAAAGATGTTCAAAAAGCTTGGCTTTTATAAAGATCTTGACGCGGTGATCGACGCGGCGCAGACCCAGCTTATAGCGCTGGTTCCGTTTTCCGTCGATATCTCCGTCATCATGCAGCGAGGCGCCGCGGGACTTGAAAAAAGCTCCGCCCTTGCGGTGTTCGACCGTTTGGCTAACCGCCTTGAGGGACAGCGTGTTCCGCTGATGTACGGATAAGGTTCCGCTTTGTTTGAAATTAACGTGAAATGTTTGGAGGAAAGAGTATGAATATTGCATTAATAGCACACGACGAAAAGAAAGAGCTTATGGTTCAGTTTTGTATCGCCTACTGCGGCGTTCTCAGCCGCAACAATCTTTGCGCCACAGGCACCACGGGCAAAATGGTGTCTGAGGCAACGGGGCTTACAATTCAAAAGTTCCTGTCGGGATCCCAGGGCGGCAGCCAGCAGATCGCCGCGCGTATAGCGTGCAATGAAATCGACATGCTGCTGTTCTTCCGCGACCCGCTTAACCAAAAACCCAACGAGGCTAACGATGTGGATATGCTGCGCCTTTGCGACATGCACAATATTCCTGTAGCTACCAATATCGCAACCGCCGAGGTGCTTATCCACGGACTGGAGCGCGGCGACCTTGACTGGAGAAATATTATTAAGTGATCCAAGAAACGCCGGTGGGTACATATGCCCGCCGGCTTTTTATTATTTTTATGAGGAGGCTTCATCAGTGTTATGTAAAAACTGTCAAAGGGATATCCCGGATAAAGCCGGCTTCTGTCCGTACTGCGGGCAAAAACAAACAGGTGAAAGCCCTGCTTCTCAGCCTGAGGCTCAGGCGCCCGCGGTACAAAAGAAAAAGGGCAGGCGCAAAAAGGCGATAATTATATCCGCGGCGGCTGCTGCGCTGGCGGCGTTGATCGTTGTGGGGATCTTTGTAATAAAGCCGCTGGTTTTTCCGAGCGACAATACGCCGAAATTAAGCGAGAGCGAGTTGAAAGCCGACCGTGAAAAGCTGCCGTCAAAGACATATTTGTGCGCCGGAGGCATGCATACCGTAGGCTTGAAAAATAACGGATATGTTGTGGCGAGAGGTTCGAATGTTGCGGGACAGTGTGATATCGACAACAGCGTATGGAACAATATCGTCGAGGTCGGCGCGGGCGCGCTCCATACGGTGGGTTTAAAGGCCGACGGCACAGCAGTTGCCGCGGGAAGCGATGAAAACGGAAAGTGCGATATTGGCGGCTGGAAGGATATTGCCTCGATTAGCGCGGGGTATTACCACACATTAGGCTTGAAGAACGACGGTACGGTCGTAGCGTCCGGCAGCAACAAATACGGACAGTGCGACCTTGACGACTGGAAGGATATCATTTCGGTAAGAGGAGGCGATTATCACACTGTCGGGCTGAAAAAAGACGGTACGGTCGTGGCAAAGGGTAACAACGATAAAGGACAGTGCGACGTAAGCGACTGGACGGATATCGTGGCGGTCAGCGCGGGAAAAGGTTTTACTGTAGGCGTAAAATCCGACGGCACGGTCGTAGCGGTCGGAAATAACGAGCAGGGACAATGCGAGGTCGAGGACTGGAAGAATATAGTTGCGGTCAGCGCCGGTGCGTTCCACACGGTGGGCTTGAAGGCTGACGGAACCGCTGTTGCCGCCGGCAACGATAAATTCAGGCAGTGCGAGGTTGAGGATTGGAAAAACCTTGTAGCGGTCAGCGCCGGCGACTTCCATACCGTCGGCTTAACTGAAAAGGGCGAGATAGTCATGGTCGGAAGCAACGCTGATAAACAGGGCGCTATCCTGTATAATACGGATACAATAAAAACTACCGACTGATTAAACAATAAAAACAGAGGCAGGCTCAATCAATTTTGAGTCTGCCTCTTTGTGTGTGCTTAATATATTTTTTCGGGCGTTTTTCCGTCCGAGGTGTCGTACGCGTCGCAGTTTTCAAGCGCTTCGTCGATCGTTTTATATCCGTCGGAGAACTTGATCCTTCCGTTTGAAACTATCATATCGCTGTTGCTGCTGCTGAATGAATACGCCGTAAGATTCTGGTACACGGTTTTGTATTGCTTTTGGGTACTGTTGTAGTAGACAAATATCACGTCGCCGTCAAGGTGTTCGCTGCCGTTGTAATAGATATTTTTAAGCTCTATAACGTCCTTTTCGGCGGCGTCTCTGTCAAGGCTGTGGATAAAGTTATTGAACCAGTCGACATATTCGGAGGAATATGTGTGAACGTCGGGGAACTCGGAATCATTGCCCGAAGCCTTTACGGTGTAGATTATCGCGTCGCCGATGAGTATAACGCCTTTCTTTGACAGCGCGGTCGTGCTGGTGGGGTTGTAGTCTATGGCTACCTCTCCGCCCGCGGAAAACTCACCATCATATTTGAACATAAAGCTGCCTGCCTTGTTTCCGTTCGGATCTCTTACAGACACCTCGGTAAGAGGCTCGTCGTCGGGCTTCCTGATTTTGCAGCCGTTTATTTTCGCTTCAAACGCCTTTACAGCCACGTCGAGGTTCCAGTCGTTGGAGCCTGTCTGGGTTATGAGGTCGTGCTCCTTTACATAGCTGAGGATATCGAGTTTGATCCCGTCTGAAGCGTCTGCGCTCTGCTCGCCCGTTCCGGAGACGACCGCTGATTTGCTGTCTTTGGAGTCGCCGCTCTTGCCGCCGTTTACAGCCGGAAGTATCACAACGAACAGAACGACCAGAGCCGCCGCGACGACCGCCGCGCCTATAGCGCCGAAAAGGATAAGCTTCTTTGTTTTTGGTTAACTGACTTTTTCGGGTTTTGGCTCGGTAACAGGGGCGGGAACAGGCTCGAAATCCTGCTTTGGTACGGGTTCGGGCTTGGGCACTGCCCGCGGCGAAAGCGAAGCGCCGCACCTGCCGCAGAATTTTGCGCCGTCAGGCAAAACCTTACCGCATTTATCGCAAATCATAACGACCTCTCCTTTATTTTGAAATAAAAAAGCTCAATTTTATTGTATATGATACGGATAATAATGTCAATGAAATATAGGGTATTATTTGCTCTTTTTGCGCCCTGAAATGCGGATTAAAATTTTACCGCGCTAAACTCTTGCGCTTGCCCTTTTATTGTTGTATAATGTAATGGTATATGTAGTACTAATATCCAATAAAACCCTTTAACATCTGTTTTAAAGCGTCTTAATGGAAATTAGTATAAACGGAGGGCTGAATATGGCTTTAATAACAAAGAAAATAAAAGGAACCGAGGATGTTCTGCCGCGTCAGAGTTATCGCTGGCAGTTCGTTGAAAATATTATGCGCGAGGAGAGCCGCGCTTACGGCTTCCGCGAGATGCGCACGCCCGTGTTCGAGCACACTGAGCTGTTCGCTCGCGGAGTAGGGCAGACTACCGACGTTGTGCAGAAGGAGATGTACACCTTCGATACCAAGGGCGGCGAGAGCGTTACGCTTCGCCCCGAGGGCACAGCGGGCGCGGCGCGCGCCGTTTTGGAGCACGCTCTTGAAAACGAGGGCCTGCCGATTAAGGCGAGCTACTTTGTGTCATGCTACCGCTACGAAAAGCCTCAGGCGGGCAGACTCAGAGAATTCCACCAGTTCGGCATCGAGGAATACGGCACCCAGTCGCCCGTAGCCGACGCGGAAATAATCTGCCTTGCCCAGTCGGTACTTGACAGACTGGGGCTGAGCGACGTGCGTTTGGAGCTTAATTCAATCGGCTGCCCCGAATGCCGCGCTAAGTATAATCAGGCGTTAAGGGAATATTTTTCGCAGTATAAAGAGCAGCTTTGTCCCACCTGCCTTACGCGTCTGGAGAAAAACCCGATGCGTTTGCTGGACTGCAAAAGCCCGCAGGACAAGGAAATCGCCAAGGACGCGCCGAGAATCACCGACTATCTCTGCGAGGAGTGCGAGTCGCACTTCAAGGAGGTTCAGAGCTATCTGGACTGCTCTGGGGTTAAATACACAATCAACCCCACCATCGTGCGCGGACTTGACTACTACACAAAAACCGTGTTTGAGTTTGTAACCGACTGCATCGGCGCTCAGGGCACCGTTTGCGGCGGCGGAAGATACGACGGCCTTATTGAGGAGCTCGGCGGCAAGCACCTGCCGTCCCTCGGCTTTGCTATGGGCCTGGAGCGTATTCTTCTGGTAATGGACGCTCAGGGCATCGAGATACCGCAGCCCGAGCCGTGTTCGCTGTATATTGCCACAATGGGAGACGGCGCAAAGCAGAAGGCGTTTTCATTGCTCAGACAGGTTCGCGAGTGCGGCCTTACCGCCGAGACCGACGTTGTGGGCAGGGGACTGCGCGCCCAGATGAAGTACGCCGACAAAATCGGCGCGAAGTATTCATTGGTACTGGGCGACAATGAGATCGCCGGAAACAAGGCTAAGGTCAAGAACATGGAGAGCGGCGAGCAGACCGAGCTTGCGCTCGACGACACTTTTGCCGAGAAGTTTTCGGTGCTGACACTTACCGACAGCAAGGGTTTTGAGATTTAACCGACCGCTAACCACTAATCACCTAACCACTAACCACTACTAAAGAGGGAGTAATAACAATGGCAGAATTTATGACAGGCTTGAAGCGCACGCATTACTGCGGCGACTTGCGCATTACCGACGTCGGAAAAGAGGTTACAGTCTGCGGCTGGGTACAGCGTGCCCGCGACCTCGGACAGCTTATTTTCATCGACCTGCGCGACCGCTCGGGTATTGTGCAGCTCGCCTTTAACGATACAACCGACCGCGAAATTTTTGACAAGGCGTTTTTGTGCCGCAGCGAGTTTGTGCTGGCGGCAAAGGGCGTTGTCTGCGAGCGAAGCTCAAAGAATTCCGAAATCCCCACGGGCGATATCGAAATCACCGTAAACGACCTGCGTGTGCTTTCAAAGGCTCAGACGCCGCCGTTTGAAATCGTTGATGAAACAAAAACGGGCGAGGACGTGCGGCTGAAGTACCGCTATCTCGACCTTCGCCGCCGCCCGCTTCAGAACAACCTTATGCTCCGCAGCAAGGTTTCAAAAATCACCCGCGACTACTTCGCCGAAAACGGATTTATCGAAATCGAAACCCCGATGATGATCAAATCCACTCCCGAGGGCGCGCGCGACTATCTTGTGCCCTCGCGTATTCACAACGGCAAGTTTTACGCCCTGCCTCAGTCGCCGCAGATTTACAAGCAGCTTCTGATGCTCTCGGGCTTTGACCGCTACATCCAGCTCGCGCGCTGCTTCCGCGACGAAGACCTGCGCGCCGACCGCCAGCCCGAATTCACCCAGATCGATATGGAGCTGTCGTTTGTGGACGTAGAGGATATCCTCGAAATCAACGAGGGTCTGTTCAAGCGCCTGTTCAGCGAGGTTATGAATATCGACCTGCCCACGCCCTTTGAGCGCATGAGCTACGCCGACGCCATGAACAACTACGGCTCCGACAAGCCCGATATCCGCTTCGGTATGAAGATTCAGGATATCTCCGACCTCGTAAAGAACTGCGGCTTCGGCGTGTTCACGGGCGCTGTTGAAAACGGCGGCTCGGTTCGCGCTATCGTGGCAAAGAACGCGGCTTCCGTCTACACCCGCAAGGAAATCGACAAGCTCACCGAGTACGCAAAGGGCATCGGCGCAAAGGGCCTTGCCTATGTCAGATGGGTTGACGAGCCGAACGCGTCCTTCAAAAAGTTTATGACCGAGGAAGAGCTTGCGGCTATCTATGAGCGCCTCGGCGCCGAAAAGGGCGACGTTATCCTTATTGTAGCCGACAAAAACAGCACGGTGCTCTCGACTTTGGGCGCTCTGCGCCTGACCGTAGCCAAGCGCCTTGACATTATTCCCGACGAGTTTAAGTTTCTCTGGATCGTTGACTTCCCGTTCTTTGAAAAGGATGAGGAGAGCGGCGAGTGGGTTGCCATGCACCACCCGTTCACCATGCCCAAGGAGGAGTGCATTCAGTACCTTGACACCGACCCCTCAAAGGTTATCGCCAAGGCTTACGACCTCACGCTTAACGGCGTTGAGCTGTCGAGCGGCTCAATGCGCATTACCGACTACGAGCTCCAGCAGAAGATGTTCCGCGCCCTAAAGCTCACCGACGAGGAGATCGAGGCTAAGTTCGGCTTCCTTGTTGAGGCGTACAAGTACGGCGCTCCGCCCCACGGCGGAATGGGAATCGGCCTTGACCGCGTTACAATGCTGCTCTGCGGCGCCGACAGCCTGCGCGACGTCACCGCGTTCCCCAAGGTTCAGAACGCAAGCGAGCTTATGTCGTCATGCCCCGCGCCTGTGGATCAGGAGAGCCTTGAAGTGCTTGGAATCGAAATAAAAAAACAGTGATTATTTGACGGAAACGACCCTATATTTGCGGAGTGTCACACTATGGAAAAACTGATTATTCCCCTCGCGGTTATCGCGGGACTGCTTGCGGTTATTATCGGAGCGGGCTTCTATATCAAGTCAAAGGTGTCAAAATTCTCTCAGGAGGCGTTCGGCACCACCGACTTCTTCAAGGGCTATAACGAGCAGAAAAAGAAGCTGAGCGAAACTCCGCGTTCCGTTCATTCCGCCACAAATATTTATCTGCCTCAGATCCACAAGGACTTTCCCGAGTTTGACTACGACTTGTTCCGTGTTCAGGCTAAGGAGGTAGTGCGCGGCTATCTGAACGCTATCGCCACAGGGTCAACCGCCACATTGCCCGATACTATTACACCGACGCTCAAGACCTATATTCTCGAAATCATCGAAAACCTCAGCGCAAACGGACAAAAGCAGTATTACATCGAGCCCGTTATCCACGACGCGCAAATCGGGCGTTACATAAAGGACGGCGCCACCGTTACGGTTATGTTCAACGTCGCCGTGGGTATGATTTCCTACCTTGAGGACGAGGACGGCAAGCTTGTAAACGGCGACCGCGAAAACAAGCTCCAGACAGTTTATAATGTCGGTCTGGTGTATCTGCAGGACGCCGACAAAATGGGCGTTTACGGCGAAGGTCTTGGACTTACCTGCCCTAACTGCGGCGCGCCCATACGCAATCTGGGTATGAAATTCTGCGAATACTGCGGAACGGGCGTAA
This sequence comes from uncultured Eubacteriales bacterium, assembly GCA_900315195.1. Taxonomy (GTDB): domain Bacteria; phylum Bacillota; class Clostridia; order Oscillospirales; family Acutalibacteraceae; genus Ruminococcoides. Next base: position 2,864 of record OMYD01000014.1, on the reverse strand, counting down.
TTGAGGTAAACACCCGTGTGTGGAAGTTTAATTCAATCACCGAGGAAACAAAGAGAAGAACGGCATTTTAAATGATTATTAATAATATAATTGGGGTGGGCGGTTGCCCGCCCCGTTTTATTGGAAAATAGTATAAAAAAGCTTGCATTTTCAGCGAAAAAATATTATGATAGATATAATACGGGTAACTATACGGTTACCACGATTAATTCACGTGAAAAGGAGAAATCACTATGGGTATTATCAGAGCGGCGATCAACGCCGTAAAAGGCGGCCTTGCCGACACTTGGCTTGAAGTCATTGAGCCTGCTCCCATGGGCGAGCACACTGTCATCGTCCCCGGTCAGCTGGTTACACAGAACGGCAAAAGCCAGAATAAAAAGGGTTCTTCAAACATCGTTTCAAACGGCTCTATCATTCATGTTTATGACGAGCAGATGATGATTCTTGTCGACGGCGGCAAAATTGTCGACTATACCGCCGAGGCGGGCTATTTCAAGGTTGACAACAGCTCAATGCCCTCGCTGTTTAACGGACAGTTCATGGACTCAATCAAAGAGAGCTTCAGCAGAATTAAATACGGCGGCGTTCCCTCGCAGTCACAGCACGTTTTCTACATCAACTTAAAGGAAATCAAAAACATCAAATTCGGCACCACAAGCCCTGTTCAGTATTACGACAGCTTCTATGAGGCCGAGCTGTTTATGCGCCTTCACGGCTCATATTCAATCAAGGTTTCGGATCCCTTCAAGTTCTATCAGCAGGTTATTCCCAACGAGATAATCACACAGAACGAAAGCCTTGAGTTTGAGGGTGAGTTTGTACGCCAGTATAACGAGGAATTTGTTACCGAGCTCGGCTCAGCCTTCAACCAGTATTCGGCAGACGGCAACCGCATCAGCTTCATCACCTCAAAGGCTAAGGAAATGGCTAAGTATATGCGCGACGCCCTTGACGACGACTGGAACGAAGCCCGCGGCTTTGAGGTATTCCGCGTTTCAATGGGTATGCCCGCGTACAGCGACGAAAGCCAGAAGATCATCAACGAGCGCGCGGCTATGGGCGCATCGGTAAGCTTCCTGCGCGACGGCGCCAACCAGCAGGCTTACATGGCTAAGAACATCGCCGAAGGTATCAACGCGGCAGGCCACAACGAGGGCGGCGCTATGGGCGCGTTCCTCGGTATGGGCATGGCTCAGAATATGGGCGGCAACATCATGGGCGGCTACATGCAGAATCCCCAGTATGTTCAGCATAATCCCCAGCAGGGCATGAATCAGCAGCAGCCCCAGCAGCAGGCTCCCCGGCAGGAAGCTCCTCAGCAGGCGGCTCCCCAGCAGGCTGACGGAAGCTGGACTTGCGGCTGCGGCGCAGTAAACGCCGGCAAGTTCTGCTCCGAGTGCGGCACTCCCAAGCCCGAAGCTCCCAAAAAGCGCTTCTGCGGCAACTGCGGCGCTCAGCTTACCGAAGGCCAGAAATTCTGCCCCGAATGCGGAACTAAGCAGTAAGTCATTACATGACACGAAGTAAATAGTTATAAGTTTGAGCAACGTAAACTGAAATAAGTGTAGGAGCGCACCCGCGTGTGCGCCCTTGCCGATAATGCAGAAATGAATTGTTGCTTGCCAACATGAATTTACTTCGTAATGAATTGTGCTACGCACATGAATTGCGGCTGTGCCGCATATTATGATAATTTAGGAGCAGCTATATGGCTACTATGAGTTATAAGTGTCCGAACTGTGACGGACCTTTAAAATTTGACCCCGATAAACAAAAATTCACCTGTGAATTCTGTCTGGGCGAATTCGCGCCCGATCAGGTTCAGCAGATGAATGAGGAAAAAGAGCAGCGCGAAACCTACGACGAGCAAGAGGTCAGGCATGCCGAACAGCAACAGCAGCAGGCTAAAACCGAAAACGCCGAAAACGCGGACGAGGATTTCGCCGTGTCATACACCTGCCCGAGCTGCGGCGCCGAGATCGTAACAACCGCCACCACCGCGGCTACCACCTGCTTCTACTGCTACAACCCCGTTGTTTTGGGCAGCAGGCTTTCAAGCGAGTTCAAGCCCGACAAGGTGGTTCCGTTTGAGCTTTCAAAGGATAAGGCTATTGAGCGCTTTCTGGCGATGTGCGGCAAAAAGTGGTTTTTGCCCAAGGGCTTCGCGGGCAAGCAGCAGTTTGAAAAGCTCAACGGCGTTTATTTCCCGTATTGGTATGCCGACGAGCAAAAGACCGCCACACTTACCGCCACGGGTAAAAAAATCCGCACCTGGCGCAGCGGCAACAAGGAGTACACCGAAACCCGTATTTTCCATGTGGTGCGCGGCGGCGACGTAATAATCAAAAACGTATTTGAGCGCGCGCTTAAAAGCGAGAGCAGAGAAATGCTTCAGAGTGTTCATCCCTACGATATGTCAAAGGCTCAGCCCTTTGCGATGAGCTATCTTTCGGGCTTCCAGGCTGAGAAGCGCGACCTTGAAAAAAAGGACGTTGAGCCTGTTATCGAGCAGAAGATGCACGAGTACGCCGAGCAGGTGCTTAAAAACACCATGGAGGGCTACGACATAATCGAAACCGAAAGCTTTAACGAAAAAACCGAGCTTGCGGCTTACAACTACAACCTTATGCCGGTTTGGATGGTAACCTATAAATTCAACGGCGAGATCATCCCGTTTGCCATAAACGGTCAGACAGGCAAGGCTTACGGCCACCTGCCCGTAGCTCCCGGAAAGCTTGCGGCTGTTTCGGCGGCTATCGCGGTTATAATCTTCCTTATCGGCGTGTTAGGAGGTATGCTGTTCTTATGATAAAGAAAGCTTCTGTCCGCGTTTGTGCGGCTTTATTAGCGCTGATGCTTAT
>OMYD01000049.1 GCA_900315195.1 uncultured Eubacteriales bacterium | reverse complement strand
TCTGACGGAAACGTCCCTGCTTACCCTTAAGCATATCCGACAGCGATTTGAGGGCGCGGTTGTTGGGACCCGTAACAGGTCTGCCGCGTCTGCCGTTGTCGATAAGGGCGTCAACGGATTCCTGAAGCATGCGCTTCTCGTTGCGGATAATGATTTCGGGAGCGTTTAACTCAAGCAGTTTTTTAAGTCTGTTGTTTCTGTTGATAACGCGGCGGTAGAGGTCGTTGAGGTCGCTTGTGGCGAAACGGCCGCCGTCGAGCTGTACCATCGGGCGGATGTCCGGCGGAATTACGGGAACAACGTCAAGGATCATCCACTCGGGGCGGTTGCCCGAAAGGCGGAAGCTCTCAACAACGTCAAGGCGCTTTAAGAGGCGGATGCGCTTCTGTCCGGAAGCGGATTCAAGCTCCTCTCTGAGCTGAGCCGAAAGCGCGTCAAGGTCGATCTCCTCAAGCAGCTTTTTGATGGACTCGGCGCCCATGCCTGCCTGGAAATCGTCCTCGTATTTTTCACGCATATCGTTGTACTCGTTCTCGCTTAAGCACTGGTACTTTGCCAGGTCGCGGCAGTCGCCGGGGTCGGTAACGATATACTGTGAGAAGTAGAGCACGTTTTCGAGCAGCTTCGGAGAAATGTCAAGCATCAGCGCGATCCTTGACGGAATGCCCTTGAAGTACCAGATGTGGGAAACGGGAGCGGCAAGCTCGATGTGTCCCATGCGCTCTCTTCTTACCTTTGAACGGGTGACTTCTACGCCGCAGCGGTCGCAGATCTTACCCTTGAAACGGATTCTTTTATACTTTCCGCAGTGGCACTCCCAGTCCTTGGTAGGTCCGAAAATGCGCTCGCAGAACAAGCCCTCGCGCTCGGGCTTAAGTGTGCGGTAGTTGATGGTTTCGGGCTTTTTTACCTCGCCGTAAGACCATGCTCTGATTTGGTCGGGGGAAGCAAGGCCGATTTTAATGGAATCAAAAGCGTTGTTGTCTATCATGTTACTTCCTCCTTATATTTCGTCTGAGCCGAAGTCGTCAAAAATGTCGAAGTCGTCGTCATATTCCTCGTCGGCAAGCGATTCGTCGAACATGTTCTCGTCCTCGCCGCCCTCGTCAAGGGTGTAGCCGTCCATTGAGGTCATTACGCTGTCCTCATCAAAATCGGTCGCGGCTGCGTCGGCGATTTCCTCGTCCTCGTCAAACTTCTGCTTAATGTCAATTTCCTCACCCATCTGGTCGAGCACGCGGACGTCGAGAGAGAGCGACTGCAGCTCCTTGATGAGTACTCGGAAGGATTCGGGAATACCCGGTGTGGGAATGTTCTGACCCTTTACGATTGACTCGTAGGTCTTAACTCTGCCTACAACGTCGTCCGACTTAACGGTCAGGATTTCCTGAAGTGTGTAAGCGGCGCCGTAAGCCTCAAGCGCCCAAACCTCCATTTCACCGAAGCGCTGTCCGCCGAACTGAGCTTTACCGCCCAGAGGCTGCTGGGTAACCAGCGAGTAAGGACCTGTGCTTCTTGCGTGGATCTTTTCGTCTACCAGGTGATGGAGCTTGAGATAGTACATATAGCCGACGGTTACGGGGTTGTCGAAGGGCTCGCCCGTTCTGCCGTCGATAAGTCTTGTCTTTCCGTTTTCGTTATAGCCCGCGTCTTTAAGGGCGGCAAAGATGTCGTCCTCGTGAGCGCCGTCGAATACGGGAGTCATAATCTTCCAGCCAAGCGCCTTTGCGGCATAGCCGAGGTGAACCTCAAGCACCTGACCGATGTTCATACGTGAAGGTACGCCCAGCGGGTTGAGCACGATGTCAAGCGGAGTACCGTCGGGCAGGAAAGGCATATCCTCAACGGGAAGGATCCTGGATACAACACCCTTGTTTCCGTGGCGGCCCGCCATTTTGTCGCCTACGCTGATTTTGCGCTTGAGCGCAAGGTAAACGCGAACTACCTTGTTGACGCCCGGCTGCAGCTCGTTGCGGCTGTCGGCGCGGGTAAATACCTTTACGTCAACTACGGTACCCTGTTCGCCGTGGGGTACGCGCAGCGAGGTATCTCTTACCTCTCTTGCCTTTTCGCCGAAGATAGCTCTTAGCAGTCTTTCCTCGGCAGTCAGCTCGGTTTCACCCTTGGGAGTAACCTTGCCGACAAGGATATCGCCCGCCTTGACCTCTGAGCCTATCTGAATGATACCGTCCTCGTCAAGGTATTTCAGCATATCCTCACCCACGTTGGGAATATCGCGGGTAATTTCTTCGGGGCCGAGCTTTGTATCTCTTGCCTCGGTGTCATATTCTTCGATGTGGATAGATGTGTAAACATCGTCGCGGACAATCTTCTCGTTCAGGAGAACGGCGTCCTCGTAGTTGTAGCCCTCCCATGTCATAAAGCCGATGAGGGCGTTTTTACCGAGCGCGATCTCACCGTTGTCGGTAGCGGGACCGTCGGCGAGAACCTCGCCCTTCTTAACGCGCTGGCCGCGTGAAACGATGGGACGCTGGTTGAAGCAGGTGCCCTGGTTAGAGCGCAGGAACTTGATTACCTCGTAATCCTTGACACTGCCGTTGTCGTACTGAACGCGGATGTTGCGCGCGTCAACGCTCATAACAATACCGTCGTCCTCGGCGAGGATACATACACCCGAGTCGGTGCCCGCCTTGTACTCCATGCCGGTGCCGACAATAGGCGCCTGAGCCTGAAGGAGCGGAACAGCCTGACGCTGCATGTTAGCGCCCATCAGCGCACGGTTTGCGTCGTCGTTTTCAAGGAAGGGGATCATCGCCGTAGCGACGGATACAACCATCTTAGGCGATACGTCCATGTAGTCGAACTGAGCGGCGGGAAGCTCCACGAACTCGTCGCGGTAACGGCCTACTACTCTGCTGTGGACGAATCTTCCGTTTTCGTCGAGCGGCTCGTTAGCCTGAGCTACATAGTAGTTGTCCTCAACGTCGGCTGTCATGTAAACAACTTCGTCGGTAACAACGCCTGTTTCCTTGTCGATTTTACGGAAGGGCGCCTCAACAAAGCCGTACTTGTTGATTTTTGCGAATGACGCAAGATATGAGATCAAGCCGATGTTCGGTCCTTCAGGGGTTTCGATAGGACACATGCGGCCGTAGTGGGTGTAGTGAACGTCACGGACCTCGAATCCGGCGCGGTCACGCGACAGACCGCCGGGGCCGAGCGCGGACAGACGGCGCTTGTGAGTAAGCTCTGCAAGCGGGTTGGTCTGATCCATAAACTGTGACAGAGGCGAGGAGCCGAAGAACTCCTTGATTGCCGCTGTAACGGGGCGGATGTTGATAAGTGAGTTGGGTGAGAGCGAATCCATGTCCTGGGACTGGGTAGTCATTCTCTCGCGGACAACGCGCTCCAAACGTGAGAAGCCGATCCTGAACTGATTCTGGAGCAGCTCGCCTACGCAGCGGATACGTCTGTTGCCCAGGTTATCAATGTCGTCGGTATTGCCCACGCCGTGAGCAACACAGTTGAGATAGTTTATAGTTGCAAAAATGTCGTCGGCTGTGATGATGTTGGGAACAAGCTCGTCGGCGTGCTCGCGGAGCATATCTTTAAGCTCGTCCTCGCTCTGAGCGGCGTCAAGCAGCTCGCAGAGCAGCTCGAAGCATACGTTCTCGCGGATACCGCATTCAGCCTCGGCGTCAAAGTCAACATACTTTGAAATGTCGACCATGTTGTTTGAGATAATCTTTACAACGGTGTCGTCATTGCCCTTTACATAGGCGATCTTAACGCCCGCGTTCTCGATTTCAAGCGCCTTCTCCTTGGTGATTTTCTCATCGCGGAGGGCCATTACCTCGCCTGTGCGGGGGTTGGCGATGGGCTCGGTGATAACTCTGCCCTCAAGGCGGTTTGCGATTCCGAGCTTCTTATTGTATTTGTATCTGCCAACGCGCGACATATCATAGCGGTTGGGGTCAAAGAACAGGTTATTGATGTGTGTCTGCGCGCTGTCAACCGTGGGAGGCTCGCTCGGGCGGAGCTTTTTGTAAACCTCGATAAGACCTTCCTCGATGCTGTGAGCCTGATCCTTTTCGATTGTAGCCTTAATGCGGTCGTCGTCGCCGAAGAAATCGAGGATCTCGGCGTCAGAGCCCATGCCGAGGGCACGGATAAACGACGTTACGGGCAGCTTGCGGTTTTTATCGATACGGACATAGAACACGTCGTTAACGTCGGTTTCGTACTCCAGCCACGCGCCTCTGTTGGGGATAACGGTTGTGGAATACAGCTCCTTACCGGTTTTGTCGTGATCCATCTTATAGTAAACGCCCGGTGAACGGACGAGCTGAGATACGATAACACGCTCAGCGCCGTTGATGACAAAGGTTCCGCTTGGAGTCATAAGCGGAAAATCACCCATAAATACGTTGCTTTCCTTGATTTCGCCCGTAGACTTGTTGAGCAGGCGGGCGGTCACGCGCAGAGCCGCTGAGTATGTAGCGTCTCTGACCTTACATTCAATAACGCTGTAGTTGGGGTGGTCGACATCGAGGGTGTAGTCGATGAAGTCGAGCACAAGGTTGTCCTGATAATCGGTGATTCCCGATACATCCTTGAACACTTCCTTGAGTCCTTCCTCCAGGAACCAGCGGTAAGATTCCTTTTGCACCTCAATGAGGTTCGGCATATCGATAACTTCATCGATTTTGCTAAAGCTCATTCTCTCGGTGTTGCCAAGCTTTACGGGTTTGACATTAACCATAGGCGTATCACTCCTTGAAAATATTACAATCCGGCGCCGCAATGCGGCGTTCAAATGTCAATGGGCAAACAGCACAAAAACGATGGAAAATTTTCATCAAATTTTATCTTGACAGGAAAGACAATTTGTGATAATATTCCCCTGTTAAAGATATTTTTTTGCGGAAGTTTTCCGTGCTTTTGGCGCATACCCCCATTATGGTACATTTTACTATTTTACGCTCCCGTAGGGCATTTGTCAAGCCTTTTCGCGAAAGTTTTTACAAATTTTTAATTGTTAGTGCTTCAAAGGAATTTTTTGCCTTTGAAGCCTATTTTTCAGGTAAAAAGAAACGCGCGGAGGCGTGTACGGATTCGCGCATTGATACAGGTGCAGAAAAGGCTCGGCTCAAAATCTCATTTTCGGGTTTTGAGTCAAGCCTCTGTTTGATTGGGAATGCGGTCAAGTCAAGACCTGACCCTACAGAACAGTGAATAAAATGTGGAGGTTGGCTCAAATTCTCGTTTATGAGTTCTGAGCCAACCCCTTGAATGTTACTTATTGGTTTTTGCCTTTGATATACTCGTCAATTGCCTTCGCGGCGGTTTTGCCCTCGCCCATCGCGAGGATAACCGTTGCCGCGCCCGTAACCGCGTCGCCTCCAGCGAAAACGCCCTCGCGGGTTGTTTTGCCGTTTTCATCGACAATAATTCCGCCCCACTTCCGGGTTTCAAGCCCCTTGGTGGTGGACTTGATGAGCGGATTGGGCGATGTGCCGATTGCCATGATAACGCAGTCAACGTCGAGGATAAACTCGCTGTTTGGAACCTCGACGGGGCGGCGTCTGCCGCTGGCGTCGGGCTCGCCGAGCTCCATTTTTTCGCACTTGACCGCCTTTACAAAGTCGTCCTCGTTGCCTATGATCTCAACGGGGTTGGTGAGCATCATAAACTCGACGCCCTCCTCCTTTGCGTGGTGAACCTCCTCGCGCCTTGCGGGAAGCTCCTCCTCGCTGCGGCGGTACATTATGTATACCTTTTCGGCGCCGATACGCAGAGCCGAGCGCGCCGCGTCCATAGCTACGTTGCCGCCGCCGACTACCGCCACCTTTTTGGCGTGCATAATCGGGGTGAGCGCGTTGTGCTTATAAGCCTTCATAAGGTTTGTTCTGGTGAGGAACTCGTTGGCGGAGTAAACGCCGCAGAGGTTTTCACCGGGGATATTCATAAATCTCGGCAGACCGGCGCCCGAGCCGATGAACACCGCCTCAAAGCCGTATTCGTCCATAAGCTCGTCGATGGAAAGCACCTTGCCGATAACCATATTAGTTTCGATTTTAACGCCCAGAGCGGTGAGGTTGTCAACCTCCTTCTGCACTATGTCCTTGGGCAGGCGGAATTCGGGAATACCGTATACCAGCACGCCTCCCGCGAGGTGAAGCGCCTCAAACACCGTTACCTCGTAGCCCTTCTTGGCGAGGTCGCCCGCGCAGGTAAGTCCCGCGGGGCCGGAGCCGATTACAGCCACCTTGTGACCGTTGCTCTCAGGCTTTTTAACACTCTTTTCGGGCTGAGCGTTGTGAATATCCGCGACAAAGCGCTCAAGCCTGCCGATACCTACGGGCTCGCCCTTGATACCGCGCACACAGAGCTTTTCGCACTGGCTCTCCTGAGGGCAGACGCGCCCGCAAACGGCAGGCAGGTTGCTGGACTCGGTGATAATATCATAAGCGGCAGCGTAGTCGCCCTTGACTACCTGCTGAATAAAGTCGGGGATCTGAATATGCACGGGACAGCCCGAAACGCAGGGGCGGTGCTTGCAGTTGAGGCAGCGCGAAGCTTCCTCCTGAGCCATTTCCCGGGTGTAGCCCTGCGAGACCTCAAGGAAGTTATGCGCTCGCACCTTGGGGTCCTGAGATGGCATGGGAGTCTTTTTGGGTGTCATGTTAGGCATATCACTGCACCTCCTTGTTGAGCAGATTGCAGGTTGCTTCGTAGGCGTGGCGCTCAAACTTGCGGTACATCGCGGTGCGCTTCATAGCCTCGTCAAAGTCAACCTTAAATCCGTCGAAGTCGGGTCCGTCGACGCAGGCAAATTTTGTCTCGCCGCCGACGGTAAGGCGGCAGCCGCCGCACATGCCCGTGCCGTCAATCATAATCGGGTTCATTGAAACCGTAGTTGGAATCTCATAAGGGCGCGCGGTCTCAACAACAAACTTCATCATAAGCAGAGGGCCGATCGCGATAATCATGTCGTACTGCTCGCCGCCTTCGATGAGCTGCTTGAGCGGAGCGGTAACAACGCCCTTTTCGCCGTAAGAGCCGTCGTCGGTCATGATGATGTATTTATCGGAGCAGGATTTGAACTCCTCCTCGAGAATAACGAATTCTTTATTGCGGAAGCCGACAATCGAGTGGACCTCGCAGCCGTTGTCGTGAAGCTTCTGAGCAATCGGCATAGCTATGGCGCAGCCTACGCCGCCGCCCACTACGCACACCTTTTTCAAGCCGTCAAGCTCGGTGGGCTTACCCAGAGGTCCCGCGAAATCCGCGAGGCTGTCGCCCTCTTCAAGGGTATTGAGCTGACGCGTTGTGGCGCCCACAATCTGGAAAATAATGCAAACGGTGCCGCGTTTTATATCGGTGCCCGAGATGGTAAGCGGAATTCGCTCGCCGTCCGAAGTTGCGCGCAGAATTACAAACTGCCCCGGCTCAGCCTTTTTGGCAACCAGCGGCGCTTCAATCTGCATAAGGGTGATATTGCGGCTCAAAGGCCTTTTTTCCACGATTTTATACATAATACCATGCTCCTTCGGGTAGGATAAATCTGAGTATATAATGTATTATTCTATCATATTCCACGGCGCATTTCAACTGTTTTTTTGTTTGGCAAAAATTGCGTAACATACTTTACGTCAGCGCCAAAATTTGTTACAATAATATCAGACAATTATTTCTAAATGAAAGGAACGTGAGCATATGTCAAGTATCAGCAGAAAAGTAGTTCTTGTGGGAACGGGCATGGTCGGAATGAGCTTTGCCTACTCGGCGCTTAACCAGAGCATTTGCGACGAGCTTGTGCTTATCGATTTAAACGAGGTGCGCGCCAAGGGCGAGGCGATGGATCTGAACCACGGACTGGCTTTTTCCAATTCGAGCATGAAAATTTACTTCGGAGATTACAGCGACTGCTCAAACGCCGACATCGTTGTAATATGCGCGGGCGTTAACCAGAAGGAGGGCGAAACCCGCCTGCAGCTTTTGCAGCGCAACTACAAGGTTTTTGAGGCTATCGTTCCCCGTGTTGTATCCTCGGGCTTTGAGGGCATTTTCCTTGTAGCCACCAACCCCGTCGACATCATGACGCGCATTACCTACGAGCTGTCGGGCTTTAACGCCGCTAAGGTAATCGGCACGGGCACCACGCTCGACACCGCAAGACTTCGCTATCTTCTGGGCGAATACTTTGAGATCGACCCGCGCCACATGCACGCATATGTTATAGGCGAGCACGGCGACAGCGAATTTGTGCCGTGGAGCCAGGCTATCATGGCGGTAAAGCCGATTGACGACATGCTTGAAAAATACCCCGACCGCTATAAAAGAGAGGATCTCGACAGAATCGCGGACGAGGTACGCACCGCCGCCTATGAGATAATCAAGGCAAAGGGCAGCACCTACTACGGAATAGGCATGGCAATCTGCCGCATTGTGCGCGCGATTTTTCACAACGAAAACAGCGTGTTCACCACATCGGTGCGTCTGCGCGGCGAGTACGGCCTGCGCAAGGAAGTATTTATCGGCAACCCCTGCATAATCAACAGCGGCGGCGCGAACAGAATTCTTGAGCTTAAACTCACAGACGAGGAGCTTGAAAAGTTCAAGGCGTCGTATGAGATATTAGACGAGAGCTTTAATTCAATTTGCTGAGAGAAAGATAAATAAAAAGCACGGCAGTAAAAAGCCGTGCTTTTTCATATGGAATTGATCCGATTACTCAAAATTGATGTCGCCTTCGTATTTGCTCTTAAAGATATTGAAAAGCTTATCGAGCAGTTCTTCATCGTCGATGCTTGCGTATTCTTCGGTTTCCTCGTCGATGGCGTTGATTTTGAGAATCACTACCTCGTCGGCTTCCTCGTCGTTTTCAATCAGAACGATATACTCCTCGCCCTCATATTCAACAACATCAAGAAACTCAAACTCAATTTCGTTGCCCTCTTCATCCTCAAGGGTGATAAGAGTGCCTTCGTTTTCCATTTCTTCCATGAATTCTTCGTTAGCCATAGCAGACTCCTTTCCGAAAGATAATACTTTCTGATTTGTAACTAACAGTATATCATAAACCGAAAAATTGTCAAGGCTTTTATGCCGCCGCATTTTTTTCGTTTTTCAGCTTCACAATACACATCTGTTTTATATTTTAACTTTAAACTCGCCGCGGCATTTCGGACAGCGCACGCCGTGTTCGCCCTTTTGGTTTTTAACGCGCAGCTGAGCCTTGCAGTGCGGACACTTTAAATATTTAAATTCCTTGCGCTCTTTAAATTTTTTGATTCTGAACGCTATCCAATTTTTAACGGGGTCGTAAGCCTTTCTGAAAACGCGGTTCTCGCGGCTGCGCATAACAATATTACGCGACAGAGAGCGGAAAACAACAATTCCCATAAGCGCCAGCTCTATGCCGTAGATAATCAGGCTGGGCAGCAACCCCCAAACAAAGATATTCGCGATTGACAGCGCGACTGACAGGATAATAAGAAAGCCGTTGAGCGTGTCAAACCCGTACCTGCCCTGCATAAAATTCATGAATCGCTGGATAAAACTCATGAAAATTCCTCCTAAACTACATAATCCGCGCTGAAATACAGATAATTCAAATCAGCGATAACAGCCGAATGGTCGGTTTTTACAACTACGGGCTTGCCTGCCTCGTGGCTCAGGCGAGCCGCGCGGTCGGCTGCGTCAAAATCATCGTCATACTTAAAGCGCTCGCAAAACTCCTCCATTGTTACCACAATCGCGCCGTAGCCCTCAAACATGTGCAGGTGCTCCCATTCCATGTAATAGTATTCGTCGCGGAGGATTTCAATTCCGATGTCGACATTTTTAAGCTTATCTATATAATAGGGCGCGTCGCCGAGGAACATGCCCGTCTTGAACGAGCCGATTGAGACCGTCAAGTCGGAATTGACCGCAATTGACGCCTCGCCCGTGTCGCCGTTGATGCCGCTGTTGATGTCGGCGCTGATAATATATGCAGTGCAGCCGTTGATAAGCTCAACGGCGTTCTGCATTTCGCCCCTGACTTCGCCCGAAAAGCCGGTTCCCAGCAGGCAGTCGACAACAATATCATAGCCCGAAAACGGCGCGGGGACTGACAGATTGCCCTCCTCGGCGCCCTTTGACATCGCGGTCTGATAATAAAACAACCCGTCCTTTGAAAACTTTTCGTTCACACGGAAAATCGTGGGGGTAATTCCGTTGTCGAGCAGGATACAAGCGAGAGCGTAGCCGTCGCCGCCGTTGTTGCCCGAGCCGCACACAATAGCCACCCTGCCCGTAAAGCGCACCGCGTTATAAATCCCCAGCGCCGCGCGGTACATAAGCTCAGCCGAGGTGACGCTTTTGGCTATAGTCGCCGCGTCGCTCTCGCGCATATTCTGAACGGTTACTACCTTGGGTAATGTCATGTTATTCTCCTCCAAAATGATTTGCAGCGCAAATCAATTCTCCGAATTAGCCGCGTCGTAAGCGACCTGAGCCGAGCTTATATCCTTGTTGCAGGTAAGCAAAAACAGCCCCGCGTCGGTAAAAAGCCCGTTAAAAAGGTTGAGCAGGTTGCTCATGTTTTCCCTGGTGTTCGGAAGCAGCGTAGCCTCAAAAAGCTCCTTGAGCACTTCGCCCGGGCTTACCCTTTCAGCGCTGTTTTCCTCTCCTCTTTTCAGGACATAAACCGCCTTTATCGGCGCGGTCATATTGCAGCCGATGTTGCTTTTGCCCATCCATGGGGTGCCGCAGACAAGGAATTGTCCGTTGTACTTGCGGATAATGGGCTTGTCGTCGTTGATCATGGTTACCCTGTCGCCGAAAAGCCTGCGCCAATTACGCGTATGCGTAGATTTTCCCGTACCGCTCAGCGCGGTAAACAGGTACCCCTCGCCGTCCATGGCAAGAGCCGAGGAGTGAAAGAAAAACCCGTCAAAATCACTCAAAATCCTTTTGCATATTTTGGTGTAAAGATACGGCCCCTCGTTTAAGTCGGGGCGGTCGGGAAAGGTGGAGTTTTGCGTAAATTCGGCAAGCCCTTCTCTGTCGCGCGCGACCTCAAAGTCATAGTCGGCGCTGTCGGTCAGATACGGCGCGAGGCGGTCGATTGTTTCTTTGTATTCGGGGTCGAGCTTGATGTTCAGCTCGGCAATTCTGTAAACAGGCATAGCGGCCTCCGTTTTTAGGTTATTTATAATTATTATAACACCACTTGCATATATCGGTCAAGTTTTTAGCACACACATCAATCTGTTAGTAATGCTTATGTAACATTCGTTATACAATGTATAAATTGTAAGGGCGTGCGGAAACGGATATTTTTCTAAACGAAATCGGTATAACGGTAAAATGCGGTTTGGCAGGCGACCAATGGTCGCCCCTACAACCACACTCGGCATTTATGATAAAACAAACGCGCCCGAACCTGCAAACGCAAATTCGGACGCGACTATTTATAATTATTATCTATTACTGCTCGCCGTCGTATTTTCCGTTGGTCTTAAAGGAATAATCCTTGCCGGGGAAAATCGCGTTAAGCACGATACCCGCGATTGAAGCAACCGCAAGCGGTGAAAGAGTGATTGTAGCGCTGCCGATCGGGAAGCTAACGGTGTCGGCGCCCAAGCCGAGAGCGCAGACGAGAATTACAGCCGCGATAATCAGGTTGCGGCTCTTTGTGAAGTCGACCTTGTTCTCAACAACATTGCGCACGCCGATTGCGGAGATCATTCCGTAAAGCACAAAAGAAATGCCGCCGATAATGCAGCTCGGGATCGAGCCGATAAGCGAGGATACGATCGGGAAGAACGAGATTCCGCAGGCAAAGCACGCGGCAATGCGGATAACGCGGGGATCATATACCTTGGTGAGCGCGAGCACGCCTGTGTTTTCGCCGTATGTAGTGTTTGCGGGGCCGCCGAAGAGGGACGCCAGCGAGGTAGCCAGACCGTCGCCGAGCAGTGTGCGGTGCAGACCGGGGTCGGCGATATAGTTTTTGCCGACAGTTGAGCCGATTGCGCTGATGTCGCCGATATGCTCCATCATTGTAGCCAGCGAAATGGGCACAATCGCGATAATCGATGAAACAAGCCAGTCGCCGTTCGACCAGTCGATGCCGCCGAACACGGTTTTGTCCCAGTTGACGGGAGAGCCGATCAAGCCTTGGCTGCCGAAAACCTGTCCGCTGCCGATATTTTCCGCAATAGCGTTCAGGCCGCTGAAATCAAATATCGGGAGATAGTTTTTGCCTACTACCTCACCCGCGGCGTTCTTGATTTCCTCGGAGCCGCCCGAGAAGAAGAACGGCACGTCCTGAATAAGCGAGGGGTTCGCCTCGCCGATAAAGTAGAGAATCAATCCCACGCCGTAGGCTGTGAGCAGGCCGATGATGATCGGAATGATTTTCGCCATACCCTTGCCCCAGATATTAAAGACAATGATTACAGCCAGAGCGACAAGCGCGAGGAACCAGTTAGTGGTGCAGTTTGAAACCGCCGAGGGCGCAAGTCCCAGGCCGATTGCGATAATAATGGGGCCGGTTACAACGGGAGGGAAAAAGCGCATTACGCGCTCAACGCCGATTGCCTTGATAATAAGCGCCATCACCAGATAAACCAAACCCGCGCACGCAACGCCAAGACAGGCGTAAGGCAGCATAAGGTTAGGGTCGGTTCCCTCGGGAGCAAGCGCCTTTACCGCCGCGTAACCGCCGAGAAACGCAAACGAGGAGCCGAGGAAGGCGGGCACCTTGAATTTTGTAAGAACATGGAACAGCAGCGTTCCCAAGCCCGCCATAAGCAGGGTGGTGGAAACGTCTAGTCCCGTAATCATCGGCACAAGAATTGTAGCGCCGAACATTGCGAACATATGCTGAACGCCGAGCACGAACATCCTGGGCTTGCCCAGCGTACGCGCGTCGTAAATTCCGTTTTTATTGTCCATTTTTATTCTACCCCTTTCAATGCGCTGCAAGAGCGATTCACGATACAGTTATTTTGCTCAAACAAAGGCTGCCCAAACGGACAGCCTTTGAATTGTAATTGTTTAATTACTCGTTGATAGCGATAACTGCGCCTGAACCAACGGTTCTGCCGCCTTCACGGATAGCGAAACGGAGACCAACTTCGATAGCGATAGGAGTGATAAGCTCAACGTCCATCTCTACGTTATCTCCGGGCATGCACATCTCAACTCCGTCGGGCAGAGAGATTGTACCTGTAACGTCTGTGGTTCTGAAATAGAACTGGGGACGATAGTTGTTGAAGAAGGGAGTATGACGGCCGCCCTCGTCCTTAGTCAGTACGTAAACCTGACCGCGGAACTTTGTGTGGGGGTGAATTGTGCCGGGCTTTGCAAGAACCTGACCTCTCTGGATCTCGGTTCTCTGAACGCCACGGAGCAGAACGCCTACGTTGTCGCCTGCCTCAGCGTAGTCCAGAGTCTTTCTGAACATCTCAAGACCTGTAACAACAACAGTTCTCTTCTCATCGGTAAGACCAACGATTTCAACAGACTCGGAAGTCTTGATCTGGCCTCTCTCAACTCTACCGGTAGCAACGGTGCCGCGGCCTGTGATGGTGAATACGTCCTCAACAGGCATAAGGAAGGGCAGGTCAGCCTTACGGTCAGGAGTGGGGATAAACTCGTCAACAGCGTCCATCAGCTCGTGGATGCAAGCATACTCGGGAGCGTTGGGATCCTTGGAAGCGCTCTGGAGAGCAACATAAGCGGAACCCTTGATGATGGGTGTGTCGTCGCCGGGGAACTCGTACTCGTTGAGCAGGTCACGGATCTCCATCTC
>OMYD01000047.1 GCA_900315195.1 uncultured Eubacteriales bacterium | reverse complement strand
AACTTCCTTTTCGGTATATGTGTTTGTGGTGAATTCATTATACCATATTCGGTTGTTACTTCTCTTTTTTATTGGTTCATATCATTTTAACACATACAAAGTGTGAGTATTTATGAGGTTAATTCGCTTATTCCGATTACACCGCAGTCGCCCTCGGCGCTCAGCGGCAGTATTGAGCCGAGCTGGTGCTGCCCGCCTATTGTGTAAAGGGCTGAACAAAAATACTCCTCGCTAAGTCCGTCGGGCTTTAGCTTTGAAAAGGTGTTTGGCATTTTAAAGTGATATTTGTAAAACGCTCTGCACTTTATGTCCTTCGGCGGACGGCTGACCGCAAGCAGAACAGCGCTGTCCTTTAGCTTGATATTTTCGGCTATAGGCTGAGGGACAATTACAAGGTCGCTTCGCTCAAGCTCTGCGCGGTTTTTGGTAATCATCGCCGTTGCTCCAAGCTCACATAGAGCGCGGTCAAGCACGCAGAAATACGGCTCAAAACAGCTTGTCACCACAGTGACATCGGCGCAGCATTCAAGCACCGAAAACAGATAGTCGGCGCAATAGGCGGCAGGGTCGTAAATCGCAACGCGCAGATTTGCCGCGTTTTTACTGCTTTTAAGCACACCCAGGGCAAAATTTGTACACAGCCTCGAGGAAAACGCCGTTGAGGAAAAACGTCTGTATCCGCTCTGCCGGGGGAAAATAAGCCTGTCACTGCACAGCAGCCTTCGCCGCTCAACACCAACAGCCGAATTGAGTTTTTCGAGCTTCAGCTCGCCGCTGTAGCCGGTATAAATTACATGCCGCAGAGTAACACCGCCCGCGCTTTTATCCTCTGCCTCTACCCTGTCGCGCCTGAATCTGTCCGCAAGCGCGCGCAAACCTTTTTTCTTTTTTGGAACTTTAATGCTTAAAGCCGTTATCATTAAACCACCTCTGAATCATATTACATACAAGTATATGAATAAAATGTGCCGTGGATGAATTGATTATTGTTTTAATTTATGCTAAAATAAGAGCATATAATGTATTATTTTCTCGACTTATAAACGAGGTGAAACATATGAACATATCAGCTATCAGGCACCGCTCCGCGGGAAGCTACTGCTACGCTCTTGACGAGAACACCGTGGTACTGAATTTATGGACAGGTTACGACGTTGACAAGGCGTTTGCCGTCAGCGAGGATCCCTTTATTCACGAGCTTAAAAGGCAGCGCGACTGGGAAGGCGTTGCTTCACAAATGTCGCCGCTTTATGAGCTTGAGAACCATAAGGTGTGGACAATTGAGCTAAAGCCCGAATTCAAGCGGCTTCAATACTACTTTATTATTGAATCAAACGGCGAAAGATACTGCGTTTTTGAAAACAAAATCTGCCCCGAAAGCGAGCGCGGCCGCATTTCAACCGAGTTTTTCAAGTTTCCGTGGATTAACCCCTCCGACGTAATAAAGCCGCCCAAATGGGTTCGCGACACGGTTTGGTATCAGATAATGCCCGACCGCTTCTGCCGCGACTCTGATTCGCCCGAAAGTGAAAAGTTCCGCGAATGGGGCGATTTTTCAAAGCCCGGTTTCAACGACCTTTACGGCGGCAACCTGTGCGGAATTACCGAGCGCCTGCCATACCTTAAATCGCTTGGTATAAGCGGTATTTACCTTACTCCGATTTTTTTGTCAAACTCCAACCATAAATACAACACTTTTGATTACTATACCATCGACCCTGATTTTGGCACCGAGGATGACTTAATAACACTTGTTGAATCGGCTCATAAAAACGGAATCCGCGTAATGCTTGACGCTGTTTTCAATCACTGCGGCTCAAAATTCTTCGCGTGGAAGGATGTTTGTGAAAAGGGCAGGGATTCTAAATATTTCGACTGGTTCTTCATCAACCGCGACGACTTTGTAAAGGACGATTTTACCGTAGCAGACGGAAGATTTTATACATTCTCGTTCTGGTCGCCGATGCCTAAGCTGAATACAAACTGCCCCGCCGTTCAGAACTACTTTACCGAGCTATGCCTGCACTGGGCAGGCGACTTTGGTATCGACGGAATCCGCTTTGACGTGGGCGACGAAATATCGCACACATTCCTGCGCAGACTGAGCGCCGCGCTTAAAGAGAAAAATCCCGATATTTACCTGCTGGGCGAAATCTGGTTCGACTCAATCTCATGGCTCAACGGCTTTGAGTACGACGCGGTTATGAACTATCCGTTCCCGGGGGCTGTAGGCGATTTCTGGCGCGACAAAACAATGACCTCCCGTGACTTTATGCGCAGGCTCAATTACTGCCGCGCGCTTTATCCGAGACAAATCAACGAAGTTATGTTCAACTTCCTTGATACTCACGACACAGCCCGTGTGCGCGAGAACTGCAAAAGCGACGACGAGCTGCTGCAGAAGCTGGCTGTTTTGCTGACTATGGCGGGCACTCCCAGCCTTTACTACGGCACCGAAATCGCAATGCGAGGCAAACACACTCCATATAACCGCAGTACAATGCCGTGGGACGAAATCGACGGCGGCAAATACGACAGGTTTAAGAACAAGGTATCCGAGCTTGTTAATCTGCGCAACGAGCATCCGTGCGTTAAACGCGATGAACTGAAGTTTATTTTTGACGATGAAGCCCCCAGACTTGTGCGTTACCAAAAAGAAAACCTGACTGTTTATCTGAACGCGGAAATGCGCTCGGTTTCCGTAAAGCCCGACGGCAGAATTTTGTTCTCAAACGGCTTTGACGGCGAAACGCTCGATAAAAACGGCGTTCTTATTACTGTTCGGTGACAAACATGCGCGAAAAAAAGCTTACACTTTTCAGCCTTGCATGGCCGATTTTTATAGAAACAGCTCTTTTTATGCTGCTGGGTATAGTCGATGTATTTGTGCTGAGCCAATACAACGACCTTGCGGCAAGCTCGGTAAACGCGGCAAATCAGGCAATCTCGATTACCACTATTCTTTTTTCGACGGTATCTACCGCGAGCGCCGTAATGATTTCTCAGTATCTTGGAGCAAAGCAGGAAAAATCAGCGTCAAAAATTGCAGCGCTTTCAATAGCCCTTAACTTTTTCACGGGGCTGATAGTCAGCGCAGTGTTTGTGCTGTTTAACCGCCCGATTCTGAGCTTTATAGGGGCTAAGGGCAAGATACTGAGCCTGTCATGCGAGTACCTCTCAATTGTCGGCGGTTTCATATTTTTACAGGCTGTGCTGACGGCGATGGCTGTAATCATCCGCAATCACGGCATGACAAAAATCTCGATGTACGTCACCGTCGGAATGAACATTCTCAACACCGGGCTCGATATTCTGTTTGTTCTCGGTTTTGATATGGGAGTAACGGGCGTTGCGGCCGCAACCTCCATAAGCCGTGTAATCGGCACGGCGGTTCTGGCTGTTGTGCTATTCAAAAAGGTTGAGAAACCGTCAATATTCAAATACCTGAAGCCTTTTCCGCTCAAAGACGTCGGCGGAATGCTAAAAATAGGCGTACCCGGCGCCACGGAAACCTTTTTATATAATCTTTCACAGCTTGTTATTACCTCAATTGTACTTAACTTTCTCACGTCGGAACAGCTTATCGCGAAAACATACGTCCAGAACATAACGATGTTTTTCTATATCTTCGCGATATCTATCGGTCAGGCGTCGCAGATAATAACGGGACACCTGATAGGCGCCGAGAAAACCAACGAGGCATACCGTCAGGGTGTGCGCTCTCACAGGACGGCGCTGGTTATCGCGCTTACGGTAAGTGTTATCGGAGCCGCGTTCAGATACCCGCTTATTGGGTTATTTACCTCTGATTCAACCGTAATAGAGCTTGGCGCCACAGTGCTTCTTATTAACGCAGCTCTTGAGCTTGGCCGCGCCACAAATCTGGTGCTGATAGCCTGTCTGCGCGGCGCGGGAGATGTATACTTCCCCACCGCCTGCGCGATTTTCTCTAACTGGGCGATAAGCGTACTGGGCTCATACCTCTTCGCGGTTGTCGCGGGCTGGGGACTGTACGGACTTTGGGCGGCGCTTGCTGCCGATGAAATATTCCGCGGCGCGCTTATGACGCTGCGCTGGAGAAGCGGAAAATGGAAAACAAAACGAATAGTAAAGGAGAATCAATGATGAAACCAAAGCGCTTTGTGCCGCTGCTTTTGTGCCTTTGCCTGTTATTCGGCGGCTGTAATCTGAACTCGGGAAGCGGCTCGTCCTCATCGCGGGCGGCATCCTCAAAGACTGCTTCATCAAAAATCGCTTCATCAAAGACGCAGTCGTCAAAATCCTCTTCGTCAAAGGCACAGTCCTCAAAGGCGGAGTCATCCGAGGCTGAATCGTCAAAAACCGATAGCGGCGCCAAAAGCAGCTACACGATGGCGGATATAAAAAAACTGAATAATGTCGAAAACTTCGCGAGAAAGACGCTTGAGCATATTTTTGACGGCACCATAAACAGCAAGGGCAACGCCACCGGCTACCACTACTCAAAGGTGACCGACAGCAAGGGCAAGATAATTTCCGGGACTGAGAGCAATAAGGATAATCACGGCGTGTTTACCGCAAAGGTCAAGGTAAGCGGCGTCAAAAAGAACGGGTTCAGCTCGTTTTATCCGGAGGAATGGACTCCTCAGCAGGTCGTCGACGCAATCAATGAGGCGTATAATGACGCTCTGAGCAACAAGAGCAACCCTCACGGCTCGCTTTGGATAGGCTACAGCGGTGATTTGGAAATAGACATGTATCTGGACAACAACAAAAAAATAACTACGGCGTTCCCGATTTACGAAGGAGAATAAGCATGCTTAAATATAAAATTACGACCACACACGGCAAGCACCCCATAGCAGAGGTTAAATCAGATGATGAAAGATGCGTTATAGCGGGCGAAATGCTGCTCGCCGAAAGAGGCCTGCTTCAAAACCTTCTTGACGCCGTAAACAGCGTGCTGAAAGACGGCAAGGACTGTGAAAGCTTTGCGGGAAACGCATTTTCGGCATTTATCACCCGGGATACCACAAAAATTTCAAACGATATAAACGGCGCCGACACAGAAATTCCTACAACGGATTTTAAAAAACTTATTAAGGAATACAAGAGGAAAAATGAAAGACTTAAACATTAAAATCGCAGGCGAAACCTTTTGCCTCAAATACCGAAATCCTCAAATTCCATTATTCTTTTCGGACTATATTATTGACTCAACGGGAGAAATTCCGATTTGCCCTACCGATGATGAGCTAAATAAAATCCGCGCCGACTTTGTCCGCACCGACAGCAAACGGTTCATTGAGCTTCCTAACCGCTCGTCCGCTCAACTGGAGTTTCATACAATTCACTATGTTATGGCAAAAGCGATTTTAAAGCGCGGCTTGCTTCTTGTCCACGGCTCCGCGGTTGCAGCGGACGGACAGGCGTATTTATTTATCGCTCCAAGCGGAACGGGCAAATCGACCCATACCGCGCTGTGGAAAGAGGTTTTGGGCAATCGTGCGTTTATAATAAACGACGATAAACAGATGATTCGCCTTACCGGTGATGTGCCGCTTGTGTATCCCACACCCTGGGGAATGGTTAAAAGCGGTATTCAAGCCCAAAGCGCTCCGCTAAAGGCTATTGTTAGGCTTGAACGCGCCGAAGAAAACATGGTAAAGCCCATTAATGAAGCTGAAATGTTCCCTCACATTTACAAGGCGTCTATACGCGGCGAAAACGCGGCTGAGGCGGCGGCAATTCTGAACCTTGAAAAGAAGCTGCTCAGCAAAACAGAGCTGTATTGCCTTAAATGCAGAGCCGATAAAGACGCTGCAATAACCGCGATAAAAGCAATTATGGAAAACAGATAGGAGATTTTCTGTCTGTTTTTTGTTATATAAATGAAAATATTATTGACTGTCTTCCAAAACGTGGTATAATAATAAAGAATGAATTATTATGTGCAATTATGTCTTGCGGCATTTGCGGAAAGGACCATACATGAAACTCAACGAATTTTTTTTAACTCAGACTATTGATGACGCACAGGTAATGGTAGCTACCGGTGACTCTGATTTTAACGGAATTATCCGCAGCAATAAGACCGCTGCCGAAATAATTGACCTGCTTAAAGAAGAAACGACCCGCGATGAGGTAGTCGATAAAATGCTCGCAAAATATGACGCTTCAAGAGAAGAAATCGCTTCCGATGTAGACATGGTAATTGAAACTCTGCGCAAGGTCGGCGCGATTTCGGAATGAGTTCCTTTTCTCACATTGACGAGCTTCTTGAGCGTGACGGTGTAATTGTTTACAAAACCCGCGGCGTAAGTATGCGTCCTATGCTTAAGCAGAACAGAGACCTTGTAACGGTGCGTACCTTTAATGGCAGGCTTAAAAAATACGACGTTCCGCTATACCGCAGAAAAACCGGTGGTTTTGTACTTCACCGAATTATAGGTGTAAGAGATGACTGCTATATAATCCGCGGCGACAACACATTCAGAAAAGAATATGTTCCGGACAGCGAGGTTATCGGCGTGCTTACGGCTTTTAAGCGCAAGGGCAAAGATTACACGGTAAGCTCCTCAGGATATAAGTTTTACGCACGCATTTGGAACTTTATTTATCCGCTTAGATGGCTGCTGTACAAAGGCAAACGCATTGGCAGCAAATTTAAAAGAACTGTTTTCGGCAAAAAGGCAGCGTAACGCTGCGCCCAATCCCGCCATAGAAAACCACCTATTACAAAAACTTTATGAAACGGCGGGGTCAGAACAAAGCAGTATCCTATAACAAACATAACCGGGCAGATAATGCCGTTTAGATATTATATCGGCACGGATTAAAAGGCTGCAGCCTGATTTTTCAGCCGTCATGTGCCGCAAAGAAGGGCATGGTATGATTTCAAAGCTAAAAACTAAATATACAGCCATGCCGGTTCAGGTCAGAGCGTCACTGTGGTTTTTAATCAGTACGTTTTTACAAAAAGCTGTTTCGGTTATTTCTACGCCGATTTTTACGCGTCTGCTCACCACCGGGCAGTATGGTGAATACAACGTCTTTCAGTCATGGATGGGTATTATCTCGGTAATTGTCACCCTGAACTTGTTTTACGGCGTATTTTTGCAGGGACTTGTAAAATTTGAGCATGAAGCAAAGGTTTACGCGTCATCGTTACAGGGGCTCACCCTTTCGCTTTGCAGCGGATGGACTTTGATTTACTTTATCTTTCACGATTTCTTCAATGATTTGTTCCACCTGAACACCATTCAGATGTCGTTTATGCTGGTAATGATTTGGACATCCTCGGTTTTTCAGTTTTGGTCGGCAGAGCAGAGGGTTAACAACAAATATCGGCTGCTTGTAGGCTTGACGATTATTGTAATGTTCGCGCAGCCCGCGATAGGCATGGTTCTTGTAACACTTTCAGAGCCTGCTTACAAGGCAACAGCACGAATTCTGGGTCTGCTGATTGTAAACATCGCCGCCTACACATGGTGCTTCTTCATACAGATGAAGCGCGGTAAAAAGTTTTATTCAAAAAAATACTGGATTTATGCTTTAAAATTTAACCTTCCGCTGGTACCGCATTATCTGTCTCAGACAGTGCTCTACGGCTCTGACAGAATAATGATCAGCCGCTATGTCAGCGAAAGCGCGGCGGGAATTTACAGCCTTGCTTATTCTGTCGCCGTAATAATGACAATGTTTAACACGGCGATTACGCAAACGATGGGTCCGTGGATGTACCGCAAAATAAAAGACCGCAAGCCGCAGGATATCGGGCATGTAGTTTATTCGGCAATGCTGATCATCGCTGTTGCAAACCTTACTTTAATTATGATGGCTCCTGAGGCAATATCGCTGTTTGCCCCGCCGGAGTACAGCGACGCAAAGTGGGTTATTCCGCCTGTAGCGCTGAGCGTATTTTTCATGTTT
Organism: uncultured Eubacteriales bacterium; assembly: GCA_900315195.1. Lineage (GTDB taxonomy): Bacteria > Bacillota > Clostridia > Oscillospirales > Acutalibacteraceae > Ruminococcoides. The sequence goes on along the minus strand of OMYD01000047.1, from coordinate 20,145 downwards.
ATGTACGACATGTTCGCGTCTTTTCAGTTCTACTTTGAAAAATCGTGGTTCATAATGGCGGCAAGCGTTTCGGGCGCTGTTTTGAATATATTTCTTAACTACCTTTTCCTAAGTCCGCGCTGGTTCGATTTCGGCTATGTCGCTGCGGGCTACACCACACTGACTTGCTACATACTATACGCTATGGGGCATTACATCTGTATGCGCTGGGTATGCCGCAAGCACCTTGACCGCGCACGGGTTTACGACACAAAGGTCTTGCTTGGCGTTTCGGTCTGCTTTGTTGTATCGGGTCTGCTGCTGACAATGACATATGAGGTACCCGTACTTCGCTATTCGCTTGTAGGCGTTATACTTATTTTGCTTATTGTATTCCATAAAAAAGTAATAAATTATATCAAAAAGCTTATCTCAATGAGAAAGGCCGAGGATTGATTAATATTATAACAAAACGGTCGGAAGACAGAAAAACCTGAAAAACGGTTCTGCTTCCGACCTTTTTAAATTTTTTTTAAATATTTTTAAATTTAAGGTTCTTTTAAGTTTATGGGTCTATACTCCAAATCACAGAAAGGAAATACAAACATTCAGACACATATTCAAAGGAGGATAAAAATATGTTAAAAAGAATTTCAGCTATCGTAATGATAACACTATTATCGACATCTCTCGCAGCCTGCGGCAACAGCAACAGCAGTAACAGCAGCGACAGCACATCTTCCTCGCAGGCATCGTCAAAAACAACCTCAAAGTCAGGCACAGAAGCTTCAAATACTTCCGCTGACAGCAGTTCGGTATTTACCGACCGCGACCTTAAACAGGAAGCAGATACCTCAAACGCGAAAAAGCTGACGCTCAGCGACGGCAAGGATGTAACAATTACCGAGGAAGGCGTTTATATCATAAGCGGCACAGCCAAGGACGCAAGCGTTATTGTTGACGCGGCGGATGACGCAAAGGTTCAGCTTGTACTGGAAAACGCGAATATCACAAACTCTGATTCGCCCTGCGTTTATGTAAAGAACGCCGACAAGGTATTTGTTACAACGGCAAACGGCTCCGAGAACACCCTCACGGTATCGGGCAGCTTTACGGCTGACGGCGACACCAAGACCGACGCGGTTATCTTTTCGAAGGACGACATTGTACTAAACGGCGAGGGCACACTTAACATCAGCTCAACAGACAACGGTATATCGGGCAAGGATGATATAAAAATCACCGGCGGCACGATTAACATCAACTGCACCGCTGACGCGATTGAAGCGAACGACAGCATTTCAGTAGCTGACGGCAACATCACAATCAAGACTCAGAAAGACGGTCTACACGCCGAAAACGACGACGATAACACCCAAGGCAGCATTTATATCAGCTCAGGCACCTTCAACATCACCGCGGGCAGCGACGGTATTCAGGCCACTACAACTGCTGTGATTGACGGCGGTACCTTTACCATAAGCAGCGCTGAAGGTATTGAGGCAACCAATATCACTATCAACGACGGCAATATAACTATCTCCGCAAGCGATGACGGCATTAACGCGGCAAACAAATCAACTGCCGAAAGCGTTTGTATTACCATCAACGGAGGCAATATCAAAATCACCATGGGTCAAGGCGACACCGACGGAATTGACTCCAACGGCGACCTGTACATTACAGGCGGCACAGTCGACATCACGGGTCAGTCGGCGTGCGACTACGACGGCAAAGCCGAAAAGACAGGCGGAAAGCTTATTGTCAACGGTCAGGAAACCGACACCATCCCCAACCAGATGATGGGAGGTCACGGCGGAATGGGCGGCGGCCCCGGCAAAATAAACGGCGACATGGGCGGTATGAACGGTGACATGGGCGGCTTTCAGCGATAAGTAAACAATTTCTAATCCCTTCATTCTATATATTAACGGAATGGCTCCGATCACTTTGATTCGGAGCCGTTTTCGTATATAATATGTTTTTTATCCGCAGTCTAAAAAATATGCTCTGTTTATTCTAAAAGCATTGATTTGAATAAAATCATGTGCTATTATATTTATATAACAGCGGAAGGGGTCTTATCAATGAAACTCGGCATAAAAATTATTTCGGCATCTTTAGCTTTAGCGCTGACTCTATGCTCACTCTGCTCATGCGGTACATCGACATCATCCGAAGGCTCAAGTTCATCATCTGCAAAACCAAACGAAACACAACCGAGTATAACAACAACAAACGCGAACGAAACGGAAGCTGCCTTAAAATCCGATGAAGAATCGGGCAGCGAATACGTTTATACCGCCAAGGAATACTACTGCCCGTTTACAGGCAGCTTTGGAATTACCGGTGAAAAAGATATTAAAGGCGACAAAATCAGAAACCGCGTTCCGCTTTTAAAACTCAATAGCGAAGACTCAGCCGCGGTAAATGATGAGATCAAAACGGATTTTTCCAAGGAACTGGGTTCAGAAATCAAAGACGGCACAGATACACACTGCCGTACAGACTACATTTCCAATGTAAACGGAAAAATTCTAAGTCTTGTAATTGAAAACCGTACAACCGACACCCCTCAAAGCAACTTTTGGATTTACAATTTAAACGTTGACAGCGGTGCTCGTACTGAAAAAAGCGATTTGTTTGAACAGGCAGACATAACCGAAGATGAAGCGTTAGAGAAAATCCGCGCTGACATTGAGGACAGGTTCTCAAAGCTGCCGGATGATTATTCTTCAATGGACTACATTTCGGAAGCAAAAGAAAACTCTCTCTCTGACGAGAACCTCGAACTGACAGAGTACTACCTAGACGAAAGCGGCAATCTTATTGCCTGCTATATCCTTTACTGGGTTGCGGGCGCCGAAATGTACTGTACACTTTTAAATTTAAGTGAATAATGCCTATAGGCAAACAAAAGGTCGGACATTTGCCCGACCTTTTTCTATTTGCTGATTTCATCCCAAACATCATTTACCGCGCGCTTTATTTTTTCGGCGGCCTCTGCCCCTTCAAAAACACTGACGTATCCCTGAATAGCCTGCGCCTTTGCGTAAAGCACACGCGCGTGGCGGTTTACGAAAATCCACGCTTTTTTCTTTCCGTTTTTTGCCTCCTGAATGGTGTTTGCTCCTGCTGAGTTGCCGTCAAGAGCGACTACTACAGACGGACGTCGCTTGAATATATCATAAGCGAAGCTCTTGTAAAGCCCCATTCTTGTCGGCTCAATTGACACGCGAACGCCGACACCGCTCTGCTTAATACGCCTCGCCTCGGCATCGGTAACGCGGGTGGGAACTATTGCGAATATTTCAAACCTGCCGGAAGCAAGCCGCACCAGCTCACGCTCATAGCCCGTAAGCCTGCTGCCGATTACAAAGCACACCTGCTCGGCTGACAGCTCGTCTGTCAGATTTTTAATCAGTGTGCACAGCGGCTTTTTCATTCTGGTTGAATGGCGGTTGCTGTTAAAGCTGCCTCCCAGAAGAATTACGGGAACTTTATCCATTGGAATCTCTCTAATCTGTTCGCGGAAGCAATCAGCGCTGCTAAGCTTTTGCGCAACAGTTTTTCTTTGAACTCCGCTTTCGTCCGTTTTTTCGATTCTTTCAGTCAGGAAATCCTCAACCGACCTGCCATCCGACAGCTTTTCAAAGCGCTTGGATTTTTCCGCAAAAACGCGTATGCTCTCCTCGAGAATAGCATCCTCGGCCGCGCGCATACTGCGCATTTCATCGTAGTTTAGATTCAGAAGCCGCTCAAGGGCGAGCTGCTCGTCTATTGAGTCGGTACCGTATATAGCGCCGCCGTCCGTGCCCTGAACGCAGAACACGCCGCCGCTCAGGTAATCCTTGATCGGGTGCCTGCCAAGCGAGCTGAGGTTATTGAGCCGCACGTTTGAGGTGAGCTGAAACTCAAGAACTACCTCGCTTTCACGCAGCTCCCTGATAAGCTGCTTTCCCTTTTCGGAGCGCAAATTCGCGGTGTAAAGGCCGTGCCCTATGCGCAGTCTGGGCAAAGGCTGACCTTCGGCAAGAGCTTCGCGCACACACTTTAGGCTGTTTGCCACGTTGTCACGCAGACCGTCGTTTTCGCCCGCGTGTATTCTTATTACAAAGCCTTCATTCTCACCGGCAATTTTCACCAGCTCGTTAATTACCGGGCGCAGCTCGCAAATATCGTTAATCTCCTCGCCGATTATGTCGCTGCCCGCTACATAGGGGTCGTCGGCTACTGCCCTGATTACACTGAGCTGACTTTGAGTATCCTCAAACGCCGTTGCCTTATCCCTTACTATTGTGAGCGGAATTCGGCGGATCGCCGCCAGGAAGCGGATCAATACACCTGTTTCCGCGGTAATGGCGGGCATTACCTGATGAACCTGCATAAGCATTTTTGCGGCGCCCTCGCGCTTTACGAGGGTTGTATCCGAAATCTCGGTATAACTTACTCCGCGCCTTTTACATCCCCGTGCAATCCACAGCAGCTTATTCTGAAACAGCGTCATGTCTGCGTAGACGGGATTATCGCGGTCACAAAGCATTCGGTGTATGGTGTCGGCAATGTCTATATCGGGAATTAATCGGTAGTTATCGAGGGGTATTTTTCCCTTGCTCGGCTGTCCTTTTGTAAACACATAGCGGTACAAATACACCTTCTCAAGGTTAGTGAATACCGCCTGCCCGTCTTTCAGAATAGTCAGTGACGCGCGTATCAGCGGAATGTTACGCTCAGCGTTTTCAAGGTTATTCAGTATTAAATCGGCAAAATTAATAAAGGTATTGTCGTCGATTTTCCGCTCAAAATACTTGCCGCTCAGGGGTGAGTCCTTGAACCGCTCCCTGACCTCGGCACGCTGCTTTTCAAGCGCTTCACGCTGTAATTCGGTGAGTCCCAGCTTCAGTTTTTTTATGTAATAATACGGATAGCGGATTTGATGTACAATTCCGAGCGCGATAAGAACATCGGCGTCAAGGTTTGCGTTCATGTGGGTATGAAGGTCGGTGCGGAATTTATATTCACGGCGGATATAGGTTTTTACCAGCGTTTTCTTTACATCTAATCGGTAGTCCTTTGTCTGGCTCATCAGCGTTTTTGAGATTGCGGGAATATAAGCCTTGCGCTCTATACTTCCGTCAGGATAAATATTCGCCACCTTTGTGTCGGCAAGACGCAGCACATAAACCTCACGGTTGCGCTCGTCAACATAGCACGGGACCTCGCCGCGGATTACCTTTAAGCCGTCCCCGCCTGTGCACAGCGGCAGCTTGCAGAGCCGAGCAAGATTTATAATAAGGTTTCCCTTTGCGTGGTTGGGCGTGCGAAGGACATAGCTCATTCCGTCAGCATTCATAGTAAGCTCAATAATAATATCCTTTTCCTTATCAAGATAAAGCTTTCCGAACTCCACAGCAAAACCTCCCTGCCGCATTTATTTTATTAAATCCTTTACTACTTCTCCCGCGAGAATAAGCCCCGCCACCGACGGTACAAACGAAACAGAACCCGGGGTGTCGCGGCGGACTGTCTGTTCCTCGCATTTTTTCACAGGGCGAACAGGCATCTCCTTTGAATAAACAACCTTTAGATGTCTTATCCCCCTTGCGCGGCATTCCTTGCGCATTATCCGCGCCAAAGGGCAAATTGAAGTGTCGTATATATCCGCAACCTCAAAAGAAGTCGGGTCAAGCTTGTTGCCGGCGCCCATACAGCTGATAATCGGCGTACCCGCGTCCTGAGCCTGCCGTGCCAAAGCCAGCTTGCCCTTTACGGTATCTATCGCGTCAATTATGTAATCGTACTGTGTAAAATCAAATTTATCCGCGGTCTCCGGCATATAAAACACTTTTACCGCGCGAACCTTGCATTCGGGGTTAATATCGAGAACACGTTTTGCGGCAACGTCCGCCTTAAACTGCCCTACGGTGCTGTTAAGCGCTATAATCTGGCGGTTAATGTTGCTCTGCGCCACAGTGTCGTTATCGATTAAATCAAGCGCGCCCACGCCGGAGCGCGCAAGAGCCTCAACCGCGTAGCCGCCGACGCCGCCAACGCCAAACACAGCCACACGAACGTTTTTCAGGCGGCTCAGCGCCTCATCTCCAAGCAGAAGAGCGGTGCGTGAAAACGAATCATTCACAGCAGACCTCCGACAATTTCGACGGCATTAGCTACGCAGTCGTCGCATGAGCATAACATTCTGCCTGTAGTTACTCCCTTGAGGTCAATGCAGATTGCAGCGCCGCCAATCTGAGCCCCGCAGAGCGCTCCGCAGGTGGCGCCCATTGTGCCCATTCCCGCGCCGAAGCCCGCGCCTAATGCGCGCGCGGTTTCCAAATCGATTCCAAGCTCGTCGGCATACGCCGATATAACAGCCTGAGCGCAGTTATATCCGCTGTGCTTATACTGCACGGCAAGTTCTTTTTTATCCATTAAAAGCACCCTTTCCAAGAGTTTGTAATTTATTATATATCTTTTTAAATAAATTTGCAATATACTTCAAATAGTTGTATAATAGTAGTTTGAAAGGTATGATAAAGATGAAGTATAACCTGCACACACACAGCTTTCGCTGCAACCACGCCACGGGCGAGGACAGAGATTATGTAGAATGCGCGATTAAGGCAGGCATGAAGGTACTGGGGTTTTCAGACCACTGTCCGCAGTTTTTTCCTAAGCGCGATTACTACAGCTTTTTCAGGATGTTTCCCGAACAGGCTCAGGAATACGCCGACAGCGTTCGCGCTCTTCAGAAGGAATACAGCGCCGATATAAAAATCCTGCTCGGCTTTGAAACCGAGTATTACCCCGAAACCTATGACGAATTCATAAGCTTTGTGCGCCCGTTAAAGCTCGACTATATGATTTTAGGGCAGCACTTTGTCGGCAACGAATACGACGAGGGCTCGTATTATTCTGCCACCGGCGGCAGAGGCAAAAAGTTTTTGACTCAATATGTCAATCAGGTAAAGGAAGGGCTTGACAAGGGAGTTTTTACCTACATTGCCCATCCCGATATTGTAAACTTCACCGAGGATATTTCGTTCTACCGCCGCAAGATGACCGAGCTTTGCCTATATGCAAAAGAGCGCGATATTCCGCTTGAATTTAATCTGCTGGGCTACTATAACGGCAGAAACTACCCTAACCCCGCGTTCTGGGAAATTGCCGCCGAAACAGGCAACAAGGTTGTGCTTGGATACGACGCGCACAGTCCCGAAGTTCTGCTTCGCGACGATATTGTAAACGCCTGCCAAAGCATTCTCAAAAGCCACGGCATAACCACTACTGATTTTGAGGAGATTACACTGCGCAATGAAAAACTTTAAACTGCTGTTGATTATACTGCCGCTTTGTTTTATTATGTCTGCTTGCAATGACAAAGGGCACAGCAGCTCGGCAATAGAACCTGTTACTACCGTGCCGGTTATGACTATATCTTCCGATTCCTCCGCGGTCAGCGACTGCGTTTCCATAGCACGCGAGGAAACATTCACCTGCACCGACAAAAACAAAAACACCGTAAAAACAACATACAGAATCCCTTCGCTTAAATTTGACACACCTGACGCCCTGGCGATTAACAGCGATATTCAAAAACAATTCAGCAAACCCTTTTCCGAGGCAAAAGAGGCGGAAAGCAACAATAAATCCCCCGTTTATGACAGCATTGACTACGACGCCTATATAAACGATGATATTTTAAGCGTTATAATCACCGCCGAGGACAGCGGCCACAGTCTGAGCTACACTGTGTTCAACTACAATAAAACAATGGGAAAAAGGCTTGACAACGAAAAGCTGCTCGACTATTTGCAGCGCGATTGTGACGATACCTTCTCGGATCTCAAGCAGGCGCTTGAGGACGACTACACTTCAAAATTCAAGTACGAGAATTTTCCCGACGACTACTATTATCAAATGGAGCTTACCGTAGGCGACGAGGCTGTTCGGCAGTCGCAGCTTTTTCTGAACAAACAGGCAGAGCTTTACGCGGTATGCACCGAACGCGCAAGCGTAGGCAGCGGAGAATTTCAGGTGCTTATTTCACTTGCGTAAAAAACAAACAATACATACAAATCGGGCACAGTGCGCCAAATGCACTGTGCCCTGTTATTATTTGCTTTCCACGCTGTATTCGGTTACATTAAGAATGGTTTCGCCGTCAATTTGCAGCGCTACGGGACGGTCAAACTTAACCCTGACGTTCTTTCCCTTCATCACCTTAACGATTTTCTTTTTTACATGCTCACCCTTAAAGATCGACGGAAACGCGACAAGGGTATGAACCTTACCCGCGCCGTTCATCACCATGCAGGTTACCTTGCGCTCGGGGTCCAGACGGTCCTGATGAGGAGTTGCCATCATTCCGCCGCCGTAAAAGCGTCCCTTCATTGTCGGAGCGAGCCATGCCTTATTAAAGCGGAACTTTTTACCGTCAACCTCAACCTCGGCGTTTGTGGGCTTGTAATGGAACAAAAGACCTTTGATAGCGATCGAGGTGTAGTTAATGGGTTTATCGGAGGATTCACGCAGACGGTCGCCCTCCTCACAGCAATAGCCGTCGATGCCGTACCCTACGCCGTTAATAAACTTATATGTCTTACCCTTTACGGTAACAACGGGAAGGTTTTTAACGTACTTATTAATTGCCTCGGGAGCGTCGCCCTTCTTTTTTCCTAAGTCGTTCCAGAAATCATTTCCGCTTCCCGTGGGATAATAGTACAGCTTGTTTTTAAAACTATCGGCGTCAACGTGATTTATAAAATAGTTCAGCGTACCGTCGCCTCCGCAAAGGCAGACTTCGTCGTCAGGCTCAAGAGCGGCAAAAAATCCGGCGTAGTCCTCAAGGCTTACGGCGTCAACAAATTCAAGCTGCCTGTTTTTCCAGATTTCGCGAAGCTGCTCAGCTTCGTTTTTGCCCGCCTTATTGTCGGACTTTTTATTATAAAGCACATAGGTTTTCATTTCTTTTCTCCCTCATCTAACTTTGTAAGCATAAGCTCCCTTATCGTTTCGCCGAGCTCGGCGGTTTTGGTTTTCTTCACCTCGACGGCATCAATAACGCGCACAACATCTATGTAAACATGGCTGCAGCGGAGCGGAAAGTTCTTTTGAATATCGTAAGTGTTTTTTACAGTGACTACAACTACCGGAACATTCGCCTTTTGCGCTATTTTAAACATTGCGTTATGAAACGGCAGAAGCCCCTCGCCGTAGTTGCGGGTGCCCTCGGGATACACCGCCACATTAGCGACATCGCGGTTAATAAGGTCGACGGCGCGGTTGATTGTCTTTACGGCGTTGCGCGGATTGTCGCGGTCAATCGGCATAAAGCAAAGGCGGTGAATCAGCCGTCCGTACACAGGCACCTTAAAGTTTTCGGGCTTTGAGATAAAGGTAATCTGCTGGTCGCCGAAAACAAGCCACGAAAGAATCGGGTCAAACTTTGAGCGGTGATTGCTCACCATTAAATACCTGCTTTTTGGCAGCAGTTCCTTGCCAGTAACGTGCAGCTTAATTCTGATAAGCTTAGAGGCAAAGAAGGTTGAGCTGTTAAGAAGGAAACGGTAATACCTGCTCTCCCTGCTGTACTCCTTTTTCATGTTTACAAGCAGAGCGCTGATTACTATCAGCATAATATACGCAAAAATCACGCCGACAATGCCAAGCAGCACCCACAGAATAATCCACCAGACCAAATAACCACCTCATTTTGTAATATAAGATTATTATACTATCATTACGCTAAAAGGTCAACAAATTAGTTTGCGAAAGGCAGGGTGAAGTGTTTGGAAATTATAGCTGTCAGGCGTCAAAATTGTCGTACAGGGTTCGGCTGATTTCGGGTATGTCTACATTTTGATTGATGTCGTCGTTTGTGACGGTAAAAACATTAATTCCTGTTTTGGGATCCGTAAAAACCATCGCCTCATAGGTTGTAAATCTGCCCGAATGAAACAGGCCCTGACCGTAGTAGGTGCGGATGCCGAAGCCGTAGTTTTCGTCGTCACCATCTGTGTAATCCGTAGTCATCATTTCCATGCTTTCCTCGGTAAGCAGCTCGTTTGTTCTGAGCGAGGTCAGCCAGAGGTCGATATCGTCGGCGTTTGAAATCATATCGCCCAGCCCCATTGTTACGCCGACATAGACCGTCTGAGGAGTTACGGTAGGCTCTGCGAAATGCGGCTGATTGAACAAATCGACGTCATCTATAAATGTGGTGTGCTTCATACCGAGCGGCTCAAAAATACGCTCGCGCACAAAATCATTGTAGCTCTTTTCCGAAACAATCTCCACAATCCACGCCAGCAGGAAATAATTTGAGTTGGAATACTCAAACTCGGTATCGGGCTCAAATTCCAGCGGCTGCCGCAAAAGCCAGTCCTCCAGCAGCTTTTGGTTCTGCTCCACGGTGTTGTCATTTGTTATTACGCCGCGCAAATCCTCGGTCGGAAGCTCAGTGAACGCGTCGTCTATGTACTCCACGTCGTAGAACTCTTTGATTCCCGAGCGCATTTCAAGCAAATGACGGATTTTAAGATCATTTCCGTATTTATAGCTTGGAAAATACTTTGACAAATTGTCGTCAACGCTCAGCTTGCCGTCCTGTTGAAGCAGCAAAATCGCCGTCGCCGCGAACTGCTTCGATACGGAACCGATGCAAAACCGGGTGTCGGTTGTGATGTTCTGATTTGAATTATTGTTTTCGACGCCCTGAGCCGCCTCACAAATCGTATGTCCGTTTTTTGTAACAAGCACAACTCCGCTGAAGCCTGTGCCGTCCAGCAGATTGTTTAAGTATGCCTGGTCCTCGTAATTTTTGCAGGAAGCTAAAACTGTGAGCGTAATTAACGCGGCAAGCAGCAGCGCAATAGTCTTTTTCATTTTCATCCCTCACTTATCTGTCCCGGCTTGAACTCGGGCAGACTATCCTACTATTATTTGTATGATAACACTAGCACAGCAATATGAAAAGCGTGTGAATAATAAGTAATAATTATGAAAAATGTAACGCGTAACCGCTGCCGCGTTTCTATTATGAAAAAACACCCTGCACGGCCGAATTTGTACCGAACAGGGTGTTAGTTTTTATCGTTCTTTTTTTTCGTTTGTCTGACTGCCTTTATCTCTTTTGAAAGGCCTTGTCTGTTTTTGATAAGCCCGCGGAACGGACGGTAAATATAAAACGCAGGATACAGGATTTTATGGCGGTAAATAAACGGATGAGCGTGTTTATGATCCTCCATGCTGGGGAAAAACCGTCTGAAATAATAACCTGATTTACCGGTTTTACCGCTTTCCAAAACATAATCTATATATCGGTTCTCAGCCATCTGTTCAAAGGAGCCATAGGTATATGAATTAACTATGGAATTGAAAGCAACAGCTTCTTCCTCAGTAAGATCCTCTTCCTTGAAAGAACTGTCCGGAGAAAAAATCTTTTCCGAAATGGACGCGATGGTTTTTCCGAATCCGAAGATTTTAAGCTTTTTAAGCTCACCCTCAACATAGGCTTCATCCATTTTAATGCTTTTTCTATAAACATACACATCAGCGAATAATCTTATTCCTATACCCGCTTCTCTGAAATGTCTGTAGGCGTGAGCAAGAAAATAAACAAAAAAATCCTCGTTTGTAAGCTTGAGCGAATACGGAGAATCACCGTCGGGGACAAATCTGGAGGCTATGTCCTTATAATAATTGTTAAACACCTCATAGTTCTTCTTTTTCTTGAACAACTTATAGTGTATTTCCATATTCAGGATTTTATTCTTTTTAAACGAATCGTCGGTTTCAAATGTAACATGCTCGGTATATCCGATATCGCTCATCATCTGTCTGATTTCTTCTCTGTGGCCATTCTCAACCAGGATATCGTTATCGGCAAACTGGCGCAAGCCGAAATTAGGATAAAGCTTGTTTACAATAATGCCCTTTAACGGCACATGCCATATTCCCAACGAATCCAACTGACGCTCAACTTTAGTGCGCTCCGCATCAAAAAGCATTGTTTTTCTGATATTTCTCTGCAGAACCTCCTGCCATTTTGAATGCCAGTTTTCATCCTGAATTATTTGATTGTCTAAAAGCGTCTTTGCAACTGTAGCAGAAACAGAGTGACGATTTGTAAAGCTCCAAAGAGCATCCATATCAAACGAAGGCAGCGATTCGGGCTTTTGCTTATTAATCGAGCACTTCATAAGATAAAGACATAATAATTCCGTTTTCATTGTTTTTAACAATCCTTAAAGTAAAACACCGTTACTGCACCCAAGGTTCATAGGTTCCTTTTTCAAGAATATCAGCTATTCTTTTACAGGCGTGTCCGTCACCGTACGGGTTGCAGGCATGAGACATTTTATTATATTCTTCACTGTTTTCAAGCAATTCCTTAAAACTGCTGTATATTGTTTCTTCGTCAGTACCTACAAGCTTCAGGGTACCCGCGTCAACGCCCTCGGGGCGCTCCGTGGTATCTCTCATTACCAAAACAGGAACTCCGTAGCTGGGACATTCTTCCTGAATTCCGCCCGAATCGGTCAGGCAAAGATAACTGCGGGCCTCAAAATTGTGACAGTCAAATACCTCAATCGGCTCAATAATATGTATGCGGTCGCAGCCGCTGAGCTCCTCGTCGGCAGCCTGACGCACAACGGGATTCATATGAATAGGATAAATTGCCTTGCAGTCGGGGTGCTCGTCAAGAACGCGGCGGATTGCGCGGAACATATGGTGCATCGGCTCGCCTAAATTTTCCCGTCTGTGCGCCGTAATGAAAATAAGCTTGTCATCCCCTACCCAGTCAAGCTCGGGGTGGGTGTAATCTTCTCTTACGGTGTGCTGCATGGCATCAATAACGGTATTGCCGGTAATGTAAATCGTTTCCGGATTTTTGCCTTCCGTTTTAAGATGGTCGGCGGCAAGCTGTGTAGGCGCAAAATTATACTGTGAAACAATTCCGACCGCCTGACGGTTGAACTCCTCGGGATAAGGCGAGTAAATGTTGTATGTGCGGAGTCCCGCCTCAACGTGACCGACGGGTATCTGCAGATAAAAGCACGCCAGCGCGGTAACAAAGGTAGTGCTTGTGTCGCCGTGTACAAGAACAACATCGGGCTTTTCCTTTTCAAGCACTTCCTTGATTCCGCCGAGAATATTAACGGTTATGTCAAACAGCGTCTGCTGATTCTTCATAATATCAAGGTCGTAATCGGGAACTACTCCGAAGGTCTCAAGCACCTGGTCAAGCATCTGACGGTGCTGCGCGGTAACACACACAACCGTCTGAATCCCCTTTCGGGTTTTAAGCTCATTAACAAGCGGACAAATTTTTATCGCTTCGGGTCTTGTGCCGAACACAAGCATTACTTTTTTCATTTACTCACACTTTCTTGAAGCAGTTTATATCTTAATAATCTGCTATCGATTTCTTTGTTATTATTCGCTGTGCAGGGCTCGCTCCAAATACCCCATTGACTCTTTACGGCGTTTTTCAATTATAGCACGAACCGCTTTATAGTCGATAACGCTGTCATCAGGCTGTCCGTTTGGTCTTCCGGAAGCCAGTCTGTTCTTCAGGTTCCATGCAGCAAGGACGTTGTCGATCCTTGAGTTTCTCGATTCCTTGCCTTCTGTGGAATGGCGATAAAAAACATAAAACTGCTTTTCATTAATTACGGAAAAAGCTACCCCATGGAAAGAATCCGTCATAACGCAGGAGGCATTGCGGATTAAATTAACAAACCTTTCGGGGCCCGCTCCGACAATAATATCATCGGCAAACGTTGTGTCAATATCCGAAACGCTCTCATCGCTGAGAATACTGATTACCTTTAATCCTTTTTTCCTTCCGTACTCCGCCGCCGCCTTTTTGGACTGCTCATTGTTTCCTATAAAGAAACACAGAAGATAGTCCTCAGCGATCTCTCTTTGATTCGGAATCAACTCTTCCCATTCTTCTTTAGTCAAAAGATACGTCGGGTCAAGCACAACCTCAACCTGCTTGTCGCAAAGTCCGTTTATAATGCGCTTTCCCTGTTCTTCTCTGACGCTTATATAATCAAATCTGTTTAAAAACTGTTTCGCGCTGCTTCTGCAGTACAAAGGGTATTTTTCAACGCCGAGACTTGTGGCGTAAGAGACCTTTCTGACGCCTTCGAGAGCAAAGCGTAATGTGCGCAGATTTCCGAAGCATGATTCGGGAAGCCAGCATTGATCGCTTCCGACTAACGCGATATCAATGGTTTTTCCGTATTCCAAAAGCTGCTGATAGCCTGAGCACTTAACAAAATTGTGAAGTCTTTTTTGGCGGAACTCAGCCGCTGTTTCTTTTCTCAGCTTAATATTTTCGCGATGAACTGAATCAAGCGCCGCTCCGCTCTTTCCGGCTTTGCCCTTAATTTTTCTTTTTATTTTTTTCATCTCATAAGCGGCAAGCCAGGGGGTAAAACGCACCCCATCCATTCCTTTGCGCTCATAATCAATTATCTCGGTCGAGTGCCCCATTTTTTCAAGCACAACCTGTGTTGCGTACGCCTGAAGCTGCTGACCGTAGTTTTGCCCCTTATACGCAAGGCTTAAACCTATTTTCATTTAGTACCTCCAAAACACGGCGGTTAACCGCCTGTTAAAGGCGATTACTTTGCTTTGTTAATCTGCTTGAAACAACTGATCAGTCGTTTGCGGTTAAGAACAAGTACTCCCGCAAAATATACGGAAGCCGTAATAACGACTATTAAAACAGGAGAATCAAAGAAACGGTAAAGGAACTGCTTTAAAGCATATGCCGCGCCGCCGACCAGAATAATCTCCAGTAAAACTATGCACATTTCTTTCCAGTCAAACAGCTTTAACAAGCTTGTTTTTATCATTTTACCATCAATAAGAAGAAGCGTAACGGCAAGTCCCAGCGTTGCGACCAATGTGCTTATCGCAGGTCCTATAATTCCCCAAAACTGGAATGTAATAACATTTAAAACCAGGTTTGCTGTCAAAGCGCCCAATGTGCACAGCATCAGTATTTTTGATTTACCCTTTGAAACCAAAATCAACGGTGTTGTGGCAAAGGTGACCATATCAACAATCAAATAAATTATAAATACCGCAAGACCCGGCAAATATTTGGGATCGTACAGAATCAGCATAGCTTCCTTAGCGTTTATTATTACGCTGAAAACAATAAGCCATGTTGCAAGATATCCCAACCGCAAGTAGTCTTTGAATGTCTTTTGCGCGTTTGTGTAATCTTTTGCCGCGATTTGTCGGGTAACAATCGGAATTAAAACCGTAATAAATGATTGCGTAACCAAGTCAAACGGCAAAATCTTGGCCGCGTTTGCGTAGATAGCCAGAGTTTCGGTGTCGGTAAAAAAGCTTATAACATACTTGTCAATATCTCGTGACATTACGTTAGACAGCACATAAACCGCCATAGGAATGCTGAAGCTGAGAATCGGCTTAATTAAGCTTGCTCTGAAAAACTTTACGGATATCTTGTATTTCTTTCTGCTGAACTCCCAAATAAAGTAAACTGCCTGGGCAATATCCAAAAACAAAAGAATAATAAAAATCGTTATAATACTCTTTGTTACAAAGCACGCGATCAATACAATAATCAAACGCGCTGCGGAAAAGAAAAAGTTTCTGGCGGCAATAAGCTTAGCGCGCCCTATTGAAACAAAAAGCACCTGAAGCATAGGAATCAGATTTTGGAAAAGCGGAAGCCACGCTACGAAAAACAGAATGTCTTTCAAATCGGCGTCATCGAAATAATTGATAATCGGCACCTGAATCGCCATAATGACAATTGCGCAAACGGTTCCCAAAATATATTCCATTGTAAAAATCGTGCCGATATATTCCTCTTTGCGTTCTTCACTGCTGGCCGCGTTATAAAAGTAATTGACCGCGTTCGTCAATCCGAAAATCGCGATAGATGAGGCGGTAGTAGCAATAAGCATTGCCTCGGAATAGGTTCCGAATTCATGCAGTGAAAAATGCATCGCAAGCAGCTTTGATACTACAATTCCCAACACCGCGGTAATTACCTTTACAAATGTCAGCAGAATTGAATCCATAGCTGCTCCGTCATTTCTGAACAGCAGCTTTTTTATTTTTCCCAAATCATATCACCAAACCAGTATTATACATAAATAGATTCACGCTTATTCATCAAGTTATTCAGTGTTTTCCAACTGAGTCAGACAGTATTTATTTACCCACGCGTAACGGAAGCCCCAGTATACCCAAAGCCATTCCATAGCTACGATTCCGCTTGGGCTGACCAGACATACAATAAACGCTGTGTCTATAGCCGCGAACGCGGAAAATACTTTCCGGTATTCCGAATCGGTCTCGTTGCGCAAAAATCTCAGTAGCTTTCTTATTTGAAGAATATAGATAATAATGTAAGCTACACCGAAGATTATTCCATATTCACAGAAAACCAGAAGCCACCAGTTATGCTGGTCATAGTTTCCCATTGTGTTATAAACACTATAAACAGGCGCTGAGCTGTTGCCGCATCCTACTCCTAATCCGAACGAATTGAAAACCATCTCAATACCGTTTTTCGTAGCGTTTGAACGGGATATATTCGACTTTGACGAATCGGCTTTTTTACCTGAAAAATAAAAGAACTCACTTAACGCGTTATTTATTGAACTCCAGAAAACTATCACGAAAATCAATACCGCAAGCGCTAATAATACGGCGATAACAACCTTTCGCATTGTTAGTTTGCTTGTCATTCCGGCAAAAATCCAAACAGCGATTCCGATTGCCAGACCAATAACATTCGCTCGTGAATTCGAGATAATCAGCAAAGGGAACGAAGAAACAATCAAACCAATATATATCAGTTTCTTTATTATTGAATGTCCCGTCATCATGGAGAAAAGCAGTATCAGCGCAAAGGAAACAAACAGCGCGTAGTTGTTTGTATTCAAAAACACAAATATGGGTACGCGGTTTTTTTCAAATGACAACAAATATATTACTTCCTTTTTCTGGACAAACATATAGTTGCCTGTAGTAACCTCGTACCATCCCCAGATAATAATAAGTATCAGGAAAAGAGCGATTACTACCTGAAACACCTTAAAGAAACTCAGTATTTCATCAAAACACAGAAAAACAAAGAAAATAAGAATACCTGTCAGCAAATATGAAAGACCGGTCATCCATTTTTGGTTATCCACTACCCAAAATCCGCTCAGGCAGGCATACAAAAACAGACATCCCCAAAACTTATATATTGATGAAACTTCGTGCGCAAAAACCAACTTTGCACCCATAAAAAAGGATGCCACTACCGTAATCAACAGCATGATTCGAACAGGCGACAGCATAAACACCGGCAGTCTTATTCCGAAGGTTGTTGAGCCCAAAACAGCAGCAGCTGTCAATATGGTAATCAACACCGTTGCTTTTTTTGAAGTTCCGTTTGTTTGCTCGCGCATAATCTATCTCCAATAACAATGATTTCTTCAAATATATCTAAAACATTACCGTAAAATATGTTCAGCGGTTCTCCAGCACTTCCCGATATATTTTAATCACGCTCTCCGAAACCGACTCCGGAGAGAATGTTGCTTTGATTTCTTTACTGATATTATCAGGAGAATATTTATCGATATTCTTATATAAGAGTTCCATGGCGCCGACAGCCTGATTTTCATCATTAATATCAATCAGACAGCCGAATTCCTCTTTCATAAAATCTTCGGGGCCGCTGCATTTAGTAGCTACAACAGGCAGTCCCGCCGCCAGCGCTTCAATATAAGCAACGCCAAAGGTCTCTCTTTCCGACAGCAAAGCAAAGCAATCCGCTTTTTGATATTGAGCTGCTATCTCATCTCTGGTTACAAGACCTCTTAACTCAACCGATCCGTCAAGTCCCGAGGAAGTAATAAGCGATTCAAGCATATCCCGTTCCGCTCCGCGGCCGAAAATAACCAGCCTTGTGTCCGGGTATTGCTTATGAATACGGCCGAACGCCGAAATAAGCAAATCCATTCGCTTGCGCTTTATAAGGCCGCCGACCGAAACAAACGTAAAGCAGTCCTCAGGCTCTTTTATTCCCTCATTCGGTTTGAAAATGTCAGTATCAACAATATTAGGAATTACGACGCTGTTGACTCCGGTTTTTTCTTTAATGCTCTTTTTAAGAGGATTACTGACTGCGATAACCTTGTCCGCGGAAGAATAAGCTTTTTTTGCAATTTTTAATAATGAATCGGATATTTCTTCCTTGTTAATATCACTTGAATGCTCGGTTACAATAAGAGGCAAACCCGTTTCTTTGGAAAGCTGCGCAGCCATCGCGCTTTGACGGGTAAAATGAGCGTGAATCAAATCGGGCTTTTCGCCGTCAGGATAAGCATAATTATAAAGCTTTTTCAGCGCTTTTGTTCCTACCTTACAGAAAACAGAGTAAGGCGCTATTCCAAGCGGAACGCTGATTATGTAACAATCCACGCCGTTTTGCTTTACCTTTGATAATCCGAATTTACGTTTTCTTCTGACAGAGCGCAAATCAACCACCAGTAATTTCACTTCAACGCCGGCCTTAACCAGTGCCTTAGCTTGATCCATCTCGAAGATTCCGTTCATTAAATTTTGTGAATCCGGAATACCTCGGGTTACTATGGCAACTTTCATTATTCAACCTCATTTCAGTTCGAACTCTCTGTCACAAAAGGAACACGTACTTTTTACCGCGGCAAAACAGAAAACAAACAAAACACATGTTTTATTCTGCGTTTTGTTCTCTGTTCTCTATTTTTGCGATAGCTTAACCAAGCCTTGCTAAGTATTAATATAAACGCGGTGAAACATGGCTTGATCGGGTTGGTTTTTGTGCGAAACAAAATACTTACCGTTGTTTCACCGCTTTTTCATTTACTAAAACGTTTTTTATTTCTTGTTTTTCCGATTAATACGGGCGCTGCCTTTGTAAACAGCACTGCTGCAACCAAGGAAACCGCTACGGCAATAACCGTTATCACTATGCCAACAACAACAATCAGCGGCTCGTTTGTTACTTTAACCTTTAATAATTTGCTTATAAACATAGAGGCAACCATAATCGGGAACTTATGAAATACCAATAAAGTCATTGTATTTCTGCCGATATACGCCACCGGTCTGCTTCTATACGCCAAGCCTCTCTCCAATTCCATTATGCCCATTCCGATTAAAGCGGCGGATACGGCAAAAAGAATATAACTGCTTCTGTAAACATCTGTAAGATATATCGGTGAGCCGTTTATAAATCCAACGACGCTTCCGGCCGCAATAAGAAATACCGAAAAAGCAATTACTATTATCTTATTTTTTAATAACCGGTCAATGAACACTTCACCCTCGCGCAGCACCATGCCGAACCAGAAAAACGGCAGCAAATAAATAGCCGACTCAAATTCCATAAACCATATATGCAAATTAAGAAAATGGTAGCATGAAAAAGCAAGCGCGATTGAACAGGCAAAAATAACCGCTTTTGAATATTTAAACTTGATAAGACTTAAAAAAGCCGAAATAAACTCAATAACGATGATACAGGGCAGGTACCACAAAGGTGTATTCCACACCATATATCCCTTGTCGCCCGAACCTCTGCCTAAGCTACCGTTGCCGAAAAACAATCCCTTTAAAAAGTTCGCGGCGTTTGTCATTAAATTACTGTGATCAATAACAATAAGATACACAACTATACTGAAAAATCCCCAGAATAAATACGGAATGTACTCTCTGATGAGAATTTTCTTTACATAGTTCATTGATTGTTTCAGATTATCCTTTTCCTTAAAGAGATAACCGGAAATAATAACGCAAAGAGGCACATGAAAAAGATAGAGCCAACGATTAAGGAAGACATCCTCGTTTATTTGCCCCAACGCGTGTCCGAGCACAACAGAAATCATCGCGAAGGCACGAACACGGTCTACCCACTCGATTCTTTTCATTTTCATAGCAGACTCCTAAATATGGTACACGCCCTCAAGCTCGCAAATATTATGACAATCAAGCACAAGCTTGCCCCTGAGCTTATCCATATTCTCTTTGATTTCGTTATGCTTAACCATAATAACAACCAAATCAACGCTGTCAAGGAACTCGTCCAGACTATGGAACTGGTTGTCAACTACGTCCTTTTCAATG
>OMYD01000021.1 GCA_900315195.1 uncultured Eubacteriales bacterium | reverse complement strand
AAACCGATCGATCTGTCTGCTCGGACTGAAAAAAGGAGTGGTTGAAAAAATGACTAATAAGGAATTGTTTGAAGCGCTGAGAATGTTTGAAAAGGAAAAGGACATTCCCATGGATTATATGCTTCAGCAGATACAAAAAGCAATTGAAATCGCCTGCAAAAGCTACTACGGCGGAAACGAAAACGTTGTATTCAAGGCTGACCCCGAGAAGAACACGTTCGACGTAAAGCTTGTAAAGACAATCGTCGAGGAGGTCAAGGACCCCAACTTTGAGGTTACCCTTGAGGAGGCGTGCCAAATCAACAAGAGAAAGAAATTCGCGGTAGGCGACGAAATCGAGGTTCCGCTTGACCCCAAGCGTTTGGGCAGGATCGCTGTTTCCTCAGCCAGAAACGTTATCCGTCAGGGTATCCGCGCCGGCGAGAAGGGCCAGAGCCTTATCGAGTTCCAGAGCAAGCTCGGCGAGATCGTCACCGCCACGGTTGAGCGAATCGACATGAAGTCGGGCGTTGCCACAATCAGAATCGGCAAGAGCACCGCAATGCTGCCCAAGGGTGAGCAGGTCGGCATTGACGAGCTTCACGAGGGCGACTTGGTTAAGGTATATATCGCCGACGTAAAGGACAACGAAAGAGGTCCCCACGCAATTATCTCGCGCTCACATCCGGGCTTTGTACGCCGCATGTTTGAGCAGCAGGTTCCCGAAATCTACGACGGCGTTGTTGAAATCAAGTCCGTTTCAAGATCGGCGCCTGCATAGGCCCCAAGGGAACGCGCGTAAATACAATCGTAAGCGAGCTCGGCGGCGAAAAGATAGACATTATCGTATACAGCGACGACCCGCAGAAGTATGTTTCCGCAGCGCTTTCTCCCGCAACGGTCCTCAAGGTCGACATCACCGACGAGGAGACAAAAAGCTGCAAGGCAACCGTCCCCGACGACCAGCTTTCGCTCGCAATCGGCAACAAGGGTCAGAATGCCCGCCTTGCTGCGAGACTTACGGGCTGGAGGATTGATATCCGTCCCGAGAGCGGCTTCTACGGCGAGGACGAGGAAGACGAAGTGATCGAGGCAAAGCAGGAAGAAGCGGAGCAGACGGAAGAGTAATATGAAAAAGGTACCACTTAGAAAATGCACGGGCTGCGGGGAAATGAAGCCCAAGCGCGAGCTGATACGCGTTGTAAAGGCTCCCGAAAAGCAGGCAGAGGACGGTGCTGCCGAACAGGGCAGCGTGTCGCTTGACCTTACGGGCAAAAAGCCCGGCAGGGGCGCGTATGTCTGCAAAAGCATTGAGTGCTTTGAAAAGGCGCGTAAGGCGCGCCGCTTTGAGCGCTCGCTGAGCTGCAAAATCCCCGAGAAAGTCTACGAGCAAATGAGTGCGGAGTTACAGAATATATGAACGACAGGGTATTGTCATTTTTAGGGTTATGCAGACGGGCAAAAAAGCTTGTCATCGGCGCCGAGGTTTGCGAGCAGTCAATAAAAGAGGGTAAATCCCTATTGATACTGCACGCCTCCGACGCATCAAAAAACAGTCTGAAGCGCGTAAAAAAAGCCGCCGATGAGCGCGGGGTAAGCGCTTTGGACTCGGGCAAAAGCAAAGACGAGCTGAGCGCTGCGCTCGGAAGACTTTGCGCGGTTCTGTCCGTTGAGGACAAGGGCTTTGCCGACAAGCTTGCTCTGATGATTGCGAGTGAAACAGAGAGGAGAATATGATGATTAAATACAAGGTTAAAGACGCGGCAGCCGATTTAAAGGTGCCGAATAAAAAAATTACCGAGATTCTCGAAAAATATTGCGGTGTTTCAAAGAAAACAATGACAACGCTGACCGAGGGCGAGCTGGACGTTATTTTTGACGTTATCACCAAGGAAAACAGCGTAGAAAATTTTGATAAGTATTTCGCGGCTAGAAACGAAAAGCTTGACAGCGCTCCCGAGCCCGTAAAAGAGGAAGCTCCCAAGGCTCAGGAGGCGGAAAAGGCAGACGATAAGCCCGCCGCCAAAAAATCTGACGGCAAGCAGCCCGCAAAGCAGCCCGCTCAGCAGGAGAAAAAGGGCGAGGCTCCCAGCCACCAGCGCAAGCGCAAGGTTATTGACACCCGAGCCACAAACGTTGACGTTGAGCGCTATAATTCAAAATATGACGATCTCGCGAGCGGCACTTCAAAGTCCCGCAGCACAGACCGCGACCATACAACAAAGAAGCAGAAGTTCTCAAACCGCACCCAGAAGCAGCGCGGCAGACGTCAGGGCAAGCGCGAGACCGAGGCCGAGCGCCTGAAGAGAATTGCCCTCGAGCGCAAGCAGAAGCCCATCACCGTCCAGATCCCCGACGAAATCACGGTAAACGAGCTGGCTCTGCGCCTTAAAGCTACGGTTGCCGAGGTCGTTAAAAAGGCGTTCCTCATGGGCACCATGGTTACCGCTACCGACACAATCGACTTCGACACCGCCTCGCTTATCGCCATGGAGTTCCACGCAAAGGTTGAAAAAGAGGTCGTTGTTACAATCGAGGAGAAAATTATCGACGACAGCGAGGACGACGAGTCCAACCTCATCGGCAGAGCGCCCGTTGTTGTTGTTATGGGTCACGTCGACCACGGCAAGACCTCGATTCTCGACGCTATCCGCCACGCAAACGTAACCGCGGGCGAGGCAGGCGGAATTACCCAGCACATCGGCGCGTACCGAGTTCAGGTAAACGGCAAGCCCATCACCTTCCTCGACACCCCTGGACACGAGGCGTTCACCACCATGCGCGCTCGCGGCGCTCAGGTAACCGATATCGCTATTCTTGTTGTCGCGGCTGACGACGGAATCATGCCCCAGACCGTTGAGGCTATC
This sequence comes from uncultured Eubacteriales bacterium, assembly GCA_900315195.1. Taxonomy (GTDB): domain Bacteria; phylum Bacillota; class Clostridia; order Oscillospirales; family Acutalibacteraceae; genus Ruminococcoides. The sequence goes on along the minus strand of OMYD01000021.1, from coordinate 22,114 downwards.
AACCACGCCAAGGCGGCGGGCGTTTCGGTAATCGTCGCTATCAATAAAATGGATAAGGTGGGCGCTAACCCCGAGCAGGTTAAGCAGCAGCTTACCGAATACGAGCTTGTTCCCGAGGAATGGGGCGGCGACACACCCTGTATTCCCGTTTCCGCAAAGACAAAGGAAGGTCTTGACGACCTGCTTGAAATGGTTGCCCTCGTAGCTGAGATGAAAGAGCTTAAAGCTAACCCCGACCGCGCCGCAAAGGGTACGGTTATAGAGGCACGCCTTGACAAGGGCAGAGGCCCCATCGCTACGGTTCTTGTCCAGAACGGCACACTGCATAAGGGCGACATCATAATCGCGGGCTCTACCGTCGGCAGAGTGCGCGTAATGACTAACGATAAGGGCGAGCGCGTTCAGGAGGCAGGCCCCTCGGTTCCCGTTGAGATCACCGGTCTTGACGAGGTCCCCGTAGGCGGCGACGTATTCGACGCGGTCTCCGACGAGCGTCTTGCAAGAACCCTTGTTGAGCAGCGCAAGGCTGCCAAGAAGGAGGAAATCTTCAACGCGCGCACCAAGGTTACTCTCGACAACCTGTTCGACCAGATGAAGCTCGGCGAGGTCAAGGAGCTTCAGATCATCGTAAAGGCAGACGTTCAGGGCTCTGTTGAGGCTGTCCGCCAGTCGCTTGAAAAGCTCTCAAACGAGGAAGTCCGCGTAAACGTTATCCACGGCGCTGTCGGCGCTATCAACGAGAGCGACGTAATGCTCGCCGAGGCTTCGGCGGCTATTATCGTAGGCTTCAACGTCCGTCCCGACGCCGTAGCCGCGGCTCACGCCGAAAACGCGGGCGTAGACATGCGCCTTTACAGCGTAATTTATGACTGCATCAACGAGATCGAGGCGGCTATGAAGGGTATGCTCGCGCCCAAGACCAGAGAGGTTGTTCTCGGTATGGCCGAGTGCCGCAACGTTATAAAAATCAAGTCCGTCGGCACAATCGCGGGCTCTTACGTCAAGAGCGGCGTAATCCAGCGCGGCGGCGGCGTTCGCGTTATCCGCGACGGCATCGTTATAGCCGACGACAGCATCGCTTCACTCCAGCGCTTTAAGGACGCTGTTAAAGAGGTCAAGGAGGGCTACGAGTGCGGTATCGGACTCGAGAAGTTCAACGACCTCAAGGAAGGCGATATGTTCGAGGTTTATACAATCGAGGAATACAGAGATTAATAATGATTTGCTTAGGCAAATCAATTCATGCCGCGTCAGCGGCAATTCATGACAAGGTCTATTCATGCTGCGTCAGCAGCAATTCATTCCCGCGCAAAAGCGTTACGATAACAGAAAGGCTTTCACGGCAACAAACGCAGGGCATGGGAATGAATTGACCAAGGTCATGAATTGGTTTTACCGTGAATTGCGATAAATCGCATGAATTGTGCATTTGGCACATGAATTTATTTGGAGAAATAAAATGGCAAGTCACAGAATTGAACGTACAACAGAAGATATAAAGCGCGAGCTTACGGCTATTTTCCGTGAGCTAAAGGATCCGCGCGTGACAGGCGCGTTTCTGTCGATTGTCAGGGTCGAGGTCACAAACGACCTCTCTTACTGCACCGTTAAGGTCAGCGCTATCGAGGGACTCGCCCGCGCAAAGGAGGCCGTTAAGGGGCTTAAATCCGCCTCGGGCTTTATCCGCCGCGAGCTTGGCCACCGCCTGAAGCTCAGGCATGTTCCCGAGCTGATTTTCGAGGCGACCGACAGCATTGAGTACAGCGCCAACATCAGCAGAATTTTAAATTCGCTTGACATTCCCGACGACGCTCCCGAAAGCGGGGAGGAAGCCGATGACTGACGATATGAAAAAAGCTGCCGCGTTTTTGAAACAGCGCGACAACTTTGAGATCCTTACCCACGATTACCCCGACGGCGACACGCTGGGCAGCGGCTATTCGCTCTGCCTTGCTTTGCAGCAGATGGGGAAGAACGCGCGGGTTGTTACCACCTCAATCCCCAAGGATTTTACGTTTTTGAAAAAGGGGATCATCGAGCAGAGCTTTGAGGCTCAGACCATCGTAAGCGTTGACGTAGCCGACGAAAAGCTGCTCGGCGCTAACCGTGAAAAATACGCGGGAAAAATTGATTTGTGCATTGACCACCACCTTATCAACCGAATCGAGGCTCCCCTGAAGCTGGTTGAAGGCATGGCGGCGGCAAACTGCGCTATACTCTTTAAGCTTTATAAGCTGATGAATATTGAAATCACCCGCGAAATCGCAAACTGCCTTTACACGGGCATTTCAACCGATACGGGCTGCTTTCGCTACACAAACACAACGTCCGAAATCCTGCGTATCTGCGCGGATATTATCGACATCGGCTGCGACACCGCCTATATAAATAAGGTTATGTTCGAGACCAAAACGCGCAAGAAAATCGCGCTTGAGCGCGAGGTTTACGATACTATAGAATACTGCTTCGGCGACCGCTGCGCAATTATCGCCGTTACGCTTGACATTCAGAAAAAAGTAGGCGTAGGCGACGGCGAGCTCGAGGGCCTTGCGTCAATTCCGCGCCAGATCGAGGGCGTTGAAATCGGCATCACCATGCGCGAAAAAGCGCCGAATGAATTCAAGGTTTCAGTCAGAACAAACGGCGAGGTAAACGCCGCGCAGCTTTGCGCGCGTCTCGGCGGCGGCGGACATTCCGCCGCGGCGGGCTGCTCGGTTTCGGGCAGTCTTGAGGAAGCCAAGGCAAAGCTCAAGGCGGTTGTGAGCGAGGTTTTATGAACGGCGTAATTGTAATCGACAAGCCTCAGGGTTTTACCTCGTTTGATGTAATCGCCGTCACGCGCAAGCTCACTGGGCAGCGCAAAACAGGTCATACGGGCACGCTCGACCCTAACGCGACGGGTGTTCTTCCCGTGCTGCTCGGCTCGGCTACGAAGGCGCAGGATTTAATCGTCAACCACGACAAAGAGTATCTCGCTGAGTTTCGTCTGGGGCTTACCACCGACACCCTCGACATCTGGGGGCAGGTGAAATGCGAGAGCGGACGCCGCGCCTTACAAAAGGATATCGAGGCGATGCTCCCTTGTTTCAGAGGTGAGATAGAGCAGATTCCGCCCATGTTCTCGGCTGTTCAGAAGAACGGACAGCGGCTTTACGACCTCGCCCGAAAGGGGATCGAGGTTGAGCGCGAGCCCAGGCGCGTCACGGTTTACAGCCTTGAGCTTTGCTCCTTTGACGAGGACAGCCAATGCGGCACCCTGAGCGTAAAATGCTCAAAGGGCACTTATATACGCACGATTATCGACGATATCGGCGCGGCGCTCGGCACGGGCGCGGTTATGACCGCGCTCAGAAGAACCTCTGCCTGCGGCTACACGCTTGACGACTGCGTTACGCTCGATGAGCTCAAAGAGCTTTGCGACAGCGGCAAAATCAATGACAAGCTTCGCCCGGTTGAAAGCCTGTTTTCGGACTACGGCGCTCTGAGCGTTTCCGAAGCTCAGGCAAAGCGCTTTAAAAACGGCGGCGCTCTTGATATTTTGCGCACCGCGCTGAGAGATAAAAAAACGCCCGACGGAACGACCCTGCGGATTAAAACAAGGGAAGGCGAGTTCCTCGGCCTCGGAATTGTGAGCGGAGAGCTGATCAAGATTAAAAAGCTGTTTGCCACAGCGTAACATAGGAGAATTTATGCAAAAAACTGTACAAAAGCTGCCTGAGGGCTATAATGAGATATACTCGGTAAACCTGCAAAAGGATAAAAAGACGGCGGTAATAATTAATGTTATCGCAGGAGTTATATGTGCTGCGATGTTAGCGATAGGGCATTTTTGCTTTGTTCCGCTGACTGAGTTCGGCGACAACGGCGACAATCTGTTTCTTGACCTGCTGCCGATGCTTGTAATGCTTGCCGGCGTTTTTGCGTATGTTGTGCTCCATGAGCTTACTCACGGGGCGGTTATGAAGCTGTTCGGCGCCGCAAAGCTCAGGTTCGGATTTACCGGCTTGTACGCTTACGCGGGCTCGGAAAACGATTACTTCGAAAAAACCGCTTATATTCTTGTCGCGCTTGCCCCGCTTGCAGTTTGGGGCGTTGCGCTTACCGTGCTTCTGATTATTGTACCGAGAAACTGGTTCTGGACGGTTTACTTTATTCAGATGATGAACATTTCGGGCGCGGCAGGCGACCTTTTTGTAACGTTTAAGTTCAGCAGAATGCCGAAGGATATTTATGTAATGGATACGGGAATCGGCATGACGGTATATTCAAAACATAATCATTAAAAGCGTAAAAGCCCTCGGATTGCTCCGAAGGCTTTTGTTTTATGTCAATTCTCCTTTAAAACGCCGTTTACGCCGTTAAAGCTCATTGTGCTGATTATCTGGGTAACCTCCTCCAGCGGCACCGATTTGTCCGAGCCGTACCAGTGCTGATATACCGACAGCATTCCTGATAAAATAAAGTCAATCATTATATCCGCCTTATAGTCCTCCATGTCAATCTGCGACACCATAACCTCGCGCGTTTTGTCCTTTAGCAGTCGGATTATCCGCGTTATAACCGAGGCGTTGCCGTTCATCGAAAGCAGGTATCCGAAAAACTCGGGGTCCATGTTTATAAGCCGGCTGAACCTCTCAAACAGGGAATACGGCGCTTCCATTGATTGTTTGAACTGCACGTTGCCCAGCAGGGTTTCGTAGCTTTGGAGAATGTCGTTTTCAATGTCCTCCATAACCTGATAAACACCCGAATAGTAGTTATAAAAGGTTTTGCGGTTGATGTCGGCGGTTTCGGCAAGCTCAATAATGGTTATATCGTTTATGTCCTTTGTAACCATAAGCTTAGCAAAGGCGGTTCGGATTGCGCGCTTTGTCTTTAAAACGCGGCGGTCAACCGATTTGGTCTTTTTCTCCATATTATCACATCTTTCTACATAATTCACAGCCAATGAGGAATAATAAACAAAATAATTTAATGCTGTACCTTTATGCACAAAAATCTATAAAGATGTCCATTAATTTTTTCGCAGTTCTATTATAATATATAAGGTGGGGAAAAGTCAATGTTTTTTATGATATTCTCCGCTATTATTTTGTAAGTAGGAAGATGCTGATATGCAGACAACTGTACTCGACGGCATATTATTCTCGCGGCTGCTGCGAGGCGGCGCCGCGAATTTAAAGGCGAATATCACTACCGTAAACGACCTCAACGTGTTCCCGATTCCCGACGGCGATACCGGCGACAACATGTTCCTGACGATCAACTCGGGCGCGACCGCCGCGGGCGAGGGCAGCGAAAGCCTTTCCCAAACCGCGGGCAAGGCGGCAAGCGGAATGCTGCTCGGCGCCAGGGGTAACTCGGGCGTAATTCTCTCCCGTATTTTCGCGGGGCTTTCAAAGGGCTTTGAGGGTATTGCGCAGGCGGACGTAAGGGCGCTGGGCAGGGCGTTTGAAAGCGGCGTAAGCGAGGCTTACAGCGCGGTATCCGTTCCTGTTGAGGGTACAATCCTCACCGTGCTCAAGGATTCGGTCACGGCGGCAAACGGTAATATCTCTGACTCAAGCACGCTTGAAAGCTACTTTGCGGACTTTAACTCAGAGCTTAAACAGTCGCTTGAGCGCACTCCCGATTTACTCGACGTACTGAAGGAAGCCGGTGTTGTAGACAGCGGCGGCGCGGGCCTGGGATATATTATCGAGGGAATGATAAACGTGCTTGGCGGCGCTGAGGTTGCTCTTGAGGCTGAGGGAACGGCTCGGGCAAAAAGCGTTGATCTTGACGCCTTCGGCGCGGACAGCGTGCTTGAATTCGGCTATTGCACCGAGTTTTTGCTCAGACTGCAGACAAGCAAGGTTGATATAGACAATTTCGATGTGGACGAGCTCATCACCTACCTCAACAGCGTGGGCGAATCGGTTGTTTGCTTCCGCGAGGGAACCGTAGTCAAGGTTCACGTCCACACAAAGACTCCCGGCAATATCTTAAATCATATGCAGCGCTACGGCGAGTTCCTCACCTTTAAGATGGAGAACATGACGCTCCAGCACAACGAGAACCATATGCAGGAGAAGTTCGCTCCCAAGGTAAACAAGCCTCACAAGCCCTTCGGCGTAGTAAGCGTCGCGGCGGGCAGCGGAATAAAGGACGCGTTCATATCTCTGGGCTGCGACGTCGTTGTAGACGGCGGTCAAAGTATGAACCCCTCGGCTGAGGACATGATCGCGGCGTTCCGCGAGATAAACGCCGATGTGATTTTTGTGTTCCCTAACAATTCAAATATAATTATGACGGCAAAGCAGGCGGCTCAGCTTTACGACGGAGCCGATGTCCGCGTTGTGCCGACAAAAACAATAGGCGAGGGCTACGCGGCTATCTCGATGATGGACACCACCGTAGGCGACACCGACGCGGTTATAGCCGAGCTTGAGGAGGTTATCGCGGGCGTTGTGACCGGTATGGTATCACGCGCGGTGCGCGACACCGAGATGAACGGAGTTGTCGTTAAAAAGGACGATTTTATCGGCTTTGCAGGCGACACGGTTTATACCGACAGCGCAGACCGCAACACCGCCGCAATTGAGCTTTGCGAGGCGTCAAAGGCTCAGCGCTATGACATTATGCTGCTTATTTGCGGAGCGGACGCAACCGAGGAGGAGGCTCAATCGCTTTACGACGAGCTTCACAAAAAATACCGCAGAACCGAAATTGTTATGATTGACGGCGGTCAGCCGATTTACGATTATATTATTATTTTAGAATAGGAGAATGACCATGAGACCCGTAAAGATTGTTACCGATTCCTGCTCAGACCTGCCAAAGGATCTGCGCGAGAAGTACGGCATCGACTACATGATGATGAACACGGTAAAGGACGGAAAGGAAACACCCGCAAGCCTTGACTGGGAGTTCTACAGCCCCAAGGAGCTGTATGATGCAATCAGAAACGGCGAGCGCGTCACAACCACAATGGTTCCTCCCTCCGAATTCCAGAGATATTTCAGGGCCGAGGTTGAAAAGGGCAACGACATTGTTTACATCGCCTGCTCAAGCAAGCTTTCGGGCTCGGTTAATGTCGGAAAGGTTGAGGCTGAGGCTATTCTTAAGGATTTCCCCGAGGCGGTAATCTGCTGCGTAGATTCAATCAACGCCTGTGTTGGCGAGGGCATTATCGCGATAAAGGCGGCGTCGCTCAGGGATGAGGGCAAGTCCGCAAAGGAAATCGAGGCGGCTCTTTTGCCTATCCGCAACAACGTCAATCAGTTTGTAACCGTTCACAACCTTAACGCTCTCAAAGCGGCGGGCCGTGTTACGGGCTCATCGGCGTTCTTCGGAAACCTGCTTGGCGTTAAGCCGATTATTATTTCTGACAAGGTCGGCAACAACACGCCGATTAAAAAGGCAAAGGGCAGACTCAATTCGCTAAAGGAGATTGTAGCTCTTACCGCCGAGGGCGTTGAGGGCGTTGACAATCCTACAATTTATATTGCTCACGCCGACTGTGAGGACGAGGCTAAGGACGTTGCCGAGATGATTAAGGAATCCATCCCCGGCGCTCGCACCTACATCACCTACATCGGCCCGATTATCGGAGCTTCTATCGGAGCCGACGCAATCGCTCTGTTCTCATACGGCAAGAGTATTGAGAGGTTTACGGTATGATTATGGGCGGAATTTTGCTGGTTATCGCTCTGCTCTCGTATGTTATGGGCGGCGTAAACGGCGCTATAATAATGTCAAAGCTGATTTATCACGAAGATATCCGCAAGTCAGGCAGCAATAACCCCGGTTTTACCAACTTTAAGAGGGTTTACGGGCTTAACGCCGCGGCATGGGCGGTTCTTCTGATCGATATTCTGAAGACAGCGCTTCCGGTATTTTTGTCGGCTGTCTACATGAGCTTTGAGTTCGATATGTGGCAGTTTGGCGCTCAGTTTTCGGGTATTTTCTGTATGCTGGGCCACTGCTTCCCCGTTTGGTACGGCTTTAAGGGCGGCAAGGCGTTTATCGCGGGCTTTGCTACAATCTGGTTTGTAGACTGGCGCATGACGCTTATCGCGATGGCTATTTTCTTCCTGCTGCTCTTTACGCTGAAATACATGTCCGTAGCGTCCTGCACGGCTGCTTTCAGCTGCCCGATTTCCCTGTTCTATCTGGGATACTCAAACGCGTGGGTCGAGGTTCTGGCTGTAGCGGCGGCTGCGCTGGTTATTGTGCGCCATTACCCCAACTTTGTAAAGCTGGTTCACGGAACAGAGTCAAAATTCAGCCTTTCAAGCAAGCACTGAGCTTGTTTGGAGATAATAAAAGATAAAAGCGCTTCTGCAGGTGACGTTTTGTTCACACTGCGAAAGCGCTTTTTTAGTGTGGAGTGTTGAGAGTTGAGAGTGGAGTTAATGGTCGCTTTGCTCCGGATTTGTAATGCTGCGGGCGATAGAAAAACGTATCGTCAATGAAATAAAAATACGGTCGGGCAAAAGACGTTTTTTACAAAACAATCTGTCTGCTCGACCGCAATTCCGCATTCCGCATTCCGAATTAAACTTTAAACTCTGAAATAAACTACTTCTTCTCTTTAAACGCGAAGAAGCGCTGGCCTACGTAATTGCAGGCGACAAATACGCACGCGCCCACAGCCCAGCTGAGGTATCCCGCAAAGGTGTTTACGTCCATATTGAACATTGTAAAGCCCGTTGCCTTGCAAAGCTCGCTGACGCCTGTGGCGACAAGGACTCTTATCAGCAGGCACGCGGCTATGTTGATTGTAAAACGGAGCGCGGGCTTTAAGCCCTTCTCCTTGTTTTTGAAGGTGAAATATTTATTGAGGAAATAGCTTACAATGCTGCCTATTACCGTGCCCACAAACGCCGCGGCTCCGGGTCCCCAGCTAAAGTTCTTCCAACCTACGGGCTGGGTGAGCAGCAGCACGATTCCCTCGCCGATGAGCGTATTTAAAACGCCCACCAATAAAAATTTTAAGAATTTTATATCAAAAAATGATTTAAGCTTGTCCATCCTGCTCCTCGTTATTCTCGTCCTCAAAATTTGAGAACTTTGTTATATAAATAGGTCTGTCCTTTGTTTCCATGTAGATTTTACCGATGTACTCTCCCAGAATTCCGATTGACATTTCGGTGATGCCTCCCAGAAACAGAACCGCGCACAGGGTGGTTACATATCCCGGGGTAGTGATTCCGAAAAACAGCGTCTGAATCAGCGTAATTATAATGTAAATAAGCGAAATGAAGAAAATCACCGCGCCCATAATGGCCGTGAATCGCAGGGGAGCCACCGAAAAGCAGGTTATGCCGTCAATGGCGTACTTAAACAGCGATGAGAACTTCCACGAGGTTTTGCCCAGCTGACGGTCAACGGTTTTGAAGGAGATCCATTTTGTATTAAAGCCGACCCATGAGAAAATGCCCTTTGAAAAGCGCTGGACCTCGCTGAGCTCAAGGATAGAATCCACCATCTGGCGCGTCATCATTCGGTAGTCCATTGCTCCGTATGGGTTTTTAACGTCGGTCAGCTTGTTGCTGAGCTTGAAAAACAGCTTTGAAAAGGCGCCCCGGAAAAAGCTTTCGCCCTCGCGCTCGTCACGCTTTGTGGCGCAGCAGTCGTAGCCCTCCTCCATAGCCTCGAGCATTTGCGGAAATACCGCGGGCGGGTGCTGCAAATCGGCGTCCATTACAACAACATAGTCGGCGCTTGAGTGCTGAAGCCCGGCGTACATAGCCGCTTCTTTACCGAAGTTGCGTGAGAAAGAGATATATTTGATGTTTGAAAAGCGTGCGGCAAGCTGCTTCATAATAAGGTATGTTTTGTCGCGGCTGCCGTCGTTTATCAAAATATAGCGGAAGCTGTATTTTGGCAGGGTGTCGATAACCTTGTTGGTTTCGAGGACAAAATTCTCAAGACCTTCCTCCTCGTTAAAACAGGGAACGACCAAATCAATTGTTTTTTTGTCAGTCACATTTATCACCTTGGCTATTATTATAACAAATAATAGAAAAAAGTCCAAGGTTTTTTAAAAAATTCAAAAAATTTAATAAAATTTTTGTTTACCTCGGCATAAAAACGTGGTACAATATAAAATATATTTTTATTCAGTTAATCTGTGAACGACAATCACAGTTTTTCAAAGGAGATTTCTATGGTCGAGAACAGTCAACAACAGTATTGCGCCATATGCGGCGCAGTACACAGCGAAGCGGAGCTAAAAGACGCTACGGGCGGAAAGGTATGCGCTCAGTGCGCCAAATCACGCAAAATTAGCCGCCTTATTCTTTTTGCCCCGGTTCTGCTATTCTTTTTAGCCTCATCGCTTATTGTCATTCTAACGGGGGCAAGCAAGTGGTCAATAGTATTAATCGCGTTGACATCCGTTTTACTTTTTCTTGTATCAAATTGTCTGGAAAAGTACGTCACTCGCGCTCTTACGCTTAACGCGGAAGCAAGGCTCGGCGTCACCGCTGAGCGAAGGCCGATGCAGCCGTTCGGAAAAGCGGTTCTTGCCTTTGGCTCGCGCAATATCTATGTATGGCTCGCGTTCCTTGTGCCTCTGGCGCTAATGCTTATGGCTTTCGGAATGATGAACGTTTCTCCGCTTGGAAATGCGGACAAGCAGGTAATGGTTACCGACCAGTGGCACCAGTATTATCCGTTTATGGTCGATTTCCAGGACAAGCTGCAAAACAACGAGGGTCTGTTCTGGACATGGTCTGTCGGCTCCGGAGTCAACTATTTCGCGCTTATGTCATACTATGTGGCAAGCCCGATGAACTTCCTGTCGCTTCTGGTTTCGCCCGATTACCTCAGAGAATTCCTGATGATTTCGATATCGGTAAAAATTGCGCTTGCGGGCTGCTTTATGGCAATTTTCCTAAAGAGCGTATTTAAGCGCAACGATATTTCGCTTGTTATTTTCGGAATTTCCTTTTCCTTCTGCGCGTTCTTTATGGGCTACTACTGGAACAATATCTGGCTGGACACCGTCTGCATTACTCCGCTTGTGGCGCTGGGCACGGTCAAGCTGCTGTCGGAAAACAAGTTCCGCCTTTATACGGTAACGTTGGCGCTTTCACTGCTGACAAACTACTATATCGGCTTCTTTACCTGCATTTTCGTACTGCTGATTTTCATCTGCTACAACATTGTGCGCTGGCAGAGCTTTAAGATTTTCGGCATGAACATTCTTAAAATGGTTGTATTTACGGGACTTGGCATAGGTATAGCCGCGTTCTTTGTACTGCCTGTGTTTATGGCTTTGCAGAACACGCACGCCAGCGGAAGCACCTTCCCGAAGGAATTTGCTGTCAATATCGGCGGCTCAAATGACTTTGCGGGTGTAATGAGCGGCCTAAAGAGCGTTACGGGCAACCTTGTCAACTTTACGGTGGCCGCGAATAAGGAAATCGACGCAATGCCCAATATCGCCTGCGGCGCGATTCCGATTTTCTTCGCCTTTTTGAGCCTTACCTCAAAGGAGATAAAGCTGAGGGAAAAGCTCACCTGCTTCGGTCTTATACTGTTTATGTTCCTTAGCTTTATTATCCGTCAGCTCGACTATATTTGGCACGGCTTCCACTTCCCGAACATGATTTACTACAGGTTCAGCTATCTGGTAAGCTTTGTAATAATAGTAATGGCGTTCCACGCGTTTATGCAGATTAAAAAGATTAATCTTGTTCAGGTGGTTATCGCAGCGCTGCTCAGCTTCGCGGTGCTGATGATGGAGTTCGACTTCTCCGGAAAAAAGAATCCCGACGGCGAGGGAGCGTATGACCAGGGCGTATTCAACATGTTTGCCGTCAAGGGTCACAGCCGCGAGGACAGAATGGAGTGGGTATTTCCCACGCTTGCGGCCGTGGCAATTATATTCGCTCTTGTCGCGCTGATTACAATTCTTTATACAAAGCGCATTATCCCTATGCAGGCTTTGGCCGCGTCACTGCTGATTATAGCCGTGGTTCAGAGCGGCTATACCGCTTACTTCGGCGTAAACGTCACCACCGTTACGGGTATGAACGATTATCCGCGCGGCGAGCAAAAAACAGAGGCGGTCATAAATGAGATGAAGGCGCGCGAGGCTGATACGCCGGAGCTGTGGCGAGCCGAAACGCTTACTACCCAGACGCTAAACGACGGCGCGCTTAACCATTACAGAGGACTTTCGATGTTCAACTCGATGTCCAACGAAAGCGTGACTATCTTCTACGAGAACTTCGGCATGAACGGCTGGCAGGCGGGCAACAGGTTCCTGTATTATGAGAACTCGCCCGTTACCAACATGTTCATGAACCTTAAATATCTGATCGGACGCGGCGGAGAATCCCCCGCGAATACCTATGATTTAACAGAGGTTACAAGGTCGGGCAATGTGTCGCTTTATCAGAATAACCACTATCTGCCCATGGGCTTTGTCGTTGATTCAAACCTGGCTAAATGGGAAGTAATTACCGTCGAGAACAGGTTCAACCAGTTTGAAAAGCAGAACGAGTTCTTCCGCATGGCTACGGGTATAAACGAGCCTGTTTACACAAGAATACCCGTCGCGAAGGAGGATCACACGGATTCCTCGCAGTTTAACGTAAACCAAAACAGCAACGGGAGCTACAGCTTCTCATGCGTAAGCTCTGGCGTAGTTCCGCACCTTAAATGGGACTACAAAGTTCCCAAGGACGGTCTGTACCTTTTAAGCGCAAAAATCGACAAGGGCGACAACATCAAGGTTATACGCAACGGCAATAATCAGGGCAAAACAATCAATATGAGCAAACCGTATATCGCAAGCGCCGCTTACTGTCAAAAGGACGAAACACTTTCCTTTGAGGCCGACCTTGAGGCAAACGCGTCGGGCAGCGCCGACATTTCGGTATATGTTTTGAATCAGGATGTTTTTGAGCGCGGTTATGAGATGATAAAGCAAAACACCATGACCACGACCTATTTTGAGAACGGCGGTAAAATGGAGGGAACAATAAACAGCACCCGCGACGGACTGTTCTATACATCCATCCCTTATGAAAAGGGCTGGAAGGCTTATGTTGACGGCGAAGAAGTTGAGATAAAGCCCATAGGCGGCAGCATGCTGGCGTTTGACATCACTAAGGGCGAGCACGAGATTGTGCTTAAATATGTTCCGAACGGTTTTGTTCCGGGTCTGATTATTTCAATTATCAGCCTTATCGGTTTCGCCGCGTTCTGCGTGCTCACTTATATTTTAAAGAAAAAACTGATTCCGGAGTACGCCAAGGACAAGGTGTTTAAGAAGTTTGAGTCAGAAGAATAAGTTCTGAATTTTTATCACAAGCGGAAAACCTGCCTGCTGAGGCGGTTTTCCGCTTGTTGTCAAATGAAATAAAAAAATTTCTGTGAAAAATTCATTGACTTTAGGCTAAAAGTGTCTTAAAATTTTTGTATAAAAGGCTCAGGAGGTACAATATGAATCAAATAGCCAAACAATTATACAGAAACAGCAACCCCATAGTGCCCGCGGTTTTAAGGGGGCTAGAGATAGGAATTCTTTTTTTATCCACATTATTCTTTACAATATCATTGCTTTCCGGCGTAAATATAAACTTGATTGAAACCGAAGCGTTTTTCAGTGCTTCAAGCATCATTCTGTTTATGCTTCTTCCTTTGTTTGTGCTGGTAGGTACGGGAATACTATGGATGTGCGCGTTTATAAATTCAGCAAAGCCTTCCAATGACGGAAGAATTTTAAGTTCAGCCTCGGTTTCATCGCTTACAAGCTCGTCAATTGCCTCGTTTGTTTGTCTGCCGCTTACAATCCTTGATATTATGGCTGCGGTTGCTCTCAGCCGCAGAATCAAATACCTTGAATCCATGTTTTCAAATAATCGCTATTCCAGCAGTAATGATTTTTACGGCAATTCCGGTTATTATGATTATCGGTTAAGAGATGAGTTGAATTATACGAAAACGATGCACGGGGTTATGGTTGTTTTTGCGATTATTTTGATAGTCGGAATGATTTGCCTTATTATAACATCAATTTCGCGGAAAAATTATTATACTTCCGTTGAAAAGACATTCAGGGGAGAGCTCTTTTGTTGCCAGACAACAGGTCTGTATTTTGTAATGAAGATAATTAATACGGTTATCAGATTAGCTGTTTTAATAAACACGATAATTCTTCTATCATCATCAATTTCATATTCAGATAAAAACGGATCATCAGGCCCATCCGGCAACGGATTATTGATAACGGCAATGGTTTTCCTGTTTATCGCTTTGTCTGTAGGAATGATAGGAAATATTTTTGAAGGATTATTGGTTAAAAGATACGGCAACTCGCTTGCTGATTCGCAAAGGAGAGGATTTTACGGCGCTCCGGTACAGCCTCAGCAGGTCTATTATCCCGAGCAGGATTATCAGCGTCAGAATAACGCTTCACGGACTGAAGCTGCAGATATGTACGAAAATGAAACCGTGTTTTGTCCGAATTGCGGCACGCCCGACAACGGAACCTCGCGGTTTTGCAGCAGATGCGGTAATCAAATAAGATAAAGGGATTAAGAAAACAAATTAACCCGGGCAGAGAGCCTTAACGGCTTTTTACCCGGGTTTTTTCTAAATTGGAAATAACGATATTTCCTGACACATTTCACAAAAAAGTGCTTGAAAAAACAAGCGGGTTGTGGTAAAATTATTTTGAAACTATGGGTTTTTGGGGCGTTTTTGACACAGACTCATAGAAAATCTTAATATCCGTCAGAATGGAGTTGGTATTATGGCAAGAAGCGCAGGCGTTCTCCTTTCAATTACTTCGCTTCCTTCCCCTTACGGCATCGGCACCATCGGTAAAGAAGCCCGTGACTTCGCGGATTTCCTGAAGAAGGCAGGCCAGAAGGTCTGGCAGATTCTTCCCGTTGGCCCGACAAGCTACGGCGATTCGCCGTATCAGTCATTTTCAACTTACGCGGGCAACCCCTATCTCATCGACCTCGACACACTGGTGCAGGAGGGCTTGGTGACAAAGGAGCAGATTGAGAGCTGCGACTGGGGTTCAAACGACGCCGAGGTTGACTATGAAAAAATCTACAACAGCAGATTCAAGGTTCTGAGAATTGCGTACAACAATTTCAAGACCAAGGATCAGAGAAAATTCCGCGCGTTCGTGCGCAAAAACAGCAAGTGGCTGAAAAACTACGCGCTGTACATGGCGGTTAAGAGCAGCTTCGATATGGTGTCTTGGACAGAGTGGCCCGAGAATATCAAGATGCGCGAGGACGCAGCCGTACGCCGCTATGAGCGCAGGCTGAGAAACGACGTTAACTTCTGGAAGTTTGTCCAGTTTAAGTTTTATGAGCAGTGGGAGAGCTTCCGCGCTTATGTTAACGGCCTCGGCATTAAGATTTTGGGCGATATGCCTATATATGTAGCTATGGACAGCGCCGACACCTGGGCTAACCCCGAGCTGTTCCAGCTTTATGACGACGGCGATCCCATCGCGGTAGCAGGCTGCCCGCCCGACTATTTCTCGGCTACAGGCCAGCTTTGGGGCAATCCGCTCTATGACTGGGATTACCTTAAAGAAACCGACTACGAGTGGTGGTTCGAGCGCGTTAAGGCCGCGAGCAAGCTTTACGATATTACAAGAATCGACCATTTCCGCGCGTTCGCAAGCTACTATTCAATTCCCTATCCCGCAGAAAACGCCGTTAACGGCGAGTGGGTCGAGGGTCCGCGCATTGAGTTCTTTAAGATGATGGAAGAGGCGTGCGGCAAATTTGAAATTGTCGCCGAGGATCTGGGCACACTTACGCCCGACGTTACCGAGCTTATGGAGCAGACGGGTTATCCCGGCATGAAGGTGCTGGAGTTCGCGTTTGACAGCGGCGAGGAAAACGACTATCTTCCGCACAACTACACCGAAAATTGCGTAGTTTATACGGGTACCCATGACAATGACACCGTTATGGGCTGGCTTGAAACAGCTAAACCCGAGGACATAAACTTCGCAAGAACATACTGCAAGATGCCCGATGACGAGCCTTTTAACTGGGGACTGATCCGCACCGCTTACGAAAGCAAGGCCGATATGGCTGTTGTTCCCATGCAGGATATCCTTGGGCTCGGCAAGGAAGCCAGAATGAATACGCCTTCAACTCTCGGCGGCAACTGGACATGGAGAGTTGACAAGGCGGCACTGACTGACGCTCTTGCGGAAAAATTAAAAACAATGTCTGTGAATACCGGACGACTGGAGGACTGAATTTTATGGGTAACATTATGGAAAAGCTTGAGCTTACTGCGCAGTCCATGTACTGCAAAAACGTCGAGGAGCTTACTCCCTCGGAGCTGCACCTTGCGCTTGGTAAAGCGGTAATGGGCGAAATTGCTCCCAACTGGGCAAAAAGCAAAGCAAAGCACGACAGTCAGAGAAGAGCTTACTACTTCTCGGCTGAGTTCCTGATGGGCAGAATGATGTACAACAATCTGTACTGCCTGGGTATTTTGGAGGACGTTACAAAGCTGCTCAAGAAGAAGGGCATCGACATCAATGTTTTCGAGGAAATCGACGACGCGGCTCTGGGCAACGGCGGTCTGGGAAGACTTGCCGCCTGCTATCTCGACTCCGCGGCTACGCAGGAGGTTCCGCTTGACGGCTACGGAATCCGCTATAAGTACGGCCTGTTCAAGCAGCTTATCGAGGACGGCTATCAGGTAGAGGTTGCCGACAACTGGCAGCGCTTTGAGGATCCGTGGTGCATCCGCAAGGAGGACGAGGCTGTAACCGTTTCATTCAAGGACCAGACCGTTAAGGCGGTTCCCTATGATATGGCTGTTATCGGCTGCAAAACAAATAACATCAACACCCTCAGACTTTGGCAGGCAGAGGCTATAAACGAGTTTGACTTTACCGCCTTCAACAACACAAAGTACGACGAGGCTGTTAAGGAAAAGAACGACGCCGAGAATATCTCAAAGGTTCTTTATCCTAACGATAACCAGTACGAGGGCAAGGTGCTCCGCTTAAAGCAGCAGTATTTCTTCTGCTCGGCTTCACTTCAGGACATCATGCGCCGCTACAAGGCAAAGCACGGCAACGATTTCAGCTTCTTTGCCAAGGAAAACGCAATCCAGCTCAACGACACTCACCCCGTATCATGCGTTCCCGAGCTTGTAAGACTGCTCCAGCTTGAGGGCATGGGCTTTGACGAGGCGTTTGAAATCGCCCGCCAGACCTGCTCATACACCAACCACACCGTTCTCAGCGAGGCGCTTGAGAAATGGAGCGCTGACCTGATGACTCAGGTTATTCCCGAAATCTACAACATCATCTGCCTGATCGCCAACAAGTGCCAGGAAGAGCTTATCGCCAAGGGCGTAAGCGGCGACGTTCGCGCCAAGATGCGCATTATCGACGGCAACGCGGTTCATATGGCAAGACTCGCTACATACGCGGGCACATATGTTAACGGCGTAGCTCAGCTCCACACCGAGATCCTTAAAAGAGATCTGCTCAAGGAGTGGTACCAGGTATATCCCGAGCGCTTCCTCAACAAGACAAACGGCATTACCCAGCGCCGCTGGCTCGGTCTTTGCAACCCCGAGCTCTCCGACCTCATCACCGAGAAGGTAGGCAGCGACGAGTGGCTTATCGACCTGAGCAAGCTCAGCGTTCTCAACGACTGCTGCGACGCCAGAACTATCAACAAGTTCAATAAGATCAAGGCTAAAAAGAAGGTTCAGCTCGCCGAGTACATCAAGAAGATGGACGGCTATGACGTAAATCCCGACACCATTTTCGACGTTCAGGTTAAGCGTCTGCACGAGTACAAGAGACAGCTTATCAACGCGTTTTCGATTATGGCAATTTACTTCCGCATTAAGGAAGGCAAGCTGCCCAACTGGACTCCCACAACCTTCATCTTCGGCGCAAAGGCGGCTCCCGGCTACGCAAGAGCTAAGGCTATCATCAAATACATCACCGAGATCGCCAACCTCGTAAATAACGATCCCGACACCAAGGATCTGCTCCAGGTATTCTTCATCTCCAACTACAACGTTTCTTACGCTGAGAAGATCGTTGTCGCGGCTGATATTTCCGAGCAGACCTCTACTGCGGGACTCGAGGCTTCCGGTACAGGTAACATGAAGTTCATGCTCAACGGCGCCGTAACTCTCGGCACATGGGACGGCGCGAACATCGAAATTGCCGAGTGCGCGGGCGTAGAGAACGAGTACATCTTCGGCGCAAGAGTTGAGGATATCGAGAGAGTTAAGAGAGAGGGCTACAACCCTGCCGCTCTTATCGAGGCTAACCCCGAGCTCAAGAAGGTCGTTGACACCCTTATCGACGGCACATTCGACGATGACGGAGCAACAGGCGAGGGCAGCTTCCGCGAGCTCCATCACGCTCTTACAAAGGGCACGCATTGGCACGATCCCGACCACTACTTCCTGATGCTTGACCTTCCGGGCTACATCGAGACAAAGATCCGCGCAAACGCGGACTACGCTGACCGCAAGGAGTTCGGCAAAAAGTGCCTGCTCAACGTTGCCAACGCCGGCAAGTTCTCGTCCGACAGAGCTATCCTTGAGTACGCAAACGAGATCTGGCACGTAAGCCACAAATAATTAAACATACTGTTTTTGAAGCGCGCGGCTGATGCCGCGCGCTTTATTTTCAACCTAAAATAATACACCCGTTTTTTTATTTGTGGTAATTTATTATAAAATAAATGAAAAAATAACCGTAAATCATTGCATATGTTGTATTGTATTTATTGAAAAGTTATGTTATAATGATTTTAACAATTATACTGGGGAGCTGAGGCTTTCTGTGTGATTGAGAGACGTGGAGTAATCTCATGTTACAAGAGACTTTTAAAGAAAGGAAGTTTTGAAAATGCAAAGAAAAATCATCTCCATCGTGCTCTGCCTGGCTATGATCGTTTCCGTGTTTGCAATCAGCGTTTCCGCTGAGGCCGCAACCGTAGAAAGCACCGGAACCGAAACAGTAGGCGTGAGCAAAGTTGAGAATGCCGGCGATTTCTCCTGGGATAACGCCAATGTGTACTTTCTCTTAACCGACCGTTTTTATAACGGAAACACCTCAAACGACCACTCTTACGGAAGAGCGCTTGACAAGAACGGTCAGCCCCTCAGCGGCTGGAACACCGCTCCGGGTACCTTCCACGGCGGCGACTTTGCGGGTATCACCAAAAAGATCAACGAGGATTATTTCACCAATCTGGGCGTAAACGCTATCTGGATCTCCGCTCCCTATGAGCAGATCCACGGCTATGTTACCTCGGGCGGCGACACCCAACCCGCAAACTACGCGCACTACTCCTACCACGGCTACTATGTGCTCGACTACACCGAGACCGACAAAAACTTCGGTACAAAGGCCGAGTTCAAGACAATGGTAGAAACCGCGCATTCAAGAGGTATCCGCGTTGTTATGGATATCGTTATGAACCACACAGGTTACAATAACATTCTTGACATGCTCGAGTACAACTACGGTACTATCAGCGACAGAACCGCTCTGCAGAACTGTCAGTACACTCTGTCAAACGCAGGTCAGTTCCATAACTACATCAAATATGACGCCGATAAGGGCGGTCAGGCTTCCGACTGGGCAAACTGGTGGGGCAATGACTGGATCCGCAGCGGCGTAGCAGGTTACACCGACGGCAACGGCGGCGACGAACTCCATCAGTGCCTTGCAGGTCTTCCCGACTTCCGCACCGAATCCACCAAGAGCGTTTCTATTCCTAAGATCCTGCAGACAAAGTGGCAGAAGGAAGGAACACTCAGCCAAAAGCAGAGCAAGTACAGCGGCTGCACGACTGTTTCCGATTACCTTACAACATGGCTCGCAGAGTGGGTTGAAACCTACGGCGTAGACGGTTTCCGCTGCGATACCGCTAAGCACGTTGAGCTTGCTTCATGGAAAAAGCTCAAGACCAAGTGCGTTGCGGCTCTTAAAAAATGGCGTCAGAACAACCCCACTTCTCCCGGTGCTGACTGGGATGAAGACTTCTGGATGACAGGCGAGTGCTGGGGCTACAAGAGCGGCTACGGTCCCTACTATTCAGAGGGCGGCTTCGACTCGATGATCAGCTTTAAGATCTCAGGCGACTCTGTAAGCGCCAATCCTCAGGGTATGCCCGCGGCAAGCTCGATTGACGGTTTGTATTCGGGAACCGCTGCTGACGTAAACAGCAGAGGCGACTACAACCTTCTTACCTACATCTCCTCACACGATACCTGTCTTGCAAGACAAAACGGCATGTGGCAGGGTACAGCGCTTCAGCTGATGCCCGGCGGTATCCAGATTTTCTACGGTGATGAAACCGCAAGACCGCTGCGTACGGATATTTCCCTGGGCGGCGACGGCCACGCGTTAAGAAGCGATATGAACTTCGGCTCGAACGCGGCTCAGCTGGCTCACTGGCAGAAGGTCGGTCAGTTCCGTAACAACCACGTCGCGGTAGGCGCCGGCGAGCACAAAACTATCGCTTCCTACAGCGCTTCAAACGGCTACACATTCTCACGTTCATACTCCGACGATAATATAAGTGACAGCGTAGTTTGCTGCATCGGCGCTCCCGCCAACACAAACATCGCTGTAAACGTAAGCTCAATGTTCGGCAACGGCAAGACCGTTACCAACGAATACGACGGCTCAAAAACTGTCGTTCAGGACGGCAAGGCTACATTTAACTCAGGTGCTCAGGGCGTTATCCTGATTTCAGGTCCTCAGTCCACCATCGCAATGTCACTTAAGGGCGGCAAGACCGGTTTCTATGACAAGCAGACTGTTACCCTCAGCCTGCGCGGCGCAGACTACGCAATGGTAAAGGTTGCAAACGGAACTCCTTTCCGCTGCACCAACGGCCAGAGCTTTGAAATGGGCGAAGGCATCGAGGTCGGCGCAAGCTTTGACGTAACACTCACCGCTACAAACGCTACAGAAACACTTGAAAAATCATATACATTTAAGAAAAAAGACCCTGATGCGGTAACCAATGTTTACTTCAACAACCAGCCCTACGGTTGGAACGGCGTAAATATTTACATCTATAAAGAGGGCGCAAGCGGCTCGGCTACCGAGGTTGCTAAATGGCCGGGTACCGCAATGGAGCTTGACTCCGATACAGGTCTGTATGTATTCGAAGTTCCCGATGACTTCGTAGATGAAGGCGCGGTAGTATTCAACAACAAGGGCAACTCCAACGAGCAGTATCCCGCAGAGGGCGTTCGTCTTGACATTGAAGGCACCGATAAGTACCTTAACGGCACCACATGGAAGGACTACGAAGGCGAGAAGGTTGAGCCCATCACTGAGCCGGCTCCCGGTACAATGAGAACCATCTACATGGACAACAGCCAGTTCAACTTCTCAACTCCTTACGCATATGTATGGAAGAACGGCACCGAGGACAAGCCCGCTCAATGGCCCGGAACCGCTATGACACCGGCTACCGATATGGGCAGCAACATCTACAAGTTCACTTGCGACGCTAAATATGACTGCGTAATCTTCTCTAACCAGGGCGGCAACCAGACTGCTGATATCAAGAGCATTCCTTATCTTAAGGCAATGTATAAGAACGGTAACTGGGAAGAGGTAAGCGACGGTCCTACCCAGCCTACCGAAACAACAACACCCACAACCACATCACCTTCATCAGTTCCTACTCATAAGGTTCTGATCGGTGACGTTACCCAGGATAAGAACATCACCGTTAAGGACGTTACTCAGCTTCAGAGAGCTATCGTAGACCTTGTAATTCTTTCAGGCGACTCGCTTGCTGCTGCTGATACCGACATGAACGGCAAGATCAACATTAAGGACGCTACAAACATCCAGCTTTATATTGCTGAGTATTCTAACCACGCAAAGGTTGGCGAGCAGGTTGATATCGGAGACATTCCTACAACCACACAGCCCGCGCCCACTACACAGCCTCCCACACAGCCCGATCCCGTAACATATCCCACCGATCCCTCAACAGAGCCTACTTCAGAACCCGATCCCGGAACAAAGACAGTTCTGTTCTCTGACAATCAGAACTGGGGTACAGTATACTGCTACGCTTGGAATGACGGCGGTGAATGCCTTGGCGGA